>NZ_AP022566.1 GCF_010727325.1 Mycolicibacterium alvei
GATCCGAACCGCCTCGGCGGGATCCACGTGATGGCCCTCCGCCTCGGCGGCGTCGGAAATGGCCAGCTGCACACCGCGGACCCGCCCGGTGAACCGGTTGTCACCGGGGCGGTAGTCGGGCGACACCGCTGCTCCGGTATCCACGCCCACGTCGAGTCCGTCGTCGGCGGAGAAGACGTTCGGCAACGTCGCATCGACCCGGCCGGTGCCCACCGCCGTGCCGTCGACGAACAGCGTCACCGTTCCGCCTTTGGCCAGGCCCGGCCCGTCGTAGTCGAACTCCATCCGCACCTGGTGCGCGCCGGCCGGGATCGGGTCGGCGGATTCGGCGTAGAAGTGCTTGACGCCACCGAGGTTGTAGCAGTACTTGAGTTTGCCGCCGTGGGCGTACAGGCTCCAACCACCGATGTTGGCGCCCTGAGCGATGATCACGCCCTCGGCACCACTCTCCGGCACGTCGATCTCGGCCGTGACCGAATGCGACTTGTTCTTCACGTTGAGCACGCAGTTCTCCGAGAGCCGTCCCATCCCGCCGAACAGAATCTGCGTATCGCCCTTGACCAACACCGGCCGGCCGGCGAGGTCGGAGTTCAGCCGCGTGTTGAGGTCGTCGTCCAGCGGCAGCACGTTGTACCGAGTCGCCTCGATGAGCCACAGCCGCTGCAACTCGTGCAGCCGCTCGGGTTGCTCCTTGGACAGATCCCGGGCCTGCGTCCAGTCGACGGTGGTGTCGTAGAGCTCCCACACGTCGTCGTCGAACGCGACGGTCTGTTCGCCCAATAGCAGCCATGGCGTCTTGTGCTTGGTCACCGCGGTCCACCCCTTGTGGTAGATGCCGCGATTGCCGAACATCTCGAAGTACTGCGTCTCGTGCTGATCGGCGGCGTCACCGTCGCCGAACGAGTACAGCATGCTGGTGCCCTCGATCGGTGCCTGCGCCACCCCGTTGACGAACAGCGGTGCCGGGATCCCGGCGGCCTCCAGCAGCGTCGGCGCCACGTCGATCACGTGGTGGAACTGATCGCGGTGCTCACCCTTGGCCGCGAAACCGCCCGGCCAGTGCACCACCGTGCCGTTGCGGGTGCCGCCCCAGTGCGAGGCCACCTGCTTGGTCCACTGGTACGGCGTGCACATGGCGTGCGCCCAGCCCACCGCGTAGTGGTTGTAGGAATCCGGGCCGCCGAGCTGATCGAGACGCTCCATCAGGAACTCAGGCGTTTCCAGAGCCGCCATGCCGTTGAAGTTCAGCATCTCGTTGAACGTGCCGTTGAGCGTGCCCTCAGCGGACGCACCATTGTCGCCGACGATGTAGTAGATCAGGGTGTCCTCGAGCAGGCCCAACTTGTCGATGGAATCGATGAGCCGGCCGACGTGGTGATCGGTGTACTCCAGGAACCCTGCGTACACCTCCATCTGACGGCGCAGCACCGGCTTGAGGTCCTCGGGCATGTCGTCCCAGGCCGGGATCTGCTCGGGCCGCGGCGTCAGCTGCGCGTCCGCCGGGATCACTCCCAGTTCCTTCTGCCGGGCGAAAGTCTGCTCCCGCAAGACGTCCCAGCCGGCGTCGAATTTTCCCTTGTACTTGTCGATCCACTCCTTCGGCGCGTGGTGCGGGGCGTGGGTTGCGCCGGGGGCGAAGTAGGTGAAGAACGGCTTGTCCGGCGCGAGTGCCTTCTGCTGACCGATCCAGCCGATCGCCTTGTCGGTCATGTCCTCCATCAGGTGATAACCCTGCTCCGGGGTGCGGTCCACCTCCACCGGATTGGTGCCCTCGTACAGCGACGGGTACCACTGGTTGGCCTCGCCGCCGATGAACCCGTAGAAGTACTCGAAACCGCCGCCCGCTGACGGCCAGGCGTCGAACGGCCCGACCGGGCTGGTCTGCCACACCGGCACCTCATGACACTTCCCGAACTGGGCGGTGCTGTACCCGTTGAGCTTGAGGGTCCGTGCGATCGGCGACATCGTGTTCGGTAGCACCGAGCTGTAGCCGGGCTGTCCGGTGGCGATCTCGGTGATCCCGCCCATCCCGGCCGAATGGTGATTGCGCCCGGTCAGCAGCGCCTGACGGGTGGGCGAGCACAGCGCGGTGGTGTGGAACCGGTTGTACTTCAACCCACCGGCCGCCAGCTGCTCGGCGGTCGGCGTCGCGCACGGACCGCCGAACGCGCTGGCCGCACCGAAACCCACATCGTCGAGCAGGATCAGCAGGATGTTCGGGGCACCGTCGGGCGGCCGGACGTCCCGGATCGGCGGATGCGGGGTGTCGGGATCCTTCGCGTCATAGGTGATCAACCCCGTCCGCGGCGCGGACGGAATCGGCAGATGCGTCCTCGAAACCTGGTCGTCCGTACTCACTTACGCGTGTCCTCTCCATCGGCCCCACGGGCCAAACTCCTACACGCCGGCGTTTGCCAGCGCGACTCATCCTTCACGATCCGACCGCATCCCACCTCGGCTAGCCCGAATCCGACTGGGCAACAGCGGGTTTCGATCAGCCAACTCTTCGACACCTTCGGAGGGGTACAGCTTCCGTCGGTGGCCGCCGGCGACGCCATAGCCGCTACAGGTGCTGCCGACGAGATTTGAGTGCGGTGACCCATCCCGGCCACCGCGACCCGCCGCTAGTCAGCAGGGTTGACCGGGCGGGGTGTAGTACGGCACGCCTTCGACGGTGTAGCACGGAATCTCCCCCGGCACGTAAGGCACAGCCGCCGAGTCGATGGCCACCCCGGCGGCCACACCGCCCGCGATGGCGGCACCGGTGGCGATGTGCGCGATGGGCGCGCCACACCCCTCAACACCGACGAAGCGACCATGCGCGCCGGCGCAGATGTCAGCCGACGCGCTGGGTGCGAGGAAGGTCATCGGCGCGATCGCCAATCCCGCCGCGGTGAACAGCGTTCCAACGGGTTTCTTCATGCGTGCTTCTCCTTGTCGCGATTTAGATGGAATCGGTTCCGTTGAGGGGTCATCGGTGGTTTCGTCAGACATGTCTCGATCCGCCGCCGGGCCGTTACTGCGCGGAGTGCCGCGCCGCGGCGGTGGGCTTGCGGCGCAGCAGATGCGCGAGCGCGAGGACAGTGCCGCGGGCGGCGTAGGCACCTGCGATCACCGACATCACGATGAGCACGACGAACATCGGCAGCCAGTTCGCGTGATGATGGTTGACGTGCCACCACACGACGGTGAACAGCACTGCGCAGACGAACACCACGATGTCGCGCCAGCTGCCCCGATAGCCGCCGCCGCCTGACGCAGCTCACGGCCGCGCTGGTCGGCGGTGATCAGGTCGTCGATGCGCGCCCCGATCATCTGCGACATCGCCGCGCGCCGCTGCACCTGATCCTCGGGGATGCGGTCGAGCATGTCGAGGTCGGCCTTGATCACCGCGCGCACATCCGGTGCTTTCAGATTCCCGGCGACGGCACCGAGCAGTGCGCCGCCGGCGATCGGCGCGGCACCCAGGGCGATCTCAGCTATACCGGGCACAGCGCTGCTGCCTCCTCACGGCCATTGCGCCTCACCACGATCGGATCGGCCACAAACGAAAAGCGGTCCCCCGACCGGGCCTCCACTCTGCACGATCCGGCAGGCACTCGTCTTGACTTTGCTGGACACATTATTGACTATTCTGGACATGCAGCTGGTCCGCGGATCGTCACTCACAGGGTTCGCGCCGCTCGTCACCGCCCACGGTGGAGATCCGGATGTGCTGCTGGCGCTGGCCGGGGTCGATGCCGCGGATGCCGGCTGCGACGACCGGTTCATCCCCCTGCGCAGCGCCATCGCGGCGGTCGAGACCGCGGCGACACTGCTGGGCGTACCCGACTTCGGCCGTCAACTCGGCCGGCGGCAGAGCATCGACATCCTCGGCCCCGTCTCCGTGGCCGCGCGCACCGCAGCGACGGTCGCCGAAGCGCTTGATGTCCTGGTCACCCACATGGACTCCCACAGCCCCGCCATCTCCGCGTGCATCACCACACACGCCGAACCGGAGCTGCGGCGCTTCGAATACGACTTCCAGCTCCGGCCCGCGCCGCCGCAAGGCCAGGCACTCGAACTGGCCCTCGGACTCACCCTGCAGGTACTGCGGTTGTTTCTGGGCACCGCCTACCGGCCGGTGGCGGTGCACCTTCCGCACTCACCGCTGGCAGCTGACACCGACTATCACGAGTACTTCGGCTGTCCACCGCACTTCAACGATCCGATCGGCGGGTTCACCCTGCGCGCCAGCGATTTACAGCGCCCCCTCAACCACGACCCGCTCGCGCACCGGCTCGCCCTCGCCTACCTGTCCGACACCCGCGGGCGGCGCACACCCGACATCGCCGACACCGTGGGCAGCATCATCCGCCAGCTACTACCGACGGGGGAACTGTCCGCCGAGCAAGTCGCCCGCCAATTCGGCATCCACGCGAAGACCTTGCAGCGGCGCCTCGTCACCGAGGGAACCAGCTATGCCGAGTTGGTCGACCGCACCCGCCGCGAACTGACCCACCGCCTGCTCACCGGCACCGACCTACCCGTGGCCCAGGTGTCCCGCCAGCTCGGATACGCCGAACAGAGCGTCTTCACCCGCGCCAGCAAACGCTGGTTCGGGGTGACACCCACCACCTACCGCCAACACCCCGAAACGTCGCGCCGCCAGAGCCCACCCCCTGAGTAGTCCTCGAAAACCTCGATGACTGTGCGGGATGGGTCGGATTGACCGGTAGTTAACTGGCTGCGGTGGCTTTCTGGTTGCGGGTGTGGGCTAGGCGGTAAGAGTCGGTGCCGGTCTCGATGATGGTGCCGCCGAAGGTGAGTCGGTCGACGATGGCAGCACACAGCCGCGGGTCGGTGAACGTTTTCGTCCACCCGGAGAAGGCCTCGTTGCTCGCAATGGCGATCGCGTTCTCTTCCTCCCGCTCGGTCAGCACCTGAAACAGCAGCTCTGCGCCACGCTTGCCGAGTTCCATGTAGCCCAGCTCGTCGAGCAGCAACAGTTCGACGGTGCACCCGATATTTCGTTGCCAGCTCGCGGATCGACAGACCCTCGACACGGGCATCATGGCGAATCGCTGCGAACTGCTCCACCCGACCCTCCACTCCAGGCCCCTCTCCATCGCAACCCTGTTCGATGGAAGCCGTCCTACCGGGGCCAAATCAACCTGCCACAGTCACAAGTTCACGATCCCAATCGCCGAAACCTGTGACACACTTCCGCGATACAAGATCAGGACCGGCAGTCAAGGAGCACCGCGGTGGGATACTGGATCGAAAGCCAGCGGGCGCGTTTCGCCGGTGCACCCCTCCTGGCCATCACAGTCACTGCCCTCGCGGCCTGCGGCGGTGGCTCAACCCACAACGCCGCCACGAGCTCCGGGCCAGCACAGGCCACGACAACCGAGCCTCCGCTGACCGACGGCCCACCTGGCCAAGCCGCCAACGCGCCCTACTGGGCCTGGGACCTGACCAACCGCGACCCAGATCTAAAGCAGTTCGCAGATTATTACGCAGCAGAATTCTGCAAAAAGGATCAACGGCACTACTTAAGCGAAGTCAGTGGTCAATCGCTCGCATACGAATATGCTTTCTACCGAAACAAGATTGGGAAACCAATCGACATGCCTGAATGGGCCGACGACGCCGAAGTCAAGTCGTCCCTTGGCCTCTATATGGTGAGCACATACTGTCCCGTCAAGACCACGCCGTAACCAAGCGTCGCCGTCGGCTAGATCCACCTAGGAGTTGGACAGCTTCGCGAGAATGGCGTCTCGGCGTGTCAGAAGGGGGCAGCGCATATTGACGGGTTCATGGGGCACACGGATCGCGGCGAGTGTGACCGCGGCGCGAGGCACCCTGTGCACCCAGACCCCCGAGTTAATCCCGCCCGACAAGCGCGGGGACTCCTGTGACCGCAGTTGTCCAGCCAGTCGCGGTCGTTCAACAAGCATCTGATTCAACACGTCTGCTCCACAACGTTGCCAACTCCTAGCAGTGCTGCACGCAACGGCGTGGTTAGCTCAGGGCTGTTGACTCGTCGACAGTTCGCTGCCATCGTTCACTTCCATGTGGACAACCTGGAACCGCGTCACCATGGGCGCTGTCACGTTCTTTGCCATCGGATCCGCATTAGCCGCGCCTGCACACGCCAACGAACAAGCAGACAGGTTCGTCGAAACCCTCAAGCAGCAATACGGCATTTCGATAAAACCCGACGCCGCCGACGACATAGCCACAACCGCATGCGCAGCGCCCTTGTCAGGTGTCGGCCTCTATAACGCACAGCAGGCAGTACTCCAGAGGTACCCCAAAAACGACCTCAACCTCATCGCCACCATCATGAGCGCAGGAATCATCGCCTACTGCCCAGAACGACTCACCTAACCCCGCCGGCCACACCCATACAAGGCCGCGGCCTAACCCGTTTCGACGTCGTCCCTGATATCTGTCGACGAGAACGCTGTCCCATCGTCGCGATGATCGAAGGTGTCGCGGCACTCGGTGTACACGTCGATCGCCACGTGAGCGATGGGCGGCTCGCCAGGTTCGGGTGGTGGTATCACCCACACCATCACATCCAGCCCGTCGCGCGTGAACGCCGCGGCGTGCGAGTGATAGTCAGGGTTGGTTTTCCAACCGTGTCGGCGTAGTCGATCGAGCACGGAGTCGGCAGTGACTTCGCGGGACCGGTCGGCCCCGGGCATCCACAGCCCCAGATTGGCGTGACCCTGGAACGGGGGCGTGCCGTTGATGCCGCAGGATTGATAACCGAACTTCGCTTCGGCCACTTCGCCGCCGAGATCGGAAGTGATCTGCCGTGACACGTCGACGACCTGACGTCGCGCCTCCTCGGGAGAAATCGGATGCAACACGATGGTGGAGCAACCCACCAAAATCAGTGCGGCGACACCGACTCCGCACAGCCCGGCGGCCGCCGGGCTGGCGCGCCCCAGGGCCGGACCACGGCACGCCCGAAACATCCAGGGATCTTCTGGGCGTTGCGAGGAGCAGCGCTCAGCGTACGGGGTGATCATCTACTTTAATGTCGAATTTGACAGTGCCGTTGTCAGCCGACGTCGTCGTCACCGTCACGCCGTATTCCATGGCCCCATCGGTCAATGTGCATCGTTGCGTCGCACCCACTTTCGCAGGTAGCTCCCCGTCACACTCCACAGAGTCGGCCTCCTTCCCCGTGTGCGCCTTCAGACGTTCCTCGACCGTCGCCGCCAGCTTGTCGCTCGACACCGCCGCACTCCTGCTGCCGGCCTCGATGTGGGCAGTACAAGCAGCAGACACGCCGGCCATCATCAGCGCTGCTGCTCCAAGAACCAGCCTTGTCGGCACGTGCTTACTGGCCATCGTGTCTAAACTCGCTTTCGCATAATCCGTAACCCACAAACCGTAACCCGAGCCAACCCCCTCGAATCACACGAAAATCTTCACTGTTGCCCGTGCCCTGCGTGTCAGGGTGAGTTGAGTCCAGTGGTTCATAGCAAATCGGCCTGACGCAGGGCGAGATACGGATCAACACACCATGAGTAGTTCGATGACGATGTCGGTGCACGACAATGAACGGATGGATCCAACCCACCCGCGTGCCGACGGGCCGCGCCGACGCCGGGCGTTCTCGGCAGCCGAAAAGCTTGCCCACCTGGAGGCCTACGAGCAGGCCTGCGAGCACGGCGACGGCGGTGGCTATTTGCGGCGGGAGGGCTTGTACTCGTCGTCGATCAGCGAATGGCGCAAGCAACGCGATGCCGGTGTTTTGGCGGGCAAACAGCCCGGAGAGAAGATCGGGCGGCTGACCGCTGAGCAGGCCGAGATCGCCCGCCTCAAACGGGAGAACGCCCAGATGAGCAAGCGCCTGGCGACCACCGAGGCCGCCCTGGACATCATGGGAAAAGCACACGCTCTCTTGGAAAGTCTTTCCGAGAGCGGATTTCGACGAGCAACCCAAGAAGCGCTGACCGAAGCCTACGGGTCGCTGATCGCCGCCGGCGTGCCAACCAGACACGCAGCAGCGTTGACCGGCACAGTGCGCTCGACGGCGATCCGGCGGCGCAACACCGCCACCGCACCCACGCCCACAGTGTCGGCGCAACCAGTCGCCGAGCCGGCCAACAAGCTGACCGATCTGCAACGGTGCCTGGTCCTGGAGGTGCTCACCAGCGACCGGTTTGTCGATCTGGCCCCGTTACAGATCTACGCCCAGCTGCTCGACGAGGGCCTCTACCTGTGCTCGGTATCCACGATGTACCGGGTGCTGCGCGAAAACAGACAGGTCAAGGAACGTCGCCGGCTGGCGCGACACCCCGCCAAAGCATGCCCGGAGTTGGTCGCGACCGCACCACGGCAGGTGTATTCGTGGGACATCACCAAACTTGCCGGCCCGGTCAAAGGCACCTACTTCGACGCGTACGTGATGATCGACATCTACTCCCGCTACCTCGTCGGTGTCCACGTCCACGCCCACGAATCAGGTGTGCTGGCAAAAGAACTCATCGAGCAGGTGTTCCAGGTGCATGGTGCCCCGCAGGTTGTGCACGCCGATCGGGGTACGTCGATGACCAGCAAGACCGTCGCTGCGCTGCTCGCTGATCTGGAGGTCACCCGGTCGCATTCACGCCCACGGGTGTCCAACGACAACCCCTACTCCGAATCGTTGTTCAAGACATTGAAATACGGGCCGGAATTTCCCGAACGATTCGGATCACTCTCGGAGGCAAGGCAATTCATGGATGCCTTCGCCCAGTGGTACAACCACGAGCATCGTCACACCGGCATCGGATTGCACACGCCCGCCGACGTGCACTTCGGGTTGGCCGCCGACAAGGCTGCAGACCGGCAAGCCGTGCTCGCCGAAGCCCGGGCCCAGTACCCGCACCGCTTCAGCACGACGACCATCGCGCCGCCCAAGATCCTCAACCTGCCCGACACCGTCTGGATCAACCCACCAGCCCAACACATCACCCAGGAGGCCGACACGACAGCCGCTTAACACCCGATGGACTCATCCGCCTTGACAAATTCCGGTGGGAACCGGTACCAGTGAGCCGCGAAGGCGGCTTATGGTGTGACGGGCAAACTCGCGGTCGGGATGGTGTTCGCCAATGGTCGGCGCTCGGGTCAGAAGGGGGCAGCACATGTTGGCGGGTTCGTGGGGCACACGGATCGCGGCGGGTGCGGCCGCGGCGCGAGGCACCTTGTGCACGCAGGCGCCGAGTTAGTCGCGCCCGACGGCGTTGGGCGCGCGTCCCGGTTATCGGAACTTGCGGACGCCCGCGTCATCGAGCTGGTCGAGGGCATCGAGGAGATCGCAGACCTAGCGATCCCGTACGCCAGACTTCCCCAGCGGGCCTCTTCTGCGTTTGCGGCAACGTTCACGACTTGGTCAGATCTTGCGGCTCAGACGGTCGGTTCGCTGCTCGCTACTCCGCGCGCGGGTGAAGCGACGGTGCGCGCCTTGCTGGTCGCCGCGCGCGAGGCGGTGGTGGGGGCCCGCTCGGCGGGTGAGCGGGTGGGTGCCGACGCATGTGTCGGGCGTCTGTTGGCCCACCTCGACGATCGCGACGTGGTCATGCTGCGGATGCGGTCATGGTCGACGCCGCCGGCGTCCCGGCCGATCGTGGCAGAACATCTCGGCACGCACACGGGGTGGGTGCAGCGCCACGAACCCAAGGCACGCGCCCGGTTCGCGGCGCTGTTGCAGGATCCGGTGCATGCGGAGGTCGGCGAGCACGCCGCAGCGTTGCGCCAGCGGCTCGGCATTTCGGCACCCCAGGGCGATGTCGTCGACGAGTTGCTTCGCCTGGGACTCGATCCGGTAAGTCAGGAAGCCCAGGTGTTGCTCCATCTCGCCGGCCCATACGTGCTGACCCAGGATTGGTTTGACAACGTCGCCGCCGGTGGCAGCACCGCTGTCGACGAGATCATCGATGGCCTCCTGCTGCGCGAAGGTGCCGTGGCCGATCACGAGATGTTCGCGGCCGTGGAGTCTGCCGGTGTGACTGCAGATCGCGTCGATCGTTACCTGCAGCGCCGGCAGCCGACCCTGCGCCGATTAGGCGATCGCTGGGTGCAGTGGACCGACGCGACCGGCGACATGGTCGCATCGGCGCTACATGCTCTTGGCCGGCCTGCGTCAGCGGAAGAGATTTTGGCACTGATCGGGCCGGTCCGCACCGACAAAACTGTCCGCAATGTGTTGTCCATTGATGACCGGTTCATGCGGACGTCCAAGTCCATGTGGGCCTTGAGCGACTGGGGTTTGGACGAATACGCCGGTATCTCAGCGGAATTGGCAGCCCGGATCGACGCCGCCGGCGGCCGGTTGCGGGCCGAGGACCTCATCGCAACGACGCTTGCGGAGGTGCCAGATGTCAGCGTGTCATCCATCAGAACCCATCTGTACTCCACCTTGGCGTTCGTGGTCGAGGCAGGCTTGGTACGGCGGCGCACCGCCGCTGACGGATGGCCGACACTGCCTCCACTGCATTCTGTGCGAGGCGTTTTCAGGTGCGGAGATAGCGAAATTCGGTTGGCGGTGCCGGTCACACCGGATGTGCTTCGGGGTTCGAGGACTCCCATCCCGGCCTCTGTCGCCGCCGCGATCGGCGTCTCCCCCGGCAAGCAACGTGTGTTCAGCACCGCTGAGGGCCCGGTGCATGTCGTGTGGCGGCTCTCGTCGACCTCAGGCCCCTACGCGGGAACATTGCGGGTCCTAGCCCAGTCGGTGGGCGCAACCACGGCAGACACTTTGGTGCTCGCATTCAAGCCAAAGACAGCGCAACTCGAAGTTGTTTGCGTCGACAACGACGCTTCAGTGTTAGAGCGTTGTCGCGCCTTCTTGGGCCGGCCAGTGCGCAATCCGCTCGCAGCCTTGGCGGCAAGCCTGGGAGTCTCGCGCGGGCAGCTCGTGGCAGTGCTGCACGAACGAGGCGACGCCGACCTGGCCGAGCTGGTGGCGTCAAGCTGAGAGTGACTACTCCCCTGGCCTCAGGGGGTCAAGAGCCACATTGCACGACAACCGCATCAGAGGCACTGCCGGGCGCTGGCGCCCTGGACTACACCCACAACGTCACTTTCGTTATCGGCAGAGGCGATGCACCCGACGGAATCCATCGCTGCCCACAGCGCCTGACGCGCTCCGTCAATCTCGCCCTGGCCCAACAACCTGTCACATCGAATGAGTCGACTCGCCAAAAGCTCCAAACCACGAGCCGTAATCTTGTCCTGCTCAGTGATGATGTCTTTGGCCTCAGCCATCCGATCCGCAATATGCATCAACACATGCTCGCGGCGAGCATGCCCGACCTCGTACGCTCTGCGCGCTCGGAGGTAATCCCGTGCAAGCTCACCGGACACTGCGCGCCGACCCGGATGCGCATTCAAAAACGCTTTCGCAGCAGCGGTTTGCTGTTCCACCGCCTGCATCGTCGCCCTCAACGCCCTCAACCACCGAACAGCATTTTCAGGTCGGCGAACGAACTCCTGATGCGCTGGGCAAGCGTTGCCGCTCAATTCGAGTTTTGCAATGTCACGAAACTCGTGCCACTTCAGTTTGGGCCGAGACAAGACTGACTCGGCGCCGTCACGCTGCGTCATCACGGTTCTCATATCACTCGCGGATGCTTACTCGGTAAGCTAAGCGGCCACGCCCCAGAGGGCAAGGCGTGGCACCGGTGTGTTGCGCTTCGACTGTCATTCCCCACCCGTACCCCGGCCACCTGAAACGCACTACTAGTAAGGCATTTCCACGCCCCAGTCCGGCAATGTCATGACCGAAAGCTGCAGCCGGCGATCTCCATCGATGGCAGGATGGAACCGTGAAGGAAGCGCGATCCAGGTGGCCCTGCACACGCGCCGGAGCTGCTGGCCCAATCGGCGGAACAACAAGGAACAAGGACAGTCGTTATGTCTGATATCCATGGCTCTGCTGAGCGGTCCGGCCGCCCGTCACCTGCCTGGTTAAAGAAGCTCGCGACCGGACTTGTGGAGAAGGTCGAGGCTCGCGGGATGACGCTTACCATTGAGGGCGCTGAAGTCGTTGTGGCCGAACGCGTTAGAGCCGTCGCCGCAACAATGAAGATCACCGAACGCAGTGCCCGCGCCTACTTCGATCATGACGGCCTTGCGGCCTTGGCCGATGGTCTCGTCGAGACTTTCGCCGACGAGGAACCCGGCACAGACCTTCTGACGCTCCCGCGCACGGGCGCTCTCCCGGTTTCAGGTATTGGACGCCTCGTCGCCGCCCTGGCCCAATGCCACCTCTTCTTTGAAACGTACCAAGCAGTCGATGCCGATTTGAGCCGATCCCGCAGCCACGAGGTCACCGAACTCATCTCGATGGTTGGTCTGGTCCAGGCCGACCATCAGACTGGCGACAACGTGTGGGTGCCGCGTGCTCTGTTCGTGAGAATTGCACGCATGCTCGAAGTAGTCGCTGAGCTGACCCCCGACTCCAGGCTTAGAACTGCTCTTCGAGGTGATGCCATCATCGCCAAGGCGGGATTGTTATGTCTCAAGACATCGGTGACAGTTCTGCATCAGGACATCGGTGACAGTTCGGATGGTCTTGGTGGTGACACTTCTGCCCGCAGGCTCAGGCGGTGGCTGTCAATGAACCCATCGATCCTCGGATCCGCCTGGCGATCTCCCAGTGGCCCGATGACGCGCCCCGCGGGGCGGTATCAACCTTTTGCGCCGAGCACGGAATCTCCCGAAAAACGTTCTACGAGTTGCGCAAGCGGGCGAAGGCCGACGGGCCGGCCGCGGTGCTCGAACCCAGGACCCGACGACCGAAGTCCAGTCCGGCAACGTTGAGCGACGAGCTCAAACAACAGGCCGTGGCCGTGCGAGCCGCTCTGGAGGCCTCCGGCCTAGACCACGGGCCGATCAGCGTGTACGACAAGATGGGTGCGATGGGCCTTCAGCAGGTCCCCTCCACCGCGTCGCTGGCACGCATCTTCCGTGAGGCCGGGGTCGCTCGGCTTGAGCCGAAGAAAAAGCCCCGCTCGGCGTGGCGACGGTTCGTCTATCCAGCCCCGAACGCGTGCTGGCAACTCGATGCCACCGAGTACGTCCTCGCCGGTGGCCGCAAGTGCGTGATCTTCCAGCTCATCGACGACCACTCCCGCTACGCGGTTGCCTCCCACGTCGCCTGGGGCGAGACCGCCAAGGACGCAATCACTGTGGTGGACAAGGCTATTGCCGCCCACGGCGTCCCGCAACGACTGCTCTCTGACAACGGGGCTGCGCTGAATCCGTCCCGACGCGGGCAGAACGGCCAACTCGTCGCGCATGTGTCGCGCCTGGGCGTGGAGGCGATCACCGGCAAGCCCCACAAGCCCACCACCCAGGGCAAAAACGAACGCTTCCACCAGACCCTGTTTCGCTACCTCGACAAACAGCCCCTCGCTGAGACGCTCGAAGAACTACAGGCCCAGGTCGACGCCTTCGATGTCATCTACAACACCGAACGTCCTCACCAAGGACTACCTGGACGTGTCACGCCGCGCGCGGCGTGGGAGGCCACCCCCAAAGCCGAAGCTCCTCGCCCCAAGCCTGACAAGCCGTTATTCGCCCCACCCACACCCAAGAAGCACCGGCCCGCGCCGACACCCAAGGACCTACCCGCAGGCACCTTCGTCAAGACGCTGACCAGCACAGGCTCGTTCAGCGTCGCCGGAATTCACTACCAAGTCGACGGCCGACGCAGTTTCGACCAGGTCCTCGTCGTCATCGACGGCGACAGCATCACCGTGGCCGACCTCGACGGCGAAGTCCTCATCGAGCACACACGACCCGCACCCGGAGTGCGATACGTCGGCAACGGACAACCCCGCGGCCCACGCCAAGACCGATGAAACGTCACCAATGTCCTGATACATCAACTGTCACCGATGTCCTGATACAGAACTGTCACCGATGTCCTGATACATCACATCGCCAAGGCGGGATCGCAAGTTCATTAGCATGCCGCCCGAGTCCTGCCGCTGACGCACCACGAGGCAGGCCAGCCCAACGACCCCCGGACGGCGGGGCACGCCCATCCGGGGGTACGCAGGTCTTTCTCAGCTGGCCTTGAACTTGAGTTGCGTCACCACGCATTCGGTGGGCTCGACGTCGTCGCGGACGCCCAGGAGGACGGGCTGGTAGAGCGCTCCACCGACCTGCGCGGCGTAGAGGTACCGCACCTCGACGACATCGCCGAGCTGAGGCACGTTCTGGTTAGCGGGAACGGTCACGTTGCCTACGGTCTGCCACTCGTCGCCGTTGAGGAGGCTCACGCCCACGCTGCGCTGCTGGTTGATCGCGGTGACTACCGCGGAGACAGTGGTCACGAACTTGAGCTTGAGCTGCGTGCCACCGCTGTTGGGGCGCCCCTGCCGGTAGGGGGCATCCCACCGTTTGAACACCACTCCCTCGGCGTTGCGAGCCCGCAACTCCTTCAGGTGCTCAGCCTTGTTGGCTGCGTCAGTCCAGCAGTCCACGTATCCGATGTGGGCTGACTCGCTGGCTGCGCCGATCAAGGCGGTGAGAGCGCCGTAGCGATCACCGCAGGGCTGCTCGCGCACGTCGGTGCCGTCGTGCGAGATCAGGTCGAACGCATGGAATCGGTCACCGATAGCTTCCCCGTCCAGCACGAAGTCGCCCGGCACATCCAGCGCCGCGGTCGCGATGGGGGCGGCCACGCTGACGACTAGGCCGAGTTTGTTGATCCCCTCGACTGTGGCTCCGACTTTGCGCAGCATCAGACGGCGGCCGTCGAACTTCTCCTGCATAACCCAGAGTGGGTCAGCGACGATGCGGGCGGCTTCTCGCTCGTCGATGACGTTGAGGAGCTGCGGTAGCAGCCCACTCACCCGGCCCGCGTTCTCGCTGTGAAGGTACGGTGTGCCGGTGGAGCCTTCCGTGTATCCCTTGGATCGCTTGTCGGAGAGCAGCTTTTCGAAGATTCGCAGTGCAGTGGGATGGTCGACCGGGGCCTTGGTCTTAGTTCCGGTGGACAGCGTCCCGCCTCGCCGACCATACGCGAAGTTGACCACGTACTTGCCACTGCAATCTGCCGCTTCGGCAATCTCTGCGTGATAGACCTTGTCGCTGGAGCCGGACTTGAAGTAGAGGCTCACCGATTCTGAGGCGTTTGCCATGTCGACATTCCCTTCGTAGGTGGGCAGGCGCGCACGCCTGTCCGTTTGACTAACACCGTAATTGTACGGCGCAGCACTGACATTCACGCAGTGGAGCCGTTCGCTGACCGGTATGCCACTCAACATCGTGCTGCACGGACAGTCGAAACGTCAGACCCCACAAGTAACATCACCGATGCACCACCACAAACGTCCGGGCCCGCGCGGCCCGAACACTAACCGATGAAAATGGGGGCACAAGATGGCGGATTTCCCCGAACCGTTTGCTGTCGAAGTCGACATCGCCGCCGACTATACGGTGACCGGAGACGAGACAGACCTTTACCAGCGGGTCGATCGCCGGCAAGCGCTTGCCGCGAAGATCCGGACGGCTCTGGCCACCGTGGAGGGGATCCAGGCCCGAACCATCCTCATCGACGGATGGAGCCTGTAACAGGCTGCCCGGCTATCACCCCGTGGCTCGGTGCCCATTTGCCGCTTCGGGCTGCTGCAGCAACTGGGAGAATGGAGGCGGGCCCGCACTGGCGTGGACCGGGACGCGGAGGGCGGCTGCGGGATGGATAACGACTGCGACGACCTTGTTGCTTCGCTGCGCCGCGGTATCGCTGATATCGAGGCGAAGGGGTCAGTCGACACACGGGCCGCGGCCGCAGCCCGCCTTGCCCGGAAGCGCCCACCCAAGCCCGATCCCACGGTCCAGAGGCCGTATCCGGGAATGCCCGAAGGCGAGGACTGGCTCGACCACGTGCCGGCGCAGTACCGGCACGGCGAGGGCGGGTTCGACCGGCAGCTGATGGAGGATGTGGCCGAAACCGGATACCGCTGCTATCGCGTCGACCAGATCTATGTGCGGTCGGCGCCCAAATTGCTGCCCGTGGCGCTCGACTGGCTTGAGCACCTGGAGGAACGGATCCCGGGCCCAGAGACCCGTCATCGCGAGCTCATCCGGGGTTGGCTCATCTGGCTGCTCAATGATCCTGCAGCGCGGGGCAGCTCCCGCGCCATTGCCGTGGTGATTGGCCAGATCCTGCGCCGGGATCCGGCCTTGCCGTCACCATTCGCCGCGGCCGCGGGCCAGGTGCTGGCCCGTATCGCGACAGGCCACGAGTTCGCTCAGATTCGCGATGTGTTCCATCGGTTGCCCGATGACCACCATGCCAAGCCGCTCCTTATTGCTTACTTCGGCAAGGTCAAGTCCGCTGAATCCCGCGATGTGATACTCCCCTACCTGCGCGGTTGGCCTGTTCTGGTAATTCCCGCGTTGATCAAGATGCAGGCCAGCGAGGTTCGCCATCTCATCGAGCCGTTCCTGACCGATCGCTCACCGGAGACGCGCAGATATGCCCGGCGAGCGATGGACCGACTGACCTGAGGTCTGACCGCCCAGCACACCCTCTGTCGGTGTCCGGGACGCGGCAGCAACCGCGCGACGGTGGAGCCTTCGGCGGGAGTCGAAATCCGCGCCGATGTGAGGTAGAGACTCGTCACTATGTCCGCTGAGCTACGGAGGCAGTGAAGCATAGCGGAAGACAAAGGAATTGAACCTTCAGGACTCGTTGCCTGGCACGGGTTTCGAAGCCGCTTTGCCGCCGTTGGCGCTGCCTTCCCTAGTGGTGGCTGTGGAGCCGGATGCAGGACTCGAACCCGCACAAGTCCTGTTTACGAGACAGGTGCTCTGCCTGTTGAGCTAATCCGGCATGCGTGGTGATTAATGGTGCGCCGGACGGGATTTGAACCCGTGACCGTCACCTTATAAGAGTGCTGCACTGACCAGCCGTGCTCCCGGCGCATGCTGTTGGTGTCCGCGGCGGGAGTCGAACCCGCACGTTCCGGTGTAGGAGACCGGTGCTCTGTCCTGTTGAGCTACGCGGACCGGTGTCCCCGGCGGGATTCGAACCCGCACCTATGCCGGGTTTAAGCCGGCCGCCTCTACCTGGTTGGGCTACGGGGACGGTGTGTGGTGCCCACGGCTGGATTCGAACCAGCAGCCTGCGGCTTCGTAAACCGCTGCTCTTTCCAGTTGAGCTACGTGGGCGTGAGGTTGGGTGCCCCTGGGCGGACTCGAACCGCCAGCCTTCGCCGTCGGAGGGCGATGCTCTGTCCGTTGAGCTACAGGGGCCTGACAATGTTGGGGTGACGGGCGGGATTCGAACCCGCAGCCGCCGGGATCACAGCCCGGTGCTCTGCCCGTTGAGCTACCGCCACGGCGGAAGTGGAGGGATTTGAACCCCCAGCCGCGGTGTGACCGCGACGACGGCTTAGCAAGCCGCTGCATTACCGTTCTGCCACACTTCCTTTGGTGTTCCACAGTGGAGAATCGGGGCTACGATCCCCGCTCTCTGCCTTGCAAGGGCAGCGCTCTTCCGAATGAGCTAATTCCCCATGGCGACCCTGACGGGGCTTGAACCCGCGACCTCCACCGTGACAGGGTGGCGAGCTTCCGACTGCTCTACAGGGCCAAGGTGCTGGTAGTCCGGGGAGGGATTGAACCTCCGGCCTCCGCTGTATCAGAGCGGCGCTCTCACCGACTGAGCTACCGGACCGCGGCGTACCCCGTGCGGGACTCGAACCCGCTCCCCCGCTGTGAAAGAGCGAGAGACTAACCCATATCCGAACGGGGCCTTCCTGGTTGGTGCCGCCGGCGAGGATCGAACTCGCAACCTCCCGGGCTTCACTCGGGTGCTCTGCCAGGTGTTGAGCTACAGCGGCGTGGTAGTCCGTAGGAGAGTTGAACTCCTGCTGTCTGGCTGAGAACCAGGTGTGCTGCCGCCTACACCAACGGACCGTTGCTGCCTCGTCAGGACTCGAACCTGAACCGCCCGGAACCAAAATCCGGTGGGCTGCCATTTACCCCACGAGGCATTGATATTCGATACGCTGCCCCGCCAGGATTCGAACCTGGACCGACTGATCCAGAATCAGCTGTGCTGCCGGATTACACCACGGGGCAAGTGGTCTGCGCGGAGGGATTTGAACCCCCTGAGCCGAAAGGCAACTGGTTTACAGCCAGCCGTGACACCGCCGTCGTCACCGCGCGCAGGTGGGCTCCCCGACCTGGACTCGAACCAGGATTGAGCGTGTGCTCGGCGGCTTAACAGGCCGCTGCCATGCCAGTTAGGCGACCGGGGAATGGTCAGGGCGGGGCGGACGGGATGAGGGGAGATCGTCCGCCCCGCCGATTGTGAGTGTGGATCGGCTCACGCCATCGCGGGGACTCGGTATCGTGCCCGCTCGCGTGGCTCGTAGGGCTCCCAGAGCAGTCGCATCCCGGCCTCGGCCGGTGTGCGGTTGTCTTTGCGCCCGTTGCACGGCCCGCATGCGGCCACGAGGTTGAGCCAGGTGTCTTGGCCGCCTCGGGAGGCCGGGATCACGTGGTCGATGGTGTCGCCGACGCCACCGCAATAGGCACAGACGAAACTGTCACGACGCAGCACGCCCTCGCGGCTGACCCGGTTGTCAGGTCGGTACGGGACGTGGACGTACTCGCGCAGCCCGACCGATACTGGGAGCTCGACGATGGTCGATGGGCTGTGTATGTGCACGGCCGGGCTGTGGCGTTCGATCACGTAGACCGAGCCCCGCAGCAGCAGCCGGACTGCCTCCTGCCAGCTCACGTGAGTCAGCACGCGGTAGTCGGCGTTGTAGACCGTCACGGCCTGCTGACGGTTCCTGTGTTGGCGTAGATTCCTCATGCCGCGTGCCTCCTCTCTGGTTGTTGTTGTCGCGGACTACTACTGGTTGCGCGAGGTGGATTTGAACCACCGACTTCCGGGTTATGAGCCCGGCGGACTGCCGAACTGTCCTACCGCGCAGCGTGTTTAGTGAGTACCCCTGGAGAGAATTGAACTCCCGCCATCCTCGTTGTAAGCGAGGCGCTCTCCCGCTGAGCTACAGGGGCCTGATGGTGCATTAGTTGGTCGGGACGGCGCGATTCGAACGCGCGAAGTCTCCTGCTCCCAAAGCAGGTGCCTTACCAAACTTGGCTACATCCCGTTGGCACGGATGGAGGGACTCGAACCCCCAACTCACGCGGTTTTGGAGACCGCGGCTCTACCAGTTGAGCTACATCCGTATCGAGCGGCTGGCGGGACTCGAACCCGCGTGGACGGCTTTGCAGACCGCTGCCTGACCACTCGGCCACAGCCGCTTGAGAGCCGCTGACGGGACTCGAACCCGCTCTGTCAGTTTGGAAGACTGGCGTGCAAACCTGTTACACCTCAACGGCAGGAAATGTTGGTGCGCCGTGGAGGTTTCGATCCTCCGTCCCCAGATTAAGAGTCTGGTGCTATCCCAACTCAGCTAACGGCGCGCAAAAGTGGGTCGCCCGGGGCTCGAACCCGGAACTCATGGGTAAAAGCCAAGAGTGATACACGATTTCACCAACGACCCGTTGTGCGCCTAGTAGGACTCGAACCCACACTGACCGGCTCCTGAGGCCGGCGCCTCTACCAATTGGGCTACAGGCGCGTGACACAAAAGTGCGCTCGGCAGGACTCGAACCTGCATGCCCGTGTTGGGCACCCGGGTTTGAGCCGGGCGCGTCTGCCAAATTCCGCCACGAGCGCGGATGCCACCACTGTGAAGTTCTCAAAGGTCTGACACAGCAACGCAATTCGCGTGCTGGTCTGCTGTGCACGCCTGGACGGTGTGCGTTGCCGGTTAACAGAGTGCCACTGCTCAACGCTGGTTGTCGAGGTTATTTTTCGCCGAACGATGTTGGCTTACATGGCGTTTGGGTGCACCAAACTATAGGAATGTCAGGCGACGTTCCTAGCAGGGCAAACACCAAAAGTGAGAGATATATGAGATTGTTCTTCGAGCCCAAGCTTCCGGTCGGGGCGCACGCCCTTTGAGAGGGCGGAAGGCTGCTCATGACGGAATAACCGGAAGCGACTGGGCTGGCTGATGCCGCCGGACCGCTCAGCTTGGATCGTCCACAACGGGGCATTCCCGCTGGTGAGGTCCGCGCACGACAACGCCGCCGAGGATGCTTTTCGCATCCCGGCGAACGGGTAGTAGTCGCTGCGGATCATGGTCACAAATCAACGGTAGCAGCCAGGGGCGACATTCTGGCGAACATATTTTGGCCAGTGGCCAATGGCCGGCGGGCTACGGCGTGGCGCGCCTGGCGGTCTTCCTCAACGCCCAACGAAACGTTCCGGATCCCGACCCTGGCTGCGGCTCGTCGCCGCTGATGTCTTGGGCGGCGGCGCTATCCGGCACGGCTCAGTTGCGGTTGAGGCCGAATTGCCGGGTCATCAGCGCTTCCTTGTAGTGGCTTTCGGCAGCGTCCACCTCTGACGATGAAGTGCTAGGCCCGAATACGCGCAAAATGCTGAACACGAAGTGTCGAGCATGGTCGGTCTTCGCACCACCGCGGCCGACACTGGCGTCTGCCAGGTCACGCAGGGCACGGTTGCCGCCGTGACCGTCGCGCGCATAGGCGGTCCATCGCTGCAAAATCCGTTCCGCACCAGCAGCTTTGCCGACGTACTGCTTGCCGTTCGATGAGTCGGTGATCAGATAGATGCCCTGGACCTCCGACAGTGCGACGCGCCAGTCTGAGTATCGATGGTCAGCGACCATCTGAGTTAGTTCGTGGAAGGGCAGCCGCACGCTGTCGAAGCCCGGAAACGGGACTTTGTCTCGGTCGGAGATTTCCAGAACGGGAAGGCCTCGCGCATTCGTCGCGCGCCTGTGCCACCGGCGCGGGTTGACCCACTCGATCACCAGCCGATCGACCAGCGGCGCCAGAAAGCCGCTGGGATGCAGGTCGAAATAACGATCGGTCGCTGTCCGTTGGGCGACCAACTCACCGCGATTGTGGAAGGTGCCCCACAGGCGGGAGCGACGCTTGCCGTCGGCGATCAGCACCACCCAGTACGGCCCCGGGTCTGCTGGGAACAGCCGGGTTGAGATGTTCTGCGAGCGGGTGTATTGCAGGACGCGGTCTGCGGTCAGATCCTCCGGTCCCTGTAGCCCTTCGTGCCCGCCCGGTTGGAAGGTGTGCCGAATGAGGTAGATGTCGCCCACACCGATAGGGGGGTCATGCTCGGCACCGATTCCGTCGAGTACATGCCCGAGAGTGAGGAACGTCCCGGCAACTGAGCCCGGGGACGCTCCGTCGGGCGGCGGGTTTGGCCAGGGCCGCGCGGTCACGTGCTCACACTAGAGCTTCGCTACCGTTACGTTCGGTGAACAGCCCTGCCTATCGGTCGGGGGTCAGCCCGTCCCGGTTGTCGGCGCAGAAGATGCACGGGTCGCCAGCTTCACTGCCGTAATCGGCATATGCCGATACTTCAGCGACGACTTCTCTGGCAGTCGTCGCATCGAGGGTCGGTTCGTCCGCGCTGGCCGGTTTCAACGCCGCCAGAGTTGCCACCAGCGGCAGATCGGAGCTGGGGTTGCCGGTGACATCGATAGCCGCGTGACCGTCGACAAACAGGGTGTACATGTCGTGATCGGGGAAGTCAGTGTTCAGCCGCAGTACCCACCACTGCCCAGACTGCTTCGTGGCATATGGAAAGTACTTGTACCCCGTGCGCTTCCATTCGGGCCGAGCGTTGGTATCAACTGCCCGCCCGGTCGTCGACGCCTGATCACCGCCCATGTCAACCACTGTAGAGCGCGCCGATGACAATCGGTCCTCAAAAGTGGGCGAGGTCTCCGCCTGGGCGCACCAGGGCTGAGTAGACAGCCAAAGAAGCGAATGTCGGCGGTGGCCGTGTCGAGACAGAGCTTTCTCGTTATCTCCGGCGCATCGGCGACCAGCAACTATGCTCTCTTCGAGGTCACCCGCTTGTGGGTGCCCCAACGTGCTGACATCGCCAGCAATCGTCTTCGGTTGTGCGCGCGAGAGGGAAAGGTGGAAGCCCGGTGGCGCTCTCAGTGGACCCTGATGCCCTGCGAACCTGTGCGCAGGCACACGACCAGGTGGCTGCCGACGTTCGTGCCGATGGCCAGCCGGATCCAGCGATTTTGGCGGCGATGGAGGCTGGATACGGCCCAGCAGGGGCCGCGCTGACAGCGGCGTTTGCCCAGTTCCAGCTGGCGCTGAAAGCCTCCGCCGAGCAGGTGGCCACTGGCCACACTGGCCACGCCGCCGATCTGCGCGACGCGGCCGGCCGGTACACCGCCACGGACCGACGCGGGGCGGAATCGATTTCGGGCACGGATCCCGGCAAGGTGTGGTCGGTTTAAATGCCACGCCGGCCGGTCGGATTGGCCGGGCGAACTCCTCAGCGTGGGTAGGGCAGGGACCTTCAGGGGGCGATATGGATGTCGAAGCGATCGATGCCGCGCTGGCCCAGCTACGCCGGCTACTCGGCTCGGCCCATCCACCGCAGCTACGAGCGACCACACCACCAGCAGCCGTAGAAGACCCCCAAGGATGGAGCGGGTCGGCCCGCGAAAGCGCGCACGACAACGCCACGCGCCTGCATCAAACCCGCACCACCCTGCACGCCACCCACGCTTCGGTCACCACAGTCGTCAATCACGCCCAAAGCATCGGCCCGGACGCCAGACGGGCCATGGACGCGGTCCTCTCCGCCTGGGAAGGTGACAAACGGTCATTGCAACCGTGGTCTGGGTCGCCCGAAGTCCGCGCAAAACTACAGGCAGCCGGCCAGCAGCGGCTTAATGAAGCTGGCCGGATTGTCCAGGACGCCGTCCAGCGGTACGGCCAGGCCGCCCAACAGGTCCAAGCACTCAGCGGCCAGCTTCCTCTCTCATCGGGCAACAGCGATTCCGCGCCCGCCGGCATACAAATGGTCGACTTCAAACAGGGACCTCCGATCCCATCGCCAACCCCGGAAGACGGCGCCGGCGGCGAACCACCACTGGGACTGCCGCGGTACAACGGCGGCACGCTGTCAGACGCCGAAACCCGCACCGTGTATCTGCACGGAGAACTTCAGATGCGCAGACTGAACGAAGAACTGGTCCGGCGCGGCGTCAGCGCCGAAGACCGCGCCCGCATCATGTTTGAACAGCGCAACAAGCTCCGCAGCTGGTCGAGAGAGCTGATGAGCGATCGCCAGCTTGCCGATTACCTCAACGCCAACGAACGGAATCTGACCTTCGACGAGCTCGTCGCGAAGAACCAGGCCCGAGGGCTCTCGGGCGACGCCCTATACAACGCGATCGTCGAAAGCTCCACGCGGAGTAGGCCAAGCGTCAATGACTCTCTGGGTATCGATCCGGACAACCCGCCCCCGCTGCCACCGGTGACCGGCCCCATAGCCCCCACAGGCACCAGTCCCCCCGCGCCGACCGCAGCACCGAGTCCAGACAGCTGGGGCACATACATCCCGCCCGAACAACTCGCCCAAAGCGATGATCCGGTCCTGCGTATCCTCGGACAGATCCTCCTCGGCCAGCGCGGACCCGACGACCCTACCTACGGCACAGCTTGACCACCTCCGCGTCGCCAGCGCCTGATTGATCACACGCGACAGGACAGTCATCAGGCGGATCGAATCAGCCGGGACAGGGGCGGCGCCCTGGCGCGACGCCAATGGAGGACCGAGACCCTTTAGCCGTTCAGTCCGTTCCTCATCGCCAATACCTGCTCCAGGCGCCATTCGTGGCCTTCTGCGGAGCTTCGAATCCCTAATCGGATCGCTTCTGGCCAGTTGGCTTGCCGGCCCAGCTCACATGCCGCGATGCCGAATGCCGCGCCGTGGTCACCTCGTTGAGCGCCGCGCTCTGCGAAATGCTCCGCACGCGTGACGTCGCCGATCTGGGCAGTCCGAGCGGCCAGATCTGCCCAGATCTTCTCATCACCACGGTCATTCACAATCTCGGCGCAGCGCTCTGCCTGCTCCCAATCTCCCACTCCGGCGTAGGCGCGGGCCATACCGCCGAACGCATCGATTCCTTGCCCTACTTCTTCGGCCGCTGCTGCGAAGTACTTTGCCGCCTCACCCATCTGATACCGAGCCGCCTCCGCCGCAATGTCGGCCAGTGTGTGGCTGGGCGGGACAAAGAGGTCTTCGGGGGGAGGGTTGGTGGCCGACCAGTACGCCGTGTGGGCAGTATCGAATCTGCTCGCCAGCTGCCGGAGTTCATCCCACCGCTGAGCAACGAGGAAGTGGTAGGCGGCCTCGATAATTTCCACCCATCCAGAGGGCGGTCCTGGCAACTCGAGTTCGCTCTCGATGATCTGGAGCACCGGAGCCCACTCCCCTCGCGCAGCGTGGATGCCCACTCGAATTCGCGTGCCGAGGCATTTAGCCTTGACTGCCAGTCGCATGGCTTCATCAGCGTTGCCTTCTTGGATTCTCCGTTCCGCTAGGAATTGGAACGCGTTGGCGTACCCGTAGTCGTCGGCCAAGGTTGTCGCCAGTTTTTCGGCGGCATCCCAATCACCGCTGTCAGCCATCGCCATGGTCATAGCGAATGCATCCTGCGGGGCTTGATGCCGGGCCGCGGTCAACGACATTCGCACGCCGCGCTCATACTGGCCGGCTTCACGAAGCCTCCGTGCCAAGTCTTCGGCTCCCAGCAGACAAATCAGCGTCGTCGACCGATGGTGTTCCGGCATTTGTTTCTGTTCTTCGTCGCGGCACCGCATCTCAATCTCCGCCAACCTCTCCGCGTCATCCCACGCCGCTTCCTTAGCTGCGGCGCGGGTCAAATCTCCGTAGACAGTTCGCGTTTGGAACGTCCAGGGTTCCGTCCAAGGCAGTCGTTCAGCGATGCGCTCAGCTTTACGCCATTCGCCATCTGTACACAGTGCAAGCGCCACCTCATAGGCCGCCGAGAGGTGGCCGCCCTCAACTGCCTGTTGGCCGGCACTCAGCGCAGCTTCACCGTTTCCTGACTCGGCGTACAGGCGACCGATTCGCATCACCGCTTCGGGGTCCCCGGAGAGCACGGCAGGCGCGAGAATTTGAGCTGATTGAGCATTCAGCCCACGAGTTCGGGCTGCGTCAGCGAGGTCGGCTCGCACTGCTGGCGATAGGTCAGACGTCTGTGTGGCAGCAGTCCAGAATCGCTCCGGGGGCAAGTAATGAGGTGCCCGTTCCCGCCGCAGTCGTTGTTCGATGACATCATTGAGTTCGTAACCTTCGGCATCATTCGCGTCGCGGCGAGAGTGCGCCAGCAGAAGTCCATCGAGGCCGTGGGCTTCTTGGGTGAGATCCTCCATCGCCCGCCGAAACTTCTGGTCCCACCTTGGCGCGCTCAAGCGCGCCGTCGCTGGCGGAAGGTAGGCGTAGGCGGCGTTTTTCAGGAAGGTGTCCGGGACATGTCTCCATCTTTCGCTGAGTCGATGGGCGTCGGTGATGGCCCACAGCACTGCTTGCTCTGTCGGATCGACGAGCTTGAGGCGACGCACGATTTCGGGCACACCAGCCAGCGTTTGTGTAAGGAATCCGTCACCGCGGCTGCGCCGGACGGCGTGCTGAAGGCGCTCGTCGTGATCTAGCAATTCCACGTTGCCGGGCAATGCAAGATCCACGTCGCTGAAGGAGTCAGGCACGCGGATTTCGTTGTACTGGAGCAGTTTTCGTACAGCATGTCCGGCTCTGGTGGTTCCGTCTGTCAGCCGGGCGTACGGTTCGGGCCAAATAGTGCCCAACAGTAACCGTGGCCCTGGCATCGTCAGTGCCTCAGCGAGAACTTCGGCCAGACGCGGGCCTTCATCCGTAGGTTCCAGATAGTGGTGGAGGTCGTCGAGCCAGATGATGGTTTTTTCGGCCAACCGCTCTTCGTGAACGGCGGTTTCTATCTCAGCGGCACAACTCCCAGACGCGAGGTCTGACCAGATCCTCCAGTCGGGGAGGCAAGCCTTCACTGCCTCCCATGCTGCCCGCGTTTTGCCGGTTGCCGAATTGCCGACCAAGACAATCGCCCCGCCAGCACCGGCCTCGGCCAGTTTGTTCACCCGCCGACGTAGCTCTAGGTCAAAGTCGCGTTCAAGGTAGCTGGGCAGCGGTGAGGGTCCTAGTGCACCATCGTCGGTGGCGACCACCCTGTGGACGCCGAGCAACAGGACGGTGTCGCGGTCGCTGATAGCGGATACCGTCGTGCCTGCTGCCTGCGCGGTGGTCGACGGCGAAACTGGATCGGTAGGTGCCGAACGGGGCCGGGTCGCTTTGTGTATCGCCCGCCAACGTGCCGCCACGTCTTCGTCGAACTGCGCGAGCCCGGCCTCGTGCCACAAGTAGGCGACAACCCGCTCAACCTGCTCGGACATCGAGCGCGGCCTCGCACCGCCCATCCACCCTTCGACGGTCTTGGACTTGATTGGTGCTTGGTGCCCTGCCCGGCGGGCGTCCCCGACCAGACGGTGAATGCTGAGTTGGGTCTGCTCGGCGCTACCGCCGCCGCGGGCGAGGCGCGCTGTCTCGGTCGCTCTGCTCCGCACCGCGGCGCCGACGACCTCGGCACTAATCGCGGCGACGACATCTTCTGCCGAGGGACTTCCTGCGGCCGCGTGAAGGAGGCCAAACAGCTCCATGAAACTCGTGCGCCCCGCGCCGAGCCTTGTGTTGCTCCAAACCCGATTGAATTCGCGAAGGGCGCCGGCGCATTCATCTGAGGTGCTGCGACGCTTCAATACACCCTCCCGTGATCCCGAACGCGCCGTCCGCGCGAGTGGCGCGACTCGCTACACCCGTGACCAGCCTAAACGCTTCTTGTCGCAGTTCCCGTCGTGGACTCGCCTGTCGTTGTCAGACGACCCTAAGCACTGCAGCTGCTGTCCGTTCCGAATCGAGGTCAAAAGGGAGACCGATGAGACAGCAAATTTCGAAGTATGTTGCCGATGTCATCAAGGCAATGATCGTCGCGACCACGGTGATCGTCATCGGCTGGCTTGTGTTCTGTGCGGCCATCATCGTCCTGACTGGATCGGCCGCGGGTATTCAGGAGTCCGGTGAGATCGCGGTGCTACTCATCGAGGGCATGCTCTCGCGGTTGAGCGAACTGTTCTCGTAGAGGCTTGTGCAGTCCGCAGGCCTAAGCGGCGGTCGCTGGCTTCAGTCGACGGCCGCCGTTTCGCTGCCGCGGTGCTGCTCCGTACAGACGCAACGACAATCGAAATGTCAGACCCGCCAAGTAACATCACCGATGTAACACCGCAACCGTCCGGGCCCGCGTGGCCCGAACACCAACCAGACGAAAACAGGTACACACCAATGGGATTCTTCAGCTCGCAATGCGAAAACTGCGGCCACCCACTGCTCTGCCCAGCCGCCACAAACTCCACCAACACCTGGATGACCGACGTCGTCGCCGTCACGCCCAACGGCAGCATTCTGAAAGGCACCTACGATGGCTACGGCAACATCGACCAATTCGAGGGCGCCATCATTGACGCCACCGTCTGGCATCGCGCCTGCTGGACAGCGAACGGCCAGCCCACCGACTACCGGGGCCCCTCCGTCGCGGCTCCCGACCAAGGCTGGTTCTTCGAGGATCCGGCCCATGATCTCGTCGAACCGCCGACACCTTCCAATCGCGCAGGCCTCACTCAAGTTTTCGATCCGTTGGCCCGCGAAGCCGGACTTGAAATCATGGGGTCAGCCGGCGTCCTTGGAATCCTCCGGAACAGAGAGACGGTCAACGCCGACACTCTCCTGAACCTCACGCCCGACGACATCACCGATCTCTACAACGACCACATCGGTCCGGCCATCGACGCGGTCGAACACCAGCTCAATACCAACCCACCCCGATAGCCGAGACAGGTGGTGGTGTGGCCGAGGGCTGGCCGCACCACCACCAATCGCTGCTGTTCCAGGAGCACTTACCTAGCCCAGAAACCGTAGGCTGCCGGACAACTCGCTGTGCGAAGATGAAGCTGGCGTCACTGGACCACACATCCCCCACAGCCCCGGACAAGAGACCACCCCCATGGCCAATCCGAGCAACTCCGATGACGAGCTCAGCCGTCTCTACGGGAGCTATGCCACCTGCATCCGGCCGGTCATGACGAAGACCAGCGATAACCGTTGGATGGCCCAATATCCCGGCGTTGACTGGCATGTCACCGCCGACACCGAAGCAGCTGCAGGAGAAGAACTCCTCAACGAAGCGCTGCGCCGCATCGACGCCGGCGAGCCGGACGCTCAACCACCCCACGACCTCCTCGAACGCCACCTGACACATCCCATCCCAGGGGTGTACGCCCTTGACCTGGACTTGTTCCTGTATCTGCGAAGCCACGCCGGTGTCGCTCAGACGCAGTTGGCGTTTGAGGAGGCAGAGCGGCGCCGCGCTGCCGGGAAGTCCTATACGAAAGGCGACTATCTCGCCGAGCACGGGGAATCCTGACTTTCGCCAGGGACAGGCCAGAGGCCGTTAGTGAGCATCGTCCCCGCGGCCATGACGCTTAACCGCTCGCAGTAGGCGCATGATCGCGGCGTCCAGGCCCGCCCGGTTTGACCAGCCCGCCTCGGCGGCCGCCTCATTCCAAGTGCGGCCCCGGAGAACGAGCGTTGCGGCGTGGGCCAGCCTCTGTCCACTGGGACGCTCGGGTAGAGCCGCGACTGCGTCGAGAACTCGCAATGCACGTACGCGGCGGGCGTATTGGTCCCCCCACTCGGCGAGAGCGCCTGTAATGGCCGGCTCGTGGCCCTTCGCCGCGGCCTCCCAGGCCGGTCCGTCTCTGACAATCAGTGGGTTCGTCGCGCGGTCGCTGCGACTTTCTGTGACCCACGCGGTGATCACGTGCTCGGCGGCCAGAACGATCCAGAGGTACTGCGTGGGTTCGATTCTGCGCCGCAGCGACATGTAGGTGATCCGGCCGGTGCGCACCGCGGTCTCCACCGTAAACAGCTCCCAGCGCTCAGGCTGGAAGTCGGTGAGGTACTGCAGCGGTACGCCGCGCTCATCGAATCGCGACCGCGCATGCGGGATCTCTAGGCTCAGTCCGGCAAGGTGTTTCAACTGTTCGCGCGCCTTGTCGAACAGCCGAGCGGGTCCGTATTTGGTGTGGAATCGGAGTGTGCGCGTTTGGGTCATGAGCGGTCCAGGCTGCCTGCACCCACCGGTACCTTCGCTCGCCGCGGTGGCCCGCTGCTGCCCCGGAATTTGTCAAGGCGGATGAGTCCATCGGGTGTTAAGCGGCTGTCGTGTCGGCCTCCTGGGTGATGTGTTGGGCTGGTGGGTTGATCCAGACGGTGTCGGGCAGGTTGAGGATCTTGGGCGGCGCGATGGTCGTCGTGCTGAAGCGGTGCGGGTACTGGGCCCGGGCTTCGGCGAGCACGGCTTGCCGGTCTGCAGCCTTGTCGGCGGCCAACCCGAAGTGCACGTCGGCGGGCGTGTGCAATCCGATGCCGGTGTGACGATGCTCGTGGTTGTACCACTGGGCGAAGGCATCCATGAATTGCCTTGCCTCCGAGAGTGATCCGAATCGTTCGGGAAATTCCGGCCCGTATTTCAATGTCTTGAACAACGATTCGGAGTAGGGTTGTCGTTGGACACCCGTGGGCGTGAATGCGACCGGGTGACCTCCAGATCAGCGAGCAGCGCAGCGACGGTCTTGCTGGTCATCGACGTACCCCGATCGGCGTGCACAACCTGCGGGGCACCATGCACCTGGAACACCTGCTCGATGAGTTCTTTTGCCAGCACACCTGATTCGTGGGCGTGGACGTGGACACCGACGAGGTAGCGGGAGTAGATGTCGATCATCACGTACGCGTCGAAGTAGGTGCCTTTGACCGGGCCGGCAAGTTTGGTGATGTCCCACGAATACACCTGCCGTGGTGCGGTCGCGACCAACTCCGGGCATGCTTTGGCGGGGTGTCGCGCCAGCCGGCGACGTTCCTTGACCTGTCTGTTTTCGCGCAGCACCCGGTACATCGTGGATACCGAGCACAGGTAGAGGCCCTCGTCGAGCAACTGGGCGTAGATCTGTAACGGGGCCAGATCGACAAACCGGTCGCTGGTGAGCACCTCCAGGACCAGGCACCGTTGCAGATCGGTCAGCTTGTTGGCCGGCTCGGCGACTGGTTGCGCCGACACTGTGGGCGTGGGTGCGGTGGCGGTGTTGCGCCGCCGGATCGCCGTCGAGCGCACTGTGCCGGTCAACGCTGCTGCGTGTCTGGTTGGCACGCCGGCGGCGATCAGCGACCCGTAGGCTTCGGTCAGCGCTTCTTGGGTTGCTCGTCGAAATCCGCTCTCTCGGAAAGACTTTCCAAGAGAGCGTGTGCTTTTCCCATGATGTCCAGGGCGGCCTCGGTGGTCGCCAGGCGCTTGCTCATCTGGGCGTTCTCCCGTTTGAGGCGGGCGATCTCGGCCTGCTCAGCGGTCAGCCGCCCGATCTTCTCTCCGGGCTGTTTGCCCGCCAAAACACCGGCATCGCGTTGCTTGCGCCATTCGCTGATCGACGACGAGTACAAGCCCTCCCGCCGCAAATAGCCACCGCCGTCGCCGTGCTCGCAGGCCTGCTCGTAGGCCTCCAGGTGGGCAAGCTTTTCGGCTGCCGAGAACGCCCGGCGTCGGCGCGGCCCGTCGGCACGCGGGTGGGTTGGATCCATCCGTTCATTGTCGTGCACCGACATCGTCATCGAACTACTCATGGTGTGTTGATCCGTATCTCGCCCTGCGTCAGGCCGATTTGCTATGAACCACTGGACTCAACTCACCCTGACACGCAGGGCCCTGGCCCACCGTTGTTGTTTCGCCTTGGTGGGCCGGGCTCACTGAGGCACCTGGGGATTCATGGTTTGTCGCGTACGGGGATCTGAGGCGTGGCCTGCTATGTCAGCGCGTTGTAGGCGATGTAAATGGCAAGTGCCAGAAGCGCTAGACCCAACACCAGGTAGTAGATGAACTCCGCTCTGTTTTCGTCGCGGTCGCCGCGGCGCAGGGGCACTCGTCGGTCGCCCGGTGCAGTGGCCATGAGCATTTGGAATGTTGCCGTCCACTGTGCTGCCATGCTCAACGCGTGGTCGCGCTCGGTACCTGCCAGCCGCTGCGCATGGGCCGTCCATAGTCGGCTGTTGCGTTGTGCGACAAGGGCATCGGGTGCGGGGTAGCTGGACTGCTTGGATTTGAGGTAGCTCACCAGTCGATCAATCCCAGTTGCCATCCGCCTTGGTCGAACTGCTCATAGAGGTACTGGGTGAACGCTGAGGCCAGCAGCAACGCAGGAAGGGGGTGTGGCAGTGGTTGAGGGCAATCTAGAAGGTAATCGGACCAGTATTTGCGGTACCGGCCGTAGTCGCCGCGGCGCAGCTGCTGGCGTTGGATCCGCGCGATCTCGGCGCCCGTGTGGTCGACGACCGGCGTGGGTTTCGTCCGTTCCCGCAACGCCGCTCCAGTCGGCACGTCTGTGGCGCCCAGTGATCGTTGGTTGGCCTCTAGGGAGAACGTCAGGCCGTGGGTGCGGTAGAACTGCGCGACTGGTGAGGTAGGACGCAACCAGCCAATCTCGGCGCCCTGTGCGTCGCTGACCTGCATCATCTTCCATTGCCATTGGCCTCGCCCGCCGAAGCGGGTCAGATAAAGGATCGGCGCCCCATTCGTGCCGGCGACGACAAAGCGGATTTCGGAAGCGATGCGCCCGGCGGATATGTCGGTCAGCGGCTGGATGACGGCGATCTGCTGGTCATAGACGTTCTCCACCGTGCACATGATGGTGTTCCTCGGGCGTTGAGTGATCGCGCGTAGGTACAGCAGTGGTTCACCGAGCGGGAACCCGTCGGCCGGTTGGGCATGAGGCAGCGCTGGCAGCGACCCCGTCTGCCGCGATGTCGGCTCGATGATCTCTCCCCCAGGTTTCAGGAACGGTCGTTCGGGCGTCGAATTGGTATGCCTCGGCCCGAAATGGCGCTCATCGACGCCATGCTGGCCCAGGGCGTTGATTGGTATGCACCGCCGACGGGCTGTCCGGTACCGCCTCTAGCTGTTGGGCGACTACCCGGGAATCTTGGCAAGGATGCGGTCGGCAATGGTGTTCGCACGCGGCGCGCCATCGCCATCACCGCACACAGTCGTCTCCACTACCGCGTTCGCCTTCCCCACGGCCACATGGTGGCAATTGCGCGGCAACCCATCACGCTTGATGGTGGTGCCAAGTCGGCCCCCTTCATCGCTGATGGGGTAGGGCACCCAACGCAGATTTTCCGAACCGGCTTCGATAAAGAAGATGTCGCCGTCGGGGCACAGGCCCCACTGGTGCTTGATGGTTTTCAAGGCCTCCGCGACCTGCTCAGGCTTGTCGAAGACCGCGACCGCCTGGGTCGCCGACTGCCCTCCGACGCCGCGGGACACATTTCCGGCGATCGCGGGGCTTCCAAGACTCACCCCACTCGACGAGGCGATCGCACGGTAACGGCAGTTGTACGGGTCAATCTTGCCGGCCATCAGCTGCGGTTCAGCATAAGACTGAATCTCTTTCAGGTCCGTATCGCCTAGGACCTCACCGAGCTCAGGAAGCCCCAACAGCAAGCCTTTCGCGTCGGCCGAGGGCACCAACGCAGGAGCGGTTGACGTAGGCGGCGGAGCCGCAGGACTTGCCGTGGATGAGGTAGCCGACGATGTGGGGCTGGCAGCTTGGCCTGTAGCCGGCTCGCCGCTGGTCGTGGTCGAGCAGGACACCAACGCCCCCGCCACTCCGGCTACCGCCGCTACCGACAACCACCGTCGCGGCGACCTCGGCCGGCGCTCACTCATCACTGTCATCGGACCCCCTCGATCTCGTTGGCGCACCATTGCTGTGCATTGTCTGGGCGAATACTGTCACAACCTGGTTCAGCCGCCGCCGAGTCGGTTGAAAACCAAGCCCGCGCGGCGCGCGTATTTGCCGCGCTTATCTCATCAGCACACTGACCGCAACCACGATTGCGACCATGGCAATCGTGACACCGACGATCGCCAACAGATTGGTGACACGGGCGCGCGGGGTGCCGCCAAAACTACGTGCTGAACGGCCAACGAACAGGAACATCAGGGCTTCTAGAAACTTCCAGAAGCCCGAGTTGCTGTTGTCTCGTTCGGGTGGCGGCCCGGCTGGCGGCGGGAAATACGGGGGTGCTGGCTGCATGCCGTAATGCTGGTACGGCTGAGCCGGTGGATAACCGCCAGCGGGCGGCATATTGGGTGGGTATCCGTAACCATAGGGGTTCGCCGGAAGCGGCGACGCGGGCGGATAAGGCTGCGCAGAATGTTGCTGCCAGGATGAATCTTGATATGGATAGCCCATCGCTGCGTCCCCTCGTCGATTTGATCGCGCCGCAAAATCCTATACGTCGATTGACGGGGGTCCGATCGGCAATTTCGCCGCCACCGGGCACCGCGCGATCACTAGTACCCCACCAATTCCCGCGTGCGGGCATGGGCGTCGTTGTCGGGACGGACTGCTGTCCTGAGTCAACCCGACCCTGGAGGACCCGGTTCAAGCCATGCACCGCGTTGCGCTCGCCGGGTCAGGTCCGGGTCAGAAGGGCACGTCGCATTCGGGAGCGCCTGGGCGACGCCGGGGTAGGCCGCACACTGCGGCTGCCCATCGGCCGGCGAGGATCTCGCGCCGCTGTTGATCGGGTGTGAGCCGGTCCCAACGTTCCTGTTCTTCGTATTCGGCGATCGCTGATTCGCATGAGCCGCATAGCACCCCCAGCATTGCCAGGCTGAAGGTGACACCTCCCGACCCTTCCCGGATCGAGTGGCACGTGCAGCGGACGGCAGTGTCGGTCCCCGAAGCATTGGTGAGTTCCATTGGCGCATCCCCCTTTTCAGCGGGTTCGGTGCTCTAGACGCTCACGCCTAGGCGGTTCGTGGTACTGCCCCGACTGTATCCGAAGGGTCCGACACGATCACGGCGGGCCTGGGCCTGGCGAGAACCGCCGCCAGACCGCCTCTACAATATGCATCCTCGGAGCGCAGGCAGTCGGGCTCCTCAGGTCAAGGGGGGATCGTGTCAGCGGGTGGCAACACACCACCGCGCCCCGAGGATGATCACTGGCTCCTGGCGCGCTGGGGAGCACTCCATGTGTTCCTCGCCCTGCTCTTCAGCGGCCTCCTAGTTCACTACGCGGTCAAGTACCACTGGAACGCCCTGGACACCATCGCGGCGATTGTGGCGCTCTGCGCGCTCTTCGTTGCGTTCGTTAGCCTCTTAAGGAGGGTCCCCTTCCCTCCGAGGTACTTCGCAGCGGCGCTTTCTCTTTGCCTGGTTGTCAGCGTGGTTTTGGCAACCTCCATCTGGGTTAGCCAGCCGCAGAATGATCTCGATAAACCTACGGGCGCTGGTTCTCCCGGTGAACAAGAGGCATGCGTGGATCCCACCACCGGCTTCACTACGCCGTGGGGACCGGATCGCCCGTTGATCGAACGGGGAACAGGGACAGGTCCAGCTTTCAACAACGCAATGAACCACTACCGCAATTTCCCGTCAGACGATGGCAGGCAGACAGTGATCGAGGCCAACGATGCCGAATTCATCGGATACGGAGGCTATTCCGTAGAACAGAACGTCCACGACGGTGGGACCTACCGCGTGCGCATGCGTCCTGTTAATACTGGTGCCCCAGGCAATGGTCAGACCGCGGCACAGAACGTTGTTGCCCGGCTCGTCAGCCCCGAATGCGCTAGCACCCAGTTTCGCGTGGTTGGAACCTTGACCTCCAGCAATGCCGTGCCGGACGTGGTATGGAGTTCGGTCACGTTCAGGGCCGACCGACCCTTTCGGATGGTCCTGTCCGAACGGCCCTCGAAGGCGTGCTTTCCCGAGGTAACTGGACACTGTGACAACACCTTTGGCTTCAGTCAGATTCCGGACGTCGGCCGCATCTTCTCGGCTGATGGCCTTCCGATTGGCTCAAGCGGCTTCGGTGGCCAGTTCGCGGGCAACTCCCATGTCGAAATGATGATCTATCTGACCCCCCGATTCGAATAGGAACGGACTCGGACGACGGGTGGGCCACCGAAGAGCAGCACTGGAACCTCGCTGCGGGCAGTAGAGCGACGGGCATGGCCGTTCATGCGGTGAAGTACTCGACAGCCGTCGCGCTCAGGATTGCGGGAACTCAACCGCGGCGGTAGTCCACAACTCTGATCATCACCGCAGTGAACTGGAGCAACGAAGATGAGCGAACGTCCGCGCTCCAGTTCACTGGCCTGGCATGACCCCCGACGGGGTGGGCCACCTGCGCCGGCATCCCACGCAGGCTGGGGGGTCGGGCTCGGCGCGCTTTGTGCGCCTGTTTACAGATCGAACTCCGAGGGATCAATGCCGACAGCGAAGCAGGCTTCCTTCACCGCGGACTTTTCGTGCTGATCGAACGTTCCGTCGGCACCGCCGATGATGATGCCGATCTGAATCACCGCTCGCGCTTGTTCCGGCTTCGACTTGAGCTTGCCGATGGTCGCCGTCGCCTCGACCTTGCCGAAGTCGAAATCGCCTTGCAGCTTGTCGCAGAACCAGTTGAACTTCTGCCGCAAATCGTCGGCATCGAACACCGACAGGGCTTGGTTGTTCATGATCAGGGACGCTGTTTTCTGGCGTTCGGCCGGGTCGATCGATCCGTCGGCGGCGGCGACGAGTGCACACATGGCCATCGCACCGTTGGCGAACTCCTTGTTTTTGAACTGCGCCGTCTTGAGTTGGAGCTGATCGTTGAGCTCAGACGTTTTCGCCCGCAATTGATCCCAGAATCCCATGCCACTCCCTCTAATTGTCAGTTGCCTGCACAGACTAGCGAAATAGCTGGAGTCCGCCGCACAATGCACGTTCTGCGCGCTGATTCACCCCTCGAACCCCAGTCCAACAGAGGCCCCAGCCCAGCTCCGGTCGTCGATGCGCTCAAGTGGTTCCACCAGCTGGGGCCCATTCGGGGTGCTCACGCTTCGCCACGCCGACGCATTGCTTTCAGCGATCGCTACCTGGCGCGCCGTGCTTGCGCCTTTCCTGAGCGGCGAGTCACTGCCAGCTGGCCCGACTGGCCATCGCTGCGATGCGGCTCCGCGCGTACTCGACAGCTGGTTGTGGAAACAGCGGCGCAGGAATCCCGAACCCCGCTGTGCGAGAGCCTTTCGTCATGACCACGACCATGTCGGATCCCGTAGACACCGCTCCGACATTTCGCCAGTCCACCACCACCATGCCGGCAGGGTTGGCCACCATCAGCCCATGTTCGTCGAATCCTGAGGTCCACTGAGTGCCAGGGGTCATCGTGGTCTTCAACGCACGATAGGTACTCCACCACATCAGCGTCGGCAGCAGTACGACGAGCGTCACCGCTATCGGGAGCACCACAGATTCGCTGCGGGACAACGCTCCGCCGACAAGCATGGCGATCAGGGCTATGGGGATGATGATGAACCGTCGCTGAGTTGCAGCTCGCCGCACAGCGAGCGCCGCGTAACGTCGTCGATCTGAGTGACCCGCAACCCATGTGTGAGCTACAGGCGGCACTCGCGAGACTGGCCATGTCATGTTTCGACCCTAACGCCCGTCGAACGCACTCCCACACAGCATTTCGGAGCCGTACCCAACCGATCACTCCCCTACGGGGATACCAACATCAGATACTGCGCGGCGGCCTTTTGATGTGCGTCATCGAGCTGTTGCGAAGACGTCTTGAACGCATATTTGTCGGCGGTGGCTACACAGTAGAACTGTGACTGGAGGGCTTTCATCGCGATGCTATTCGTTCGCCGGTCGAAGCACTGCGACTTCGGCAGGCCCGGCACCTCGGGGGCCGGATGGTCGTCGCCGGACCCCGATTTGAACTGCTGCGTCGCCAAATCGGCGATCAGTCGGGCTGCTTCGGGATCACGCGCGCGATAGACCACAGTGTTGATCAGGCTCATTCCGTCGACGCCCGCGGTGTCAAACAGTCGCGACGATGCGATGGGATCTGTTTCATAATGCAGCGCAGCTGCTGGCGGATAGGACCCCATTGGCGGATAGGCCCTGTCGTCAGGCCCCAGGGGCAGCGTCCGAACCAGCAGGTTCACCGGATCCGATGTCAGATTGGCGAAGCCCCACGTCTCGGTCGGGCGGAAGGCGTCGATACGCGGAATCGACAGGTCGAGCGCGCGAGTGATCATCGACGTCGCCGCATCGATGCCGCCATTCTCAAGCTCCGTCCACTGGTACAGGACGTAGGGGCCATGGGCCGTGAATGCCTCAGCGACCGTGGTGGGCTTGTCTTTGGCCGTTCCAGGCCTCGTCGAGCCGATTGCCTCGGGGTGCCCCGGGATCGGTGTCGGCACAGCGACATTGTCGGGCAACGCTTTCATCTGTTCGGCCGCCATCTCGGTGGCTGCCGCGGCAGCGGACGGCTCGTCAGGAAATCTCAGGACAGCGATGATCAGCGTTTTGGTGGGCTCCTCCATGTCAGCTCCGCGACCACTCGAGAATCCGGTCAGGTAGCCATGTTTCTCAGCGATGTCGGGACCAGGCTTGGGGAAGTCGATCCACAGCGAAGCAGCGTTTTGCATAGGCGTGGTGTTGACGCTCAACACGCGGGTGATATCTGAGTCGACTTCCCACGGTCCAACGACGTTCGCCGCCATGCGCTGCCCCTCAAAAATTGCGCCGGCGGCTTGGCTGCCTGCGCGCGGACGGGGCGGGCGGGGCTGTGTGGGGTAGTTACCTGGACGCAGTGCGCCGATGTCCGCGTTGTCAGGATTCGTCGTATCGGCCGCGATTATGGGGGTGCCGGCGATCACCGTGGCGCAGCTCGACAGGGCAACGGCCACGGCACACGCCACCGTGGCAAGCCGCAGCAGCCGGCAAGCCCGCGCGGCTGCCCCGGCAGGTCCTGTGCCCGCCGCTCCGGATCGGTCTCGGGAGCACGCGGTTGTTACTTCTTCGATATTTGGCGCCACCGATACCTCACTGGATTTGCTGTCATGCGACGTTGACAAGGAAATTTACCGGAAGATCAGCGGGGCGATTGACACCGAATTATCGGGTAGGAAATCTGGTGACAGACTCGGTGCAGCGACCAGGCACAATCAAGCAGTGACCAACCCTCCTTGGGCCCAGCAGCCGCCCATTCGGCCAGGTGGGGCGCCGTCCCCTTTTGACGGACCTACTCGATCCATTCCGCGCCATGCGCCGGCCAGTCCCCCAGGTGCCCACCCGCAGGGCAACGCTGCCGTACCGCCTCCAGCGAGCCCACCAGCTGAGCCGCGGCGGCGAGGCCGGGGCTTCAAGGCCGGGCTGATCTGCCTGCTGGTGCTTGTCGTCGCCCTGACGGGCCTGGTCGGTACTGAGCTCTACGCGCGCCACCGCGCGGCATCGGTCATTGGAGACATCGTCAAATGTTCCGTCGGTGACACCGCTACCACGACGCTTCCCGTGATGCCCCCGTTCCTCTGGCAGCACCTCGTTGGCACGTACTCCGCCATCGACATTAAGACCGCCGGCCACAACGTCCGCCAGGCCCAGGGGATGCAGCTGCAGGCCGAGATCCGTGACCTTCAACAGCGCGACAACACGGCCACGATCAAGTCGGTAAATGCCCGCCTGACTTGGTCGCCTGACGGCATCAAGCAAACGGTCAAATCTGCCATTCCATTTCTGGGTAGCCTCATCACAGATGTCAGCGCAAATCCCGACAATGACACCCTGAAACTCAGCAGCCTGCTGGCCACCCTCACCGTAAGGCCTCGCGCTACCGCTGACGGTGGACTCACACTCGACATCGTCGATGCGACTGGCCCGGGCCTGGGAGAGACCAGCGACCTGCAGCCGCTACTGGACGCCTATCTCGCAAGACAGACCAGCAACCTTCCGCTAGGAGTTAAGGCCCAAAGTCTCGACGTCACCGACGACGGCGTGATCGCACAGTTCGCCGCTCACGACACGACGGTCCCCATGCGCACCGAGGAATGCTTCAGCGCCACCTAAAACGGCGTCGGCAACCACATCTAGGCCACCGACGAGGCGATCCCCGGCAGCTTGTCGGGTGCCATATCGACATAGCAGCGCATCAGCGCGGCGGCAGGTCGGAACGTGTGAGGCTTGTTTGCAGGCTACGAGCGACCCGCTAACCACGAAACAACCCAACTACGTTCGACTTTCGGCGCTAATGCCCGCCAGCTCCGTCACGGTCCTCCTCGGCCCACTTGACGCGCCACCGGCTGATTATCGTCGCAGCTTCTTCCAGGGTGATCTCTTCATGATCGACGTCATTGTGCCCCAACCGGTACTTGCTCAGGTACTCCGTGGGATGCCACCGCAAATCCCGTCCGAACGCCTCATCGGTCGGCATAGGGGTGGTATGGATTCGCCTGACTAGCCCGCTTGGGTTGTCACGAGTTCTATCTGCGGCCAACTTTGCGTAGTAGGTGATGTTAGGTTCGGTCATCGGCTTGTTGCGGCGGGCAAACCTCGGACTTGAGGAGAGGAACGCCGCCCCTCCTTTCGGTGTCGGTCGCGCTCGGCGGGCCGTGCACTAGCCGCGGTAGAGCTGCCATGGCCAGGTGCCTTCCCTCAGTCGCCATCGAAAGAGAACCACCGACCAGCACAGAATATTGAGAAAGATGGCGGTGCTCCACGACATATTGAAACTCTTGAGCGCCAAGAGCATCAATATCGGTGCGACGACCATGATGGTGATACCTATGGTGCGTCGACGCTTCAACAGCTTCTGGCGCCGGAGCTCAGGGTCTGCATCTGTCACGGTGGGGACCTCTCTACATGGTTGTGTTATGCCGGCCCGAGGCTCAGCTGCCGAACAACTCCGCCGGAGCTGAGTACTCCTGCGCCCACTCCGTCCATACCGGCGCAGTCGCGCCGACCGCACTGGTCACCACATCCCACGCGCCGGTTGGGTTCGACCGGAGCAATCCGACATATCGTTTCGAGGCGCCGCCGTTTGCCGAGGCCTCCGCCAGCGGCGTGCCGGCGTAGTCGAATGGACTGCCGTCAGGGTTCTGCAGCTGCGCGGACAGAAACGCCCAACCCTGCGAGGCCTTGAAGGACGTCACCGCGAACTTCGCGTCCTTCCCCATCTGACCTTTCACGTCGGCTGCCGCAGTCTTCAGGATGGCTTGTCCCTCGGCCGAATTCTGGTTCACGTCATGCAATTGCTGGGCTCCAGTCGTCGACGGCTCCGCAGAGGCGCACGCGGCGCCCGCCATTGCCACCCACACAGCCAGCAGGCTCATTTGGACAGCGAACACCATTCGCCAGCGTCGATTCGTCATGAGCCGACGTTACCGCAGGGCAAACCGGCCTGTGATCGACAAGACCTCGCACACAACGGATCTGTCACCCCGCACGTTCGCCTGTCCCGTGTCTCGCCGGTGATGTCGTGAAACTTCGCGTCCTTCGGTGTGCGTTCGTGTTGCGGCACGGCGATTTACTGGTACTCATGGTCCTGCGCGACAGACTTTCTCGGCCGATCCGATTCGGGGTCGTTGGGTCTGGATCGACACCAGAATCGCAGCACCGAGCACGCCGGTCCCGCTAGTGTCCTGTGGAAAATCGCTCCCGACCTGCGCCCTCATACCTCCTCGCCAGCACTAGGCTGGCATTGCCACACTCAACAGGTGCGGTCTGCGAAACCGAGGAGGCCAGGCGTGCAACCAAACCACCTGATTGAGCTTGTCGACAAGGTGTTCCAATTCCAGCCCAAGCCCCTCATGGTTGCGCCACTGGAGATCCCCACCGGCATGACCCCGATCGAACAGGCGACCGCCGGCCTCTACCACGCCGTGAATGCGATCACCGAATCTGATTGCACGCACCACCTCCGCGATTGGACCGACCGCCGTGACCGCACATTGGAGTGGCGCCATCATCTGGCCAACCATCCCATCCCTGACACGACCGAGAGCAGCACCGCGATCGCACGCGGTGAGATGAGCGTTGCCACCGCGCTTTTCGGTACCGACCGCTACGAAGACATGCTGACGGAATTCGAAGAGATCCTGGAGTGGTCAGCGAACCGATACACAGAGTCTGCCAGGAAACACCAAACCATCGCGGACGCTCTTCAGCGCGCCAACGGCATACGACGGCGCGGCGATGAGCGAATCCAACAGATACTTCGAAGCTGCGACCGCAAGATCAAGAAACTCCGTGATAGCGACACCGACGCGCGCCGCCAGATCATCGAAGCCGGCCAGCGCGATGTCCGAACAGCGGCCACGGCCGCGGTATCCCGAACCAACGCGCTCACAAGACAGATCTTGGATCTCGACGAGGATTACGCAGTCATCAGCGTGCCGGAATGGCTCACACGCCACCACCTCAATACGAGTCTGACTGACTGAACGCTTCACGCCGAGCAGATGCTCTGCAGAACAGGCCACTGGCACCTCCCCCAGCTCGCGCGGCCAATGCTCGGTTCGCCGTTGGCTGTTCCTCGTCGTGTCACTCCCATCGGTGACAATCAGGGCTATGCCTCATACAACACCCCAATCCACCCGCGACATGCCGCAACACCTCCGGTTCAGGGATGACCGCGCGACGGCCGGCGCGCGCGGCAGTGGACATCTGTACCTCATCCAGTTCGACAACGGCACCGTCAAGGCCGGCTGCACCTCAGACCTCCCGACCAGATTCACCCAACACGCTCGAGACTCCGGCCGCTACGGGCTGCGGATCGTCAATCACTGGAGTTCTCAACGCTTCAGCGATATCCGTCTCCGCGAGCGTCAGCTCCTCGATGTCCTGGCCCACATCGGTACCCGCACTGAGGCCGGTCGAGAATTCTTCCGAGATATTCCATTCAGCATTGCCCGGTACCAGGCCGAGAACCTCGACAGGGCACGCCCAGAACGTTGCTGCTGCGGTCATTGCGTCGCACCGCTCGATGTTCGCCTCCCAGTTCACATTCGGGACGTCAAGCAGACGGATACGGGGAGCACAGTGTTCGACGTGCAGCTGCCTTGCGGATCGGTTGTGTCCGCCTCATTTGGCGACGATGACTACGGCATGAACGGCCAGTATCCGCTGCGCAGCGGCGACCACATCACGGTGGAGCTGTCGCCGGGTGCGGCAACGCTCATGTTCGGCTACGTGCTGGAGGAGCCCGACCGCATGCGCAGGAAACCGCAGTCAGGTCCGTGCTGAATCGCAATCCGTCTCAGCACGGCGTGCCTTGATATCCGGGTGTGAACGTCGCGACACTCGACCACAGTTGCGCGTCGCTTTCCCATCGCACGCAAACCCACTCTTTTCTCATTCAACGAACTGCGCCAGCCATATTCGCCGTTTCTTCGTAACGTCAGCAATCTCCTAACGAAGCGGCGTACAGTCAGCGAACAATCAACGCACAGGCGGCCCCAGCCTTCGCAGTGATGGTTGTCGGCTCTCGGATGCGCCTCGCCGGGAGGGGGGACGATGAGTCGGATCATCGCGGGCAGAAATGTGTTGCTCGCCGCAACGTCACTCTCGGTGGCACCACCGGGGCGAGCGCGGCAACTGATCAGTGTCGACGCCCGACCTGGCCGACGTCGACGAAGCACCAGACATGCCACGCCGCATCTTGCGCAGTCCAGGGCCGCGCGCCTAGCTGCCGCCGTCGCGGTTGTGGCAGCGGCCGGCGCGTGCAGCTCGCCGCCGCCTGAAAACAGGACCGTCCCCGAGCCGAGCGCCCCGGTCTCGTCGAGCGCTCCACCGCGCCAGACGAAGGCGTGGCTGCCGACAGGTGGCGATGTGTACCGAAACGCGACCACTGTGTACAGCGGTTGCATCCCCGATCTCCGCAACGCGGACTCCATTCCGTCGGGCCAGATCCTCGACACAGAGACCGGTCAGAACCTGCCGCTCCCCCTGCCTGAACTTCCCGCGAGCGACGAGGTCCTCAGGCATGCTTGCACCGTCGCAACGACTTCTGACGGGAAGCAACGGGTGATTCACGTGATCACCACACGGACACCGTCACACGGACTGACACCGGAATCCGAACAGAGCTTCATCGTCGCGTTAGACGTGAAAGGCAATCGGGCACCGATAACGAAGCCGCTTCCCGCGGAACTAGCTGACATGTCGGGGATATATCCCGCCAACAACGGATTTGTTGCAATAGACCGCGGGCCGAACGGCACGGAGGCGTTCGCGTGGTTCGACATCAACACGATCGAACCCAAAATAGTGATCAAACTCGATACCGACGTCGGGGTTCCGCCAGAAACCGAACCTATAGATATGGTTCCGTTCAACTACGACGGATACGCGACGATATTGTCGCCCCGAATTCCTTGTGGTGACTGCGGTCAACCCGAGCCCGGCTTTAGCCGCAGCCAGGACTTGCACTTCTTCGATGGTCCCAGCGGGGCCGAGATCGGCGTTTTCCGCAACATCGGCCACTTCGTGCCAGTCGATCACGGGTACCTAATGGAGCATGAGACCCGCCTGAAGGCGGCCCCTCCATCTGATCTTCAAGCAGGCGTGTTTTATTTCGACATGCGCACCAAAGAGCTCTCGGGCCCGATCGCGCCATATATCTGGGTGCCAAACAACTATTTCCCTCGGATTGACGATCCGGAGTTTGGAAATGCCCTTATCTGGGACGACAACGTGATGTTGATAGGCCCGGACACAGACAGCGGACTGTTTTTGAAGGTTTGGAACAGGAAGTCCAAAACCGAGATATTCAGCCTGACCGGCCCCCAGCTGGCGGGCCTCAAAATTAACGGCTTGTCCCTCGGACCCACGGATTTGTTGATCGAGAACGAATCCGACAGCCCGGTGATTGACCTGAAGACCGGGAAGCCCGTGGCGGCCGGCTGGTCACTCAAACCTGTCGCAAGGCTTGACGACGGTTGGGTGGTGATCAAACCCGGAAAGCCTGGTGACTCAGAGGGCTGGCTGTGTATCAGCAGCTACACACAAGGATGTCCAACTGGTGCTTCATACCCGGCCGGCGCGTATCTCGCCCGCGGGGTCAACGGCGACTACGCCGGCCCCTGGCACTGAGGGGGAAGTCCCACCGCCGGCGTAGGCAGGACAGCGCTCTTTCTGCTGCTCGCTTTCCATTGCCCCAGCATGACTCCGCCGCACGTGGGCGATCACCAACACGGTGCACCGCCCATAATCTCCCCCGGCCGGGTCCCGCACAGCCGAGCAGCACCCTATGCCGGCCGCGCACGATGCGGGGCCGCTCCGCGCGCTGCCGTCCAGTTGCGCATCCCGCCGCGGACGACCGCCATCGCCGTGGTGTCATCGGCGTTGTAGCCCAGCAGCCACGCGCGGGCGTCTGCGGCGTCGGCGCCGTGCTCGTGCACCGCGTCGAGCCGGGTCTGTGACGTTGCCCCACCGGCGTCCGGGGCCCGCCAGGTGAACCCGAAGTACGGGGCCACCGTCTTGATGCTGGAGCCGTGCACCGAAAAGAACTGAGCTTTGAAGATGCTCTCCAGGTCGGTAAACACGCCTGTCGCGGGGTCGAGCAGATCACCGGCGGCCTCGCCCAGGATTTTCTTCAGCCGCGATGGTTCAGCGGCTGACCAGTGAAACACCCGCACGCTGCGACCGGACTGATCACGCTGTTCGCGCAGCCATGTCACGAAACGCTCGGCCAGGCCCCGCTCCGCACTGTCATCAAGTGTCGACCAGTCGGCGAACGGCACGAACATGGCGCTGGATTCGTCCTGCCCGCTACGCACCCGTGCACCCCACAGGTAGACCCGGCCGTCGGCGCCCCATTCGATGTCCAGATCGATCTCGATCTCGGCAGAGGGCACCGATACCGGGCCGTCTCCGATGTGGGCGATGTGCACTCCTGCGCACAGCATCGCGGCGCGCTGCGAGGCCTCTGCGAGTCGCGCCCGGGCATAGTCGCGGCCACGGTAGGCCACCTCGGGGTGGTAGCGGCTCAGAAATGCTGGATCATCGACGTCGACGGAGGCGAGCTGCCCCAGCGTGGTGATCCCCATGCGGCGCAGTGTCAGCCATTCCCGAATGTCCAGTGTTCCGACGGTCATCGCGTTCGAGGCGTCTGTGGCGCCCATCTCGGCATCGCAGACCCGCGCATAGGGGCATGACCGACACTCAGGCTGGCGCACCGGTGTGACCATCGCAGCGGTTCCTGCGGCCGCCTGCCGGGCCTCAGTGGCCACCGCGATGCGGAAGCTGTGCTCGTGGTCGTAGCGTTCCATGAGTGACCGCCGCGCTTTGCCCTGGCGCCGGGAGAATGTGAAGGCGAGCGGCTCATCGAGGTTGTGCCACACCAACACCAGCGACTCGCGACCGGCGCCAGGCAAGCGGCTGGTCCCCAGTACAGCGCCTCGCATGAGGTCCGGGCCGGGGTGGTAGCCGCATGCCTGCAGCATTCGGCTGTAGTGGGCCAGCTGCATTCCGTCGCTGAATCGGTAGGTCGTCGCCGACGTCCACCCTTTGACCTCCCGCCACGAAGCCGGTGAGGCCACATCCGAGATCTGCGCAGTGGTGGTTTTCTTGGCTTCCACGCTGCGGTGGTGTTTCACGTCGGCGGGTAGGTAGCCGCCGTCGACGCGAATCAGGATGTCGGGGCGACCTTTTCGTCCCCCGCTGGTGTCGTCGGGCAGCCAGCCGCCCAGGATCAGCGGCGAACCAGTCTTCATTGCCCGCAGCGTCGTGGAGATCGCCTCGTCACGGGTCAGGCCGGGATCGATCACGACGGCTCCCGGGTGCAGGCCGACCAACTCGGCGAATACCTCGGCTTCGAACTTGATGCCGGCGTCGAGCCGGGCCTGATCTTCGGGGGCGGGATCCCACTTGAGCGGTGCGGGCCCGAAGTCGTGCTGGGTCCGCACTGGGCACTGCTTGGCGGCATAGCCGCCCAACAGAATCGGTTCGTCTCCCGCGCCGGTGGCCGTCATCAGTGGGCCTCGTGACGCCACTGGTTGCGCTGCCCTTTGCCGGGACGCTTGTGCGCCCGGGCCTTGTTGCGGCTGCGCGACGTCCGCTGCACCGGGGACCGTCCCTGTTCCGTGCGATCACGGCGGCGCTGCTTTTCGACGTCAGCCAAGCTCACGGCGAGTGCCACGGTGGCGGTGCTCATTTCGCTTCTCCCTGTCGTAAAGGACCGGGCCCGCGGGCCTGGCCGGTGGCTACGCCGCCACGCTTGGTCGGCGGCGCTGTGTCTCACATTCTACGAGGAGGGTCTGACACGTCGGCGGCATTTGAGCCGACCCGGGGCCGGCGCGCATCGTGGTGCGCCCCGGCCCCGCGTCATTGCCTCAGCCGAGACCGCGGCGCAGCGCTTCGACGAAGAGCCCGTCGAGTTCGAGACCGTCAGCCCATGTCTCACCGAGCTGATCGATCGTGGGCGGCTTCCCGGGGCGGCGATTGATATCCGCGCTGCGCGCCACGACGAAATCTGGGCCCGCGTGGGCGAGCATGAGGATCTCGCGCCGGTCGGGTTGCAGCGACGGTCGGATGGTGTCCGCGTTGAGAATTCCCAGGGGCCGGGTCACCATCCACGCCGAAGTCAACCAGACTGCTTCAATCGCGTTGACCGACTTCAGAAGATGCTCGATCATCACTGCGGTCAGTGCTTTGTTCTCGGCGATGAGCGGGACCGCGGCGATGGTGACCGGGCCGTCTGGGCTGGTCCTGAAGAACAGCATCGGCCGCCAGTCATCCTCGGCGCGCCGGAACCCTTTTCCGATACTCTGGGCCGCTGAGAAGACGACGGCCATGAGGTCGGTGCGCGCAGCCTGGCGCGCGTCACGAACCCCCATCACTGGACCCCGTTTCCAGCCTGGCCGCTGTCGGCTACCCGCACCCGCGCGGCCGCGACGGCATTGCGGCGGGAAGCAAGTAGCTCCCTGCCTCCAGTAGTCATGATGTGTCGTTTCAACTGTTTGCTCCTGTGCTTCTCGGTGGCCGGGCTGCTAGACCTGACCGGATCAGTAGCGGGCTAACTGGCCGCGCTACCTTTTGAGTGTATCGGCGGGGTCTGACATGAATTTTCTTGCCGCGCTAGGCTCGTCATCCGATTCCTCTGTTGTGCCGCGTCTCAGTGCGGTTCGGGCCTTCCCCGCGTCCGCGATGGCACAACTGCGTCGGCTGCCGCGCTGCGACACGGCGGTCATAAACTCGTATTCGCCTGGGCTGCAACCGAATATGTCACACCCTGGCGCTATCATTGGCGTATCGATTCACCACCGAATCGAGGACACTCCGGCCAGTCCCGCGTGGGTTGGCCACCGAATCCGAACAGGAGCTAGACCGATGGGCTATGACGCACATTCCGTCGATGTGAACTTCACCATTCCGGCCGCCGACACCGACGCGGCGTTGGCCGCCGTGAACGCACTGACAGGCTGCACCTACGCCAGCCTGTCCGATGCCATCCATGAAGAGACCTTTTTCGAGGACTGCACCGAGGACGCCGAGTACGGCTTTAGCTTCGGGTTCTACTCGGCGCGGTGGACGTTGTTTACAGAGAAGATCCTCAAGGCAGTGGCACCGTTCGCGCACCCCGGCTCGTATGCACGATTTCAGAGCGGTGACGACTCCCTATTCGGCTTCCTTGTCGCCGACGGATGCCTGCAGGACGAGGTCGGTCATTTTGAGTGGACCACGTCGCGACAATCACCCCCGATCACTCGCCTGTAATCCTTGCCGGCCAGACCCATTCCCGCATGTGAGGCTGCATGCCTCGACATTCACATCACCCGGCCGGGTACGCGCTACCCGGTACCGAAACGAAGGACTTAATCGTTATGTACCTACCTGTCCCCCTGACTATTTCGCGAAACACCAACGTCTACACCAACTGGTGGGAGCAGCAATTGGACTCCTGCGCCCAGGAGCGCATTGTCGAATTTCTCGACGGCCTGTCTGCCGAGCCAGATTCAGCGCACACGTTGCACTGGCTGATGCTGGCGGTCTTCCAGTCTGGCCGAAGCGAAACACCGTGGCTGCAAGCCATTGGCCTCAAGCCCGGAACGGCGGTGGAGGCGTTGACGCTGGACATCGATCCCATCCACGGGGCCGAGGGGGAAGACGATGGTGCCGATGTGACGCTACGTCTGTGGGTGCACAACACCGAGGGCCCCGGGGCGAACGTCATGACGGTGGCAAAGTATGTCCGCCGGCCGTGGCGCGCACTCGTTGCGTCCGCGTTGTCAGACCACCCAGCCCAGACCTTGGCCGGCGTCGTCGACGCCGCACTGGGGCTGATCAACGATGAGATCGCCTACCAGGACCGGTTGACAACATCGATACGCCAATCCCAGACCGCCGTGGTATCCGAGCAGCAAGTGCACGATGTGATCAATGAGGCTGCCGACGAGGTCACCGCTGCTGCCGAGCTTGGTGACACGGGCACGGTTGACGCGATGAATCTTCTGGCCAACGCCACGCTGCACCGACTGTTCACGAAGCCGACTGCCACGTTGGAGGAGGTGGTAGACGCCTGCTATGACGAATCACTGAGCTGCGTGTTGTCGTGGATCAACGAGTAAGCGATGTGGGGTGCGCCGCGCCGGTGCGCCCCACATCGGCCCTCGCCGCTGCGGCTCGCTCATCGGCGCGCCTGGCCGACAGGTCCACCGTGCGTCATCAGCGTCGCGCAGCATCACGCCGGTTCTGGGGGAACCTCCACACCAGGATGGTCATACAGATCGGCCAGATATTGAGCGGCCACTGCGCTCCACGGGCGATTGGTTGCGGTCCCGAGGACGGCAGCCGCACAAGGTGGCGTGACGACGTCAGCGAGCTGATGGAAGCGGGCGGTACGGCTGCCCTGCCAGGGATAGTCTCGGGGAAATCCCTGCAGGTAGCCTGCTTCTGCTTCGGTGAGCCGCTCGCCAGTCGTTTCACGCTGCCACGTGCGGGCTTTCTCGGTGAGACACCACCCGACCTTGTCAGCGCTGAATAGATTTCCTCCGGTGGCTCGGCGGTTCCCTCGTGTGCGGATCTGTTCTCCGGCTGGCCATCCCAGCACCTGCGCCATGCTCCTTTGTGGCCAGCGGATCGTCTGGGGGCTGTGGTCTTTGCGGCCGGTGGGTTCGAATCGGTTGGCTACCAGGAATACTCGCTTGCGGCGCATGGGCATGCCGAAGTCGGCGGCATCGAGGGTGAATACGTCCACTCCGGCAAACCCCTCCATGAATTCTGCAGCGAGGTCGTCGAACATGTACTCGGTCGCTTTCGTGGCTACCTGCTCGAATGCCAGCCATTCCAGGTTGGGTAGGCCGAGCGCGAAGCGGATGGTTTGTGCTGCCAGTGCTGTTCGAGGGTCTGCGGCCGAGGCGAGTTCCTCGGCAATCTGTTCCCATGGGCAGTCGCAGTCGAGGCTGCCTGCGTGGGTGATCACGTCGAGGATGATCTGCAGATCGGCGGCGCCGCTGCGCTTGCCCGCCGGGGAGAAGGTGGGGCAGGGGCTGGAGCAGATGTAGCCGGTGATGTCTGGGAAGTTCGCAGGATGGATGTCCGTGATGTCACCGACATGGCGCCGGTGCCCGGCTTTGGTCGCGGCGGCCGCGGCGTTGGCGTTGATCTCCACTCCGAGGATGCTGGCGGGGTCCATCCCGATGATGGCGGCGCCGACATCCCAGCCTCCCGGCCCCGCGAAGGCGTCGAGGATGGCCGGTGCGGGTTGGGAGGGATTTTCGTGGCTGGCCGTGGCGAGAGCTGGATGGGGGTGGCCGACGAGGGTGCCGGTGTGGCGGGAGGTGGTGAGCGTCATTGGAATCCCTTGTGGGTTAGGTGACCTGGTCCGCGGACCTGGCCGGAGGCGGTTGTCGAGGCAGTGGGCTTCGCGCTGCGTCGACCTTATCGGTGTCCCCTGACATGTGGTGCGCGCATCGCCCTGCTCCCTCATGCGCCGGGTTGCGGAAGGCTCCGATCGGGCTCGCCACCGGACCCGGTCGACGGCGGTTCTACCATCACCGTCGACCGGATCCGCTGTTACGGGCTTTGTTGCCAGTCGCGCATGAACCAGTCCCACTGTGGGCGGATGCGCAGACGGTCATCGTTGGCTGACCAGCATCGCAGGCTGTCAACGACAACGGTGTCAAGGACCATGCCGTTGGTGAGGGTTACCGGCTGAGCCAGAACGATGGCGTGGCCCCGGGCGGCCAGGGCGTCGCGGCGTTTCTGCTGATACCGGTGGGCCTCTTGCCTCCACAACCGGGCGTCCTCACTTTCCGCCGGTTCGGTCAGCGCCCGTAGTACTCGAGGTCCGCAACCCACCGCTGTTGGTCGCATCGTTTCGGACATCGCCTTGATGTGGACATCGCCTCGGTGCTGGCCGAATAGCGTGATGGAGGCCCAGACCTGCCCGCTGCTTTCGCGGTGGGCGGCGAAATAGACGCCGCCCCATTCCCCACCGTCCCCCGGTGCGTAGTTCGAGGCGATCACCGAAGAGCTTCCTTGCCGCACATACTTGGCGACTTCTGCGCGGGCAGAGCTGCCGGCCGGTATCGGGTAACTGATAGATCCCACAGGTGTCCCTTTCGTTGGTGGCCGAGCTTGCACACTCAGCCGTATCGGATGACGGGGTTGCTTTGTCCGACATCGCTTTTCGCATCATATCGTGTAGCACCGACATGATGTTTCTTTCGCGGATCCGGCGAATCCGGTCCGTCGGGCAACCGATCAGGCCTGGCTACTGACTCGTCGGTTAGGTTGGAATTCATGTCGGTCGCGCCGCTGCTCAGTGCTCAGTGTGTGGGTTGGGCCCGGGCCGCTGGCTACTCGCACGTGGTTGATGACAGTGCCGCAACCACGGTGCTCAGTTCTCACTCGGGCCGCTATTTCTTGCGCCTTCGTAGTCGCGGCCGGGTCGAGATCAGTGAAGCCGACGACGACCCTGACGATCGGACGGGTTCGCAGGAACGCACCATCGTGTTCGCCGCAGACGTTGGTGTTGCGGAACGATGTCTGTACGGGCTGTGCGGTGATGACCTGCGCGACGACGTGGGACTGCCCTATCTCGACTTGCCGTTCGCTGAAGAGGACCTGGCAGGCGGGTTCGACCTCACCGAGGTGTCGGGAACGTATCGACTCTTACGGCACGTGACATTCGGTGTCCGGGCCGCCGCGCCCGATTCGGCCGCCGGGATGGCGACATTGGTGCCGCTGTCGCATCTCCTGTCGATCAGCGAGGACGATGTGCGGCGCAGCTTTTTGTCCGAGACTGGCGCACCGCTTCTCGACGCCTCAGGACGCTACGGACCGCGGTGACTGGTACGGCGCCACGACTCAGGTGGTCCGCTGCTGATATGGACCGGCTGACGTTGAATGCCGGTGGACCCAGGCCACACCCGGGTCCACCGAGCGGGTCCAGAACTCGCCGAAACTTTCCGCGCGGTAGGTGCTCTCGGCTTTGTCGATGGCCTCGTGCCAGTCGAGACGTCGATCGCGTCGCACAGGTGCTGGATTAGGCATTGGCCTCCCAGTAGGGCCAGGCTTGTTCCACCTGGTTGGATGTGGCATCGCGATGTGTGGCTTTGAGTTGGCCCCACCGACAGCGCACTGTGGTCAGTGGCTGTCGGTGGAGCGGCTTCACTTGTCGCTGCCGGTCTTGAGGTAGTCGTTGAGATCAGCCAACGAGACTGAGTAGCCTTCGGCGCTGTCACTGAACAACCTGACCGCCATGTTCCCCACCGCGGAATCGAGGTCAGAATATTCGGCTTCGCGGTCCGGGTCGGATCCGTAAAGCAGCTCGGTGCGGTCATCGGTGAGGGCGTTGCTGCGTTCGTCGTCGACGGGGAGATGGGTGCGGCCATGTTTCACCATCCAGGCCCGAACGTTCTCGGCGGCGACGCGCTCAATCTTTCCGATCAGCGCCACACGCTGGTTGATCAGTTCATCGAGGTTCACAGTTGTCATGGGCTACCCCTTGCTCGTTGGGGACCGGGTCCGCGGACCCAGCCGGTTGGAGTTATCGGCTGCAAGTTTCCGATGCCGCTATTCTACTGTGCCCCACTGACATTCAGCGCTTGTCTATCGGTCTCAATCGTCGCGCGCCCGGTCACGTCCGCACATCCCGGAGTTGTCCCAGCCCGCCGCTCGGCGATCTTGGGGTCTCATCCAGCCGGGTTGGTGGTGGAAGCGACGATGCCGGTCACTGCCTCAGGATCCAGGAGTATCTCGTCTTCGTTGCGGCCGTGGAGGTAGGCGATGATGTCGGATTTGCGTACGCGGCCGGTAAGTACCTGCGGCTGTCCGTGGCCGCCGAATCGTAGTGCGAATCGGTGTGCGACAGCCGGGTCCGCCGTCCAGCTCATGCCATGGTCGTGGGCACCGTGGTTGACTCCGCGATAGACGGTCACCTCATCGGGCAGTTGATCGAGGCGCTTTCTCTCCTCATCGTTCATCATCAGGTGCCGCGTGCTCAGGCGGCCGGGTTCTTTCAGCAGTGATGTCCAGAGAGTGTGGTCCTGGACGATGTTCTCGGCGTCGGTCCAGATGCTGCTGAGGTGTTCCCAATAGCTCTCATCGGTCAGTTCGGTGCTGATCGCGGCGAAGGCGTGCGGCCGGTAGGGCCGTTCGTGCAGGTAGATGAATCTCGACCAGTTGTGGGTTTCCAGCGCGTGCGCGCACGCTTTCTGCTTCTCACGTAGGCGCGCGTTGGCCAGCGCGTTGAAGTGCGGCACATGCGGGATCGAGAAGACCAGTGGATGTTTGACCACCGGTCCGACTGGCGAATCGGTCAGGAATTGCTCCAGCTCGGAATCCAACTCCTCGACACGGGTGAGAAGTTCGGTCAGCTCCGATGTTGAGGCCGGCGTTTCCGGGGTTGATTGCACCGATTCCTCGCAGAGCCCACCTTTGCCTTCGGGCTGCCCGGGGGGTTGCGGGATCACTGGGAACCTCCCGGTTGCCACAGGGCGCAGCTGCGCCTCCATGTGCGGCGACGGCCATGGCAGGTGGTGCAGGCCTGCGGGATTCCGCGCCGGGTGGTGATCAGCGTTCCGCGGCACTCAGGGCACCTGACGTGCAACTCGACGCGGCCGGGGCGCTCATGAGTTGCGCCGGTCCAGCTGTTCCACGCCGCTTGCCAGGTGGGAAAGACGGTGCGCTGTCCAAGGATCCATTCGGCGAAGGTCTGACGCAGCTCAGACAGGTCGGTGACCGGCCGCAGGTCCGGCAATGCCTGGGTGAGCACGTGGGCTGGAATCAGGTGAACCTGCCGGGCGATCTCGCGATTGTTCATGCGCTGCAGCGCCTTTCGCCGTGCCGGGCGGGGGTGGCCGCGCCGTGCCGGGCGGGGGTGGCCGCCGAAGCGGCCACCGTTGTCACAGGATCCCCGCGTACTGCTCGGCGTGGAGGGCCACGCGCAGGTCGGATGCCGTCTCGGCGCGGACCTCGTCGGCGGCTTCCTCGTCGAGGAATTCCAGCCAGTCTGCGAGTTCGGCGATCTGGGCGGCCAGGGTGCCGGATCCGGCGACGGTGGCGGCCTGTGCGCGCAGTTCCACCAGAACGTTGGTGGTTTGCTCGGCGGTGAGCATCTCCAGCGGAAACTCTTCGCCGTCTACGAGATACATCATGGTTGTCACGCCCTTTCGGGTTGATGACCGGGCCCTCGGGCCTAGCCGGTTGGTGTAGCGGATTCTGTGTGAATCGCTGCGTCGAGTATATCGAGGGGGTCTGACATCTTCTGTGGCCCAACGCCAGTGGGTCGTCGACTGGCCGAAGCGTATCGATGCCTAGGCGACTCCTCATCCCCGACGCCTTGGTCACCGTCGGCGTCGGGGCCGCAGGCCCGCGGCGTCACACCAGCCGGTAGCCCGCCTCGGCCAAGGCGTCGCCGACGGTGTTGCCCCATCCGCTGCCGGGCAGCTCTCCCTCGGCGCGGTCGCACTGCAGGTCCTCGCCGGTGACGCCGAACAAGAAGGTCTCCACACCACGTTCTTCCCGGCCACGGGCGGCGATGCGAGGAGCGGTGGGCAGCGTGGACGCCACCACTACGGTGTAGCCGCACAGTGGCGGGTCGAGGTGGTAGAGGTCGGCTTGACCGAACCATGTGACAACGCGGTCCCCCTCGTGCACCACGCCGTGCGCCGACCCAACCATGCGGGCGATTCCGGTGTTGGCAACAGAAGACATAGCACCCTCCAGGGTTTCGGTGACCGGGTCCTCGGACCTGGCCGTATGGCAGGAGGCTTTCGCTTCCTCATGTCCACCATTCTACGTGGCCCCACCGACAGATCGGTGCCACTGTTTCGCACTATCGCACTGTGCTGCGCACTATTTCACGATCGCCGATATGTGGATTGCAGTTCAAGTGGCTCGCCATATTGTGCCGCTGCACGGATTTTGGCCAGGGACTCCTCGGTGATCCCGGCTGTCCGGTCGTTGGGGTCTACGTCAAGGGAGGTGAGGATGTTGTAGAGCTTGTCGTCGGTGAGGTCGCCGGCGCGGTGCAAGGCAATTGCTCCGATGAGAGCTTCGAGCATGACACGTTGCTCTGGGGCGTATTTAGAGAATTCTGCGCCGGCCCAGGCCATGGGTTCGGTGTTGGCGCGGCTGAGCCGGTTCAGTGCTCCATCGACATCACCGCGGAACCGGCGCACATAGACCGCGGTCTCGGGGTCCAGCTCGGGGTTGGCCAATTCGGTCTCGGCGTCGGCCAGCCATCGCTGCAGCATCGATAAGACGCCTTGTCGGTCGGCGAACGCTAACGCTCGCCAGAAGGTGCGAAATGCGCCCATGTAGCGCTTGTCGTCGGGGTGGCGCGGCCGCAGATGGGAGCGGATCACGATGTCTCCGGAGGCCGATTTGGCGACCTTGCCCACCCATGTCGGTGTCAGGCGGCCATCGGGGAACTCCGCGGGGACGGCCGGTGGAAACCACGGTTGGTCAGAAGAAAACACTCGGTCATCAGTCATGGTTGAAGATCTCCCGTCGGGGTCCTGGGACTGGGTACGCATACCCAGCCGGTGCCAAATTCATAGCCGGGTCTCGCTCACGCTCATCGCCAGACCGGCCACGCCACACTGTACCGGGCAGACTAACCCTGACAGGCCATCTATCGGTGCATGGTTGTCCACTAAAGCGGCTGAAGCGTTCGGCACCCTAGTCAGGAGAACCATCGTGCACATCAGGCGCCGCCGCGGCCTTCCGTTGAGCCGCCCAGGTCTCGGGTGGGCCGCCGTTCGGGTAACGCCTGCGGTGATCCGCATTGAGCCTCGTGAATACCACCCGGCAAACACGGCGTTTGAGGCACCTCAACGCCATTGATCGCGAATGCCCTTCTGCCACTTTTTTGTCGAAGTACTCTCTACCTGGACCGGCCAGCCTTAGCTGGGTGACAGCTACCCGGTGGACGGCGGAGTTGAGCCTCCGATTTCCAACTTTCGACCGCCGCATCTGTCCTGCAGTCGAGCCTGACCAGCGTGGTGCCGGTGCGACGCCGGCGAACCTGGCGAACGCCGCTTCGCTGCCTGCGAATCGGGTGACCACTGCCGTCTCGCCGATGATTCGCGCGGCGGTCAGTGTGCCCACACCCGGCATGGCGAGCAGGTTGGGGGCAATGCCGCACACTCGCTCATCAATGCGCCGCTCCCATCCCCGGATGTCGGTCGTCAGACGTGCAATGTCTTCGAGTTCCACGCTGGCCAAATCGGCCACGATGCCCGGGAGCGTGGCCAGCCATCGTTGCACCGGTTCTCGATGGCGGACCGCATCTAGCGGGCCAACTTTCCGCTCGGGGTCGAGTTCGTGGATCCGCCATAAGAGCCGGTTCCAGATCGCGGTGCGCTGCATGACGAGACTCTCGCGGTAGTCGACGAGCAGCTTGAGTTCTCGCGACACCTCGTCGTGGCACGCCACCGGAAGGTTAGGTTCGCGTAGATAGGCCCGCGCCACAGAAAGTGCGTCCAGAGGATCCGATTTACCTGGGGTTCTTGATGTTTCGTGACGAGCGCGCGCCATGAGCCTTGTCGGCACGCGCACACATCGCTCCCCCGATTCGAGAAGGAATCGTTCGAGCCGTCCCGACACGTGCCGCACATCCTCTATTGCCCAAGTGAGCTCGTCGGTCGGGTACCGGCCGCGTACCCATCGAAGGGCCTTGAAATGGCCGGAATCAGTTGCATCTACAGTCTTTTCGGCTTGCCGGCGCCCCGTGGCGTCCACAGCTACCAGAGTGTGACTGGCTTTGTGCGCATCGATTCCTATGACGAACATTTGCAGCCTTCCCAGAAGCGCGAATGTTGCAGCCCCTAGCCCCTGGGGCGGCGTTCAGGACGATATGAACCCTAGCCGGGCGGTAGCCGGAGTGCGCAAGCATGAACGCATTCTGAGAGAGGGGCCGACTGGGAAGTTCGGGTTGTTCGCGCAACGACACCACCCAGGGAACGCCATCATCAACGTCGAACTACCTTGTCGGCGTCGAACGACTCTTGCACCCGTTCCTGATCGACAGTGGCCGGCGGGCATGTCGACAGAGTCGCACGCCCGCGGCGATGGGTAGCCAATCGCGGCCCGATTCTGGGGGAACTAGGGGCGGTGCCACACCACGGTGTTGCCACGTCCCACCAGGCTGAGCTCTAGTGTGTCTCCGCTGAGGCGCCAGGGCGCGAAAACCGGAGGTGCGGCTTTGGGGGTGTTGAACCAGATCACGCACTGCTTGCCGGCCTCCGGCGGAATGCTGTCTTTGGCCGGGGAGAACTCGGCCTCGCTGTAGGTCCAGGTTCCGGTGGTCACACCGCCGTCGGTCCGTTCAGCCCGCAAGGTTCCGTCTGCGCCCAGAGTTGTGACTTGGGGGCCAGCTCCCATGCGCCAGTCGCCGGTGAGCTGCATGGGAGTGATTGGTGCGCCGGCACACGGGTTGGGGCTCCGCGCGGGCTCGTGTCCGCGCCATGGGGCCACTGGCGCGTCGGCTCCTGCCGTCGCGGTGTGACCGGCGTGCACCGCACAGGCCATTGCCGCAGATGCGAACATGACCGTCGCTCGACGTCGGCGCGACGTGGCCATGGCGACTCCTTCCCCAGGTTCAGACGTTGCGGGTTGGCCCGCGAGGTATCAGTGCAGTTAGCCTAATGGCCGCGTAGTGACCGTTTGAGCAGCAGTTTGCACCCGAGCTAACCCGCAGAAACCGACCGAAAATCGCCGCAAGGCACCGGTGGGGGCGGGATACAGTTCACTGCAGAGATAGGCCCACGGCTCTGCACCGAAGGAATCAACACGATGTCGGATCAGTTGCGGGTCGACCCCGCCGAACTCATCACCGCCGCCGCATCGCACCGCCAGCGTGGCCAGCAGTGGCAGACCGTCGCCCGAACCCCTCCCAACGATCCCGACGCCCTGTCGGCAGCCTGGGGGCCAATCGCACACGCCACCACCCAGCAGCTGCGTGTGTTCAACGAGCAGCGCGCCGCCAATGCCGAGGCAATCGCCGGCGAGCACGACAACCTGGCCGACAAGCTCACCGATGCTGCCCACCGCTACACCGCCACAGACGAGCGCGGCGCGTCCGAAGTGACCGATAGCAGCGACCGCGACCGCGGCGAAGGTGGTGATCGCAGGGATCCCTCCATCCAGGCGCTCGACACACCCAGCCATGACAAGCCCTACACCGGGCCTGACAAGATCACACTGGGCGATCCGGCGCCAACCAGCGAACTTCCCGGGGCCGGCTACTGGGTGGTCGACAAGACGCAGGCTTACCCCACCGATCAGGTACCGCCGGGTTTGACGCCGGGACCCAAGACGCCCACGACCATGCCTGATCAGATCCGAACCGGTCCGTACACGGGACAGATGTCGATGGGCCAGCCAGATGCTGCGACCACTGGCTTCGACTACGAGCACAACTACCACTTCCGCATCGCCGGCATCGAACCGACCGACACCACCAAGATGGTGCAGATCGGCGACAGCTGGTATCCGGGCACGTGGAACCGCTACGCCTATGAGGTGCAAGACCTCAACCGCATCGTTGGCATCGGTGATCTTGGCGCTATCTCTGAGATTCCGTCGGCGTCAGCATGGACCCCCATCTCGCACAGCGAGATCCGCCAGTTATCGCATCAGTTCCCGACCAACACCTTCTACTTGCCTGACGGATGCGGATCGAACCTACAGCTGGTCGACACCAACATCCGCAACACCCCATTCCAGGGGCCGGTCGTGCCGATCATCCGCATGGGCCGGTAGTAACGGCACTGCACCGCCCGGCCGCATTTTTCACCCAGCCACAATTACCTGGTGCCCGTACCACGAGCCTGGCTCCCGATCGTCGCCGCGGCCACCGCCCTGCTGGTCGCCGGCTGCACCACTATCGCGGCCGGCACTGCTATCTCCACAACTGCCCCGCCGACCCACGCCCAGCTCGACCAGATCATGCTGCCGATCAACGAACTCAAGGCGATCGTGGGTGCCCGCAACATGGCATTGACGAGCAGGTCCACGACGCTGGACAACAACTTTTGGTGGGTTCGTGAGCCGAAGTGCGTGGGCGCGCTCTATCCCGCAGAAATGCGCGTCTACCGGTTCACCAACTGGAGGGAAATACGCACCGAGGTGGCCCAGGACGCCGACTCAGACCACCAGCACTGGGTACAGCAGGCGGCGGTGCGGCACGCTTCTGAGGATGACGCCCAGTCCACGCGCCGGATCTTCACAAAGTGGTGGGGGCAATGCGCGGGTTCTGCTGTCTCGATCGGCACGAGCGCTGGCGGCAACACCAGCGACCGCACCTGGAACATCGGCGCCCTCGACACCGAGGGCGACAATGTGATCAGTCAGACTTCCACCCGCGCAGGCACTGATGGATGGACCTGCCAGCACGCCTTGGCTGCGGTGTCCACGGTGGTTCTCGAGTCCAAGGTTTGCGGCTACCAGGTCCGCGATCAAGCGGTAACCATCGTGAACAGGCTGTCCGCCAACGCGAGGTGACTTCGCCGCAGTTTAGGAACCGAGGCTCTCGCTGGGGCCTGGCGGCCAGGGCGCAAGCAATCGCCGATTCGTTGCTCTCGCGCTTGACCTTCTCCGGTTCGTTCGGGAATCCTCACGATGGTGGCGGCGGCGATGAATTCCGTTGTGCCTTAACTTCATTAAGCCATACATGCGGTTTGTTGTTCCAGATAGCCGCTTCTATTGGATCCTCAACAGTCACACCTTCGGGCCCGAAAGTGTCGAGGACTTCCAACGCTAGCCTCATGCTGACGATGAGCAACGGCAGCTTCTCGTCGTTCCAGTCCTGCTCGAAGTCGCGGCTTTTGTCCACCACACGTCGGGCTTGGTCGGGCGCTACCCCCTGGGCGGATTGTGCGGTTTCTGCGGCCTCACGCATCGTGTTGAGCATCTTCTGGCCGTTGACGACCAGCCGGGCCAGGCTGATCACCGCCCCTTGCGGGTCAACGATGCTGAACACGGACTCGTCGGAGCCTCCGACAGATCCGGAGGCGTCGATTTGGTCTTCCACCCGTTCATTGTGCCTTTCGGCGAGCATGGGCTACCGATGTTTTCGTTACGGCATGGCATTTCTTCGTCACGTTGCAGCGAGCGAACCCCTCCACAGACCTTTGCGCAGTCTGTCGTCAAGTCCGGCGACCCGCGGCGTTGCACAGTGACGCTGCACGACCCCTGCTCGCACCCCACTTGGCCTGAAAGGCGAACTGGCCACCGGGTGATGCTCCGGTGGCCAGCTCTGAGGGGTGGTCTAGGTATCGCGATACACCTGGTGTGTCACCGCTTCTGCGGTCGCCGCGCCTGCTCTACGCGGGCTGCGTGCACATCGTGACCCGCTTCGGTGAACGGGCCTGCCCCGCAGGTGCACGACACCTTTCCGGGGGAAAGGCGATCTGGTTTGGCGTCGTGTTTCATTGGTGCAGTTCCCTTCTCGGGTTTGGTGACCAGGCTTGAACCACCTAGTCGTATCGGTGCCGCAATGTCGCTGCGACATCTCCCATGTTAGCAAAAGGTCCCGACAAGACTGCCCGATCGAATCGAGGCGATGTTTGGTTTACTCCATCAATCACGCTGGAGTGGTGCCTATTTGGACAACGCACTACGAACTTGCGCCAGCTTCTCTTCCCCAGTGCCACACACGCCGTACCCATTGATCATCGCACTGTTGACATTGCCGTTCCACGACCACTGCACGCTGATCTCTTGGGCGCCTTTGCGATACACGGTGACTGAGCCTGGTCCTGCGGCCGGTTCCCAACCCTGGCTCGCCGCTTGCTCAGTGATCTGAAGTGCGCACAGCGATCCGCAATCCACCCGCTGTTGGCCTTCAGACCGCGGCGCTATCGCGTCGACGACCATGTCTGCCAAACCGTTGTGATCAGCAGCGTGGATGTGGCCGCGGCGGCCGAACTCCTCGCCAAGCTCTTTGACCTTGCGCTCCAACTGCTGGTCAGCGACGAGGTCGTCGCTTTGCCGCGCATCGACCCACCCCATGATCAGGCGGTCACGAAGGAGGGTGAGCTCCTCGACCGAGGCACGACTCAGGTCAGCGTTCACATCAAGTGAGCCCTCTTCCAACCTCCCAGCGAGCTCAGAGGCACGGCCGGAGAGCACTCGAACGTCGCGCCGAGCCCTCGACAGCACCGCCCTGGCGTCACCGGCACAGCGCCGAGGCCCACCCGGTTCCTGCTTCGACCGACACATGCCGCCGCCCCTCTGCACCTGACTACTACGTCGAACTCGACGGTAGCGGCGCGCAAGTGGGCCGAATCGAAAAAACCGGGCCAGTTTCCACTGGTTCTCGGACCACAGAGACAGCGGCAGCACTAATTTTCTGCGGGCCGAGGCTGCGCACCGGAGAACGGTCGGCGGGGCAACGGACGAGGCGAACGGCTACCCCGGCAAGAAGTCCTGCGGTGCAGAGATGGACTCAGACCAAGGGCTGAGATTGCTAATTTCAGCGCATCGCCGCGGAGAGATTGGATTGGGTGTGTTGCACCGTGTTGGCGCCGTCTTGCATGCGCACCCGGTCCAGCTGCGCGATCCGGGCAGCAACCTCTGGGTCGTTAGGAACCGAAGCGAGCCGGGCGCGGTTGATGCGGTAATCGGTCTTGATCGACGTCATCTGCGTCTTGCCCTGATTCACCGCCGCGCTCACGGCGTCGACCCGCGATCGGACCCTGTCATCCTCTGCGGCGAACGCGGCGTTGGTACGCGACAGCGATTGGGTGCGTTCTTGCAGGTGCTCAGCCGCACGCGACTGCCAGTTGGCAGGCGCCGGCGGGGGTGTCATCCCGCGAACGGTGTCTGAATGGGAGACACCGTGCTGGCGGGCGGCACCGAACAGGTCATCCATCGCGTTGAGAAAGGCATCAGCGCTCATGTCCTGTCCCACCCCTTTCGTTCAAGCCGGGCACCTGTGTGACTTGCCTCGCCGGCAGGCCTATCGAGTACCCACAATGCGGCACCGCACCTCAAGCAAATATACCGACAACTATCTATACCTACTCGCGCCAATGCCACCTAGGCCCCGAGGACGCCACTGCAGCTCAGTCGTGAACGTAGCCGCGACCGTTCGGCGGTCCAGTCCCGCACCCCTCCTACCGGCCCGAAGACCGGCAGGAGGGCACCTAGGCGGCGGCAGGCGGGGTGTCCGACTCGTCGAGTTCCTCGCGGATCTGGGCCTCCACCGCTTTGAGTTCGCGGCAGGCGGCGACAAGCTCGGGCGGGTCCGTCAGATCTACGGCGTCAGCGGCCGCGCGGGCTTGCACCGCGCGGTGTTGCGCCTCGGCCAGTGTGGACTGCAGTGTGGCCAGCTCGGCGTCTGCCCAGCGGATCCAGCCGTCGACAACCTCGCGAGCCCATCGCTCAACCTCGCCGGCTCCGCGGCGCCGAGTCCGCCAGGGAAGCACCTCACTCCACACGTTGCGTGATCCGTACGTCAAGTGCAGCTCAAAGAACCCGCCAGTCTTGACGAAACCGACGGTGGCGCGCCCATCGGTCCACCGATGGAACCGGGTGGCGACAAACCGCCCCGGTTCGCATACCGCGGCAGCGGTGCGTTTGAGGTCCGCGCCGGCCACTGCTGACTTGTTCGCGACCAACGGGCGCAGCACCGCAAGCCGCCGGCCGAACTCCTCGGCCCGCCACTCGGCGGCTTCGGCCTCATTGCGCAGCCGCTGCACGTTCTGGCGCGTGGTGACCTGCGCCAGGCGCAGCTTGCGGACGCGGACGGCCAATTCGTGCTGTTGGAGCAACAACGTGTTTCCGGATGCAGCGGCCTTGAGCTCCGCGAAGTTCAGGACGGCCTCGCCTACATCGTCGATCTCGCGTTCGATGGCGGCAGATCCCCGGTAGAACACCTCGAATGAGCGGGCTTTGCGTTCGATAATGTCGAAGCTGCGCGCGTCGAACGAGTACTCGCTGACATACGAGTAAATCCCGACACCGGTGTCTATGAAACTGTTGCCGTAGCGCAGGCCGCGCGCGTTGCCCTGCTCCCATGCCGCAGGCGTCCAAGGAACGTCCACCCTGTGGATCGAATGGAGCCGGTGCTGAATGTTGGTGCCAATCCCCGCTTTCGGAGTACTTCCTAGCAAGATTGCGCAGGATCCGTTGCGGCAGGCGGCAAAGATAGCCTCACGCGCTTTGGGTGTCGTGGCTTCGTGAACGAATCGGATGGTGTCGGCGGGTACACCGCGGGCGATCAGGCCTGCCCGGATCCGCCCGTAGCTTTGCGCATCGCCGTCTTTCGGGGTTCCCAGGTCACACAGGACCAGTTGAAACGCTCCTGGGGTTGACCAGTCGGGATACTGGATGCCTCGGGTGCGGTGATAGATATCGGCGATGTTGGCAGCTGCGGCGTCCAATTTTGTGGCTGCCCCGCCGACTCCCACGAGGGCGGGGTCCAAGGCCACCGCTCGCCCCTGACTGCAGATCACCAGCATGTTGTCGATCCGGCCGTCGCGGACCTGCCGGCGCCGGATGGCCTCGGCGCGGTCGATGAGGGTGTCCATGAATTCGCGGGCCTGTTCGGTGGGCTCGACAACCACGGTGTGACGAATGGCCGCTGGTCGCGGAAGTCCCGCCATTTCGACGCTCACCATGGACATGAACTCTTCGAGCATCGACAGCAGCTCGGGAGCGTTCTGAATGACCGCTGGCCGCCACTTGCTGCGGAATCCGTTGCCGTCGGGGCTGACTTCAACGAGTTGTTCGTAGCGGATGAATGTTGCCGCCCAGGCGTCGAAGTGCTCCATGCCTACCTCCGTAAGCAGGTGGGGGGCCAGGTATTTGGTCCAGACAAATGCTTCGGCGAGGGTGTTGGTGAACGGTGATCCGGTGAAGAAGCCCACGTGCGGGCGGCGAGGATCGGCGCGACGCAGCAGTGAGACCTTCATGTGCAGATCGGCCGCTCGATCGGAAGCGCCAAGGCTGAACCCCTCGGCGCGGCAGGCGATCGGCAGCCGCCGGAACTTGTCGACCTCGTCAACGCACAGGTAGTCGATACCCAGAAGATCCCACGTGAGAATGTCGGGATCGTTGGTGCGGTCCCGCAGCTTCTCGAGTTGAGCTTTGTGTGTCCGGACCTGACGAGCTATCTGCTTGCCGGTACTTCCGCCACCTCGCAGGTAGGACTCGAGGTCGCCCAGTTGGTCGTCATACCAGGCGGTCTCGTCTTCCACTGAGACAGGAATCGCTGAGAACGTTTCGTGTGTGAGGATGATCAGCCTGAAGTCTCCGGTGACGCATCGGGCCATGAAGCGTCGTCGAGCCGCGCCGTGTAGGTCGCTGCGATTGATCACCAGTACGTTTTCGGCGGGAAATGCCTGCCGTGCGGTACGTGCGGTCTGCTCCAGCAGGTGCCCGGGCACAATGCAGGCCACGCGGTTGGCCAACCCGAACTGACGCAGCGTTGCCGCCAGCAGCTGGATGGTCAGGCCTTTGCCCAAGCTCATCTCGTGAGCTGCCATGGTGCCCGGGGTAGAGATGGCCATGTCGACGAAATCGCGCTGCCATGGCCACGGTTCGACGCCCTCAGCCAGTCCCGGGAAGCTCAGGTAGGACCCATCGTGCTTGCGTTTCACCCGCGAGTTCATCGTCTCGTTGTAGGAGGTGACAATCCGCGTTTCACGCTCGGCGTTCTCCCACACCCACAGCGAGAACCGTTCGGCGATCGCCGCGGCTTTCAGTTCGGCCTGCTCGGTCTCGTCGGCGTTGCGAACCCGCCGTTTAGCCCGGGTGCGCGGGTCAATGACCTCGTCGTACACGACGGGGCTGGCGCCGCGCAACGCCGTCTGCAGCAGTTCGAAGGCGTTGCGCCGCGACGTGCAGTAGGCGATCTTGGCGGCGTCGGACAGCCACCGCTCGGGTCCGTCGACCTCCCATTCGGCCAGGGGGCCGATGTGTGTCACGCTCGGTCGCGCGTCGAAGACTTCTTCGCAGAAGTCCTCGATGTCGGCCGCGGTGATAAACGGTGAACCCAGCTCGATCCGGATCTCTTCGCGGCCCAACCATTTGGGCTGGATTTCGCGCAGCGAGGCCACGTTGCGCTCATACGTCGGATCTGTGTCGGCGGCCGCTTCGGCGGCGCGCAGTTTCACCCGGACATTTCCTGACAAGTAGTCCCGAGCGAGGATCGGTTGTCCCTTGGCCTGCGGATCGCGGAATACCAGTTCACCGAGAGCGTCCAGCGCGGCATCGGGACCATCCAGTGACATCAGCTCGGCGATGCGCTCCAGGTCCAGCCCTCGTCCCTCGCCAAGAGTGATCGATAGTGCTTGCTGGGGGTTGTCGGCGCGGCTGGCCCGCACCGGCGGCCGGTTGACCCTTCGCTGCAGGATCGCAGCCGGTGTGGCCGTTCCGCTGTCTTGGTCGTAATCCTCCAGGGCCAGCACCAGCGAGGAGTCCGGATCTTCACGAAAGCCACCCAGCCGCGGGGTTTTCCAGCTCAGTTTGGCGATCCCGGTTTTGGGGTCAACCGCACCCACTTTCAGCTCACCACGGTTGAGGGGCCCGAATCGTTCGACGTAGCGCCTGTACAGCGCAGCGCACTGCAGTCGCAGCGGCTCGATGTCACTGTCGGGCCGGGACCAGTCAGCATCGGCCGCCACCATCAGCATCGCCGCGTCCCGCAGCTCGATGAGCGCCTGCAACTCGGCGGTGGGGCGTGTGACGTCGGTCAGCGCGCCGGCCACCACGCGGCGCACGGTGCCATCAATGAGGTGGAGCGATCCTTCCTTGCGTCCCTGGGCGTCGGCAAGGATCATCGCGGCCGCCTCCGCATTGGCAGCGCGGGAGGGCTTCTCATAGGGCATCAGTGTGGGGGCCACCTCAGCGAACGCGGCGGCGACCGCCATTTCGGAATCCTCGGCCAGCACGGCCAACGGGTTGCGATCAAACCCGGTCAGTGTCATCTGCCCGGCCACGTGCTGGGGGTGGGATTCCCAGTAGGCACTCACCGCGGCGCGCCGGTGCCGGCCGTCGATGATCCCGGCAAGAGTGACTGTGGCCGGGTTGGGAGGTCGCCAGCCACCGGGCGCCTCGCGGTTGTCGCGCACGCGCAGGACCACGACATCAGCGATCACATCGGTTCCTTCGCCGGCGAAGTAGCCGCCGGGCAGCCTCACCGCGGCAAGCAGGTCGGCGCGCTCACGCAGGACACCGGAAAGTCCGGTGGCGCTGTCGAGGGTGTGGCGGGAGGTGATGACCACGACGTACCCGCCGGGACGCACCGCATCGATCGCACGCGACAGGAAGTACCCATGCAGCGAGGAGTGATAGCCGCTCGCCTGGTCATAGACACTGGATTCGGAGAACGGCACATTCCCCACGACGACGTCGAAATCGTTTCTCAGCGTGACGGTTTGCAGCTCGGCGGCATGAATGCACGCTTCGGGGTGTAGTGCGGCGGCGATACCCGCCGCCACAGGATCTGCCTCCACCCCGGTGTAGTCGATCGCCAGCCTTTGGGGTGCATGGCTGAGGAATCGTGCGGTACCGCAGCCCAAGTCAAGGACCTTTCCGCCATGGAACCCGGCTGAACGCAACAGCTCATAGATGTGGGTGATCAACGCTGGAGGTGTGTAAAACGAGGTATCCACGATGCGGCCAGCCGCCGACATCGCGTCGGCGTCGAAGTCTTCGAACTCGTCGGCGAGCTGCGCCCACGTGCCGGTGGGCATCCCGTCAAAAAGCGGCGCGGCCGGCCCCCAGCCGGGGAAGGCCTCCAGCACGGCGCGCTGTTCGGGTGTGGGGTCTGCGCCGGCAAGCTCCCGCAGCGTTCGTGCGGCGTGCAGAGCGCGGCGCGCGGCCTGGATCGTCGCCGCCATTACCGCACCGCCTCAAACTTCGTGGCGTCCAGGTCCGCAGCGGCGAACACCGCCCCACCCAGCCAGCGGACCTTGCGAATCCGGTTGTGGCTGTGGGCGTATACGAACCCGGGCTGCCCCTCCTCGACCTTCGCAATCGTGTCGAAATAGCCCTGGGCGCCCTCAGCTGTGCTGTACAGGCGGCCCGTGCCGTCGAGGCTGTGCGGTGGGTCTACCCGCAGGTTGTGCGCAGAACCCAGCACGGTGACATAGAGGCTGCCCAGTTCATCGAAGGCAGGAGCATCAAACGTCCAGTACTCGGCGCCGACCTTCGGGCGCGACGGCGCAGACAAGGCATTGGTATCAGGATGAACGGTCATCGCCTGAAATCCCCTTTTCGGGCTCGGTGACCGGGCTGCTAGACCCGGACGTATCGGTGGTGCGCCACCTTGCGGTGGTTGCGATGTCGAGGGTATCGCCACCCACCGACAACAACCGACGGGAAATGTAAGCGCTCGATCCGATGTGGCGATCGCCCTCCAGGCCGACAGTGCGTCGCGAGGACGCGACGATATTGGCCCGAAATACTGCGATCTGGCACCATCGCGATGGCCGATACTCGAAACCATGACCTCGACCGAGAATCGCCCCTACGTTTTCGAGCTGGCCGCCCAGGCGCTCATCAGCGCCGAGGAAGCCGAGATCTCGCGATCGATCGTGGAACGCAAAGACATCAGCACCGAGTCATTCGATCGGGCCGTGGCCACGGTGCAGGCCCTCAAGGCCGCTGGCGAGGATCTCGACGAGTGGGTACGTCGTCAGTACATCGTGGACGGCTGGCTGCAAGGCTGGTTGCAGGTGGACGCACAGCTACTGACCGATGCGGCGGCGGCATCTACCTGGCAGCTCGCCCAGCTCGCCGCCGGGTTCTACGGGCACTGACCACCCCGCCGCTGCGTCTGACAGCCAGATCGCATTCCCCGTGAGTAACGGCCACCTCTCCCCCGCGGCACAAATGCGCCGCACCCTTGATCAGCTTCTGTCCCAACAGGTCCGGCCAGTTCTCAAGCAGCGGGGCTTCACCAAATCAGGGCGCCGGTTTCTACGACAGCGCGGGCCGCTCTATGACCTCATCGACGTGCAAGGCAGCAAGTGGAACGCTGTCACTCCCCACCACGGCTTCTTCGTCAATATCGGGGTCGGCTCAACCGAGATCGATGCCGTATACCGCAACCCCGGCAATCCCAATCGGCCCGAGTACGTTCTGTACACGCGGTGGGAGACACTCCTGCCGGGTATGCCCCGAGAAACCACATTCGACCAAAGCACCGACATGGTGTTCTTCGCAGAGCTGTTTATCGGCGCACTGCGCCGGCTCCTGGACGTTATCGACCCCATCGATGCCAGCCCCGGCCTGGCACAGTGGGCAGTGCAGCGCAACCTGTTGAACCGCATGGAAAAAGTTTGTGCCTACCTGGCTGCCACCGACGACATCGACAGCCTTGCCCGCTACGTCTCCAGAATCCGACAGCGCCTCGCCGACGATCGCCGCTGGCCAACTGTGAACCGCACCATTCTCGACGTAATCGGCCCCGTAGGCCCGGCATTCGTCGAACAGGGCCTGCTCGATCCCCCGACACCCTAGCCAGCTGGTTTCCTGCACGCGGGGCGGGAGAAATACGTTGCCGCGCCAGGCGGTGAAGGCAAGCGGTACTCGGCGAGCTGTGTGCTCGCCCGCCGCTGTGCCAGTTGCCGCCCGGGCGTCGGTGGGGTTACGGCCTGCCGACGATCACCAGTCAGTACTCCACAGTTCAGCCGGGCAGTAGATCCCGAGGGCATTGCGCACGAAGGCCTCTGCGTACATGCGTTCCTGGGTGAAGGCTGGGTCGGCGGCAACCTCGTCGACGAGACGATCCCATGTCGCGCCCGTCCTGCTCTCGGCGCACATACGGCGCCCCTGGCTGACGGCATTATCTGCAGACGTGTAGTGCACACCCCACGCGCCAAGCGCTGTCAGGAACGTCTCATCGTCGCTAGCGGCACGCGCCGGCGCCGGCGCCAACACAGCAGCCAGGCTTGCCGCAGCCACTGCCACCCAGATCTTTCTCACGCTGCATCCTAAATGGCCGACCGGCCCGTCGTAGCCTCGCCGGCAGATCCCATCTCTCGACCGAACGACCAGGAACACCTCGATCGCTGCCAACCTGTGTTGCGTGCCGACGGTGCCGGGCCCCGCTAGGGGCAGAGCTCAGAAGTGAGCACCCCCGGCCAATTGCTCGACAACCGCACGCGATTGCGTGAACTGCTCGCCCTCGCTGTCTGCCAACAGCTGCGGCGTGAAGTCATCGATGAGTACCGACAGGTGGCTGCGGTGCCGTGAGAGCATCACGCACAGTCTGCCTCCGTCGAGCGCGAACGTTTCCGCGGTGCGCCGACCGGCCAGTGGATGAACGGCAACGACCGCAGTGCGCTCCAATCCCTGCAGGCTGTTGGCTGTGCCGCACAAAAGGTTTGGGTACTCGGATAGGGTGGCGCGCACAGCTGCAGCCTGCGCGACATGTGGCACCACCACGGCGATATCGGATTCCCCCAACGTCCGCCGCCCCACAGCGGTGACCACGCTCCCCCTCGTCAGCAAGGTCTCGACCCGATCCACCACCGCCGCTACGAGGCCGCGATCAGTTGGCCCATCGGTGACGGGCAGCAGTCGGTGCGCCATCTCAGGGACCACGGCTCCGTCAATCTCGACGTGTTCTGCCGGTCGCCGCGACGTGAACGGCATGTCCGGATAGAACGCGGGCTGCACCAGCGCGGTGGTCTGTGGCCCCAGCCGGTAGGTGTGGCGCAGCGCCACCGAGGCCACCACATCGGGATGCGCGGCCGCCAGTGCGATCGGCGCGGGCAGGTGCGGACCGGTGGGTGAGTCGGCCCACCTGGACACATCCCCGGTCACCACCGGATCGATCTGACCCGGGTCACCCACGAGCACGACCTGTTTGGCCATGCTGCCCAGCGCGCCGAGGTCAGCGTAGGTGGCCTGGTAGGCCTCGTCCACGATCAGGACGTCAGCGGCCATCACATCCGGGTCGGCGAACAGCCAACGTGCCGTGGTGGCGACCCGCACCGCTCCCCCGCTGCGCGGCCAGACCGGGTCGCCCGGTGCTTTGATCGGGCATCCCCCGGCGTCGGGGCTGACATTGCGTTTCCACAACAGTGCGATTTTGGTGTGGTCGCACACTGCGGCCAGTCTCCGCGCCAGATCGATTGCCTGTGCTCGGGTTTGGGCAGCGACCCCGACGCGCAAATCAGCCCGGACCGCCAGCGCCGGAGCCAAAAACGCGACGAGCCGGGTTTTCCCAGCACCCGGCGGGGACGGCACGGTTACAACGGGATCTCCGCTCCACACCGACATGAGAATGCGCGCCGTCACCGGGTCGTGCAACAGCTCTTGCCCCGGCCATTGAACTGACGCGCCCGACGGCCGCTGCCGCGGCTGCGGCGCAGCAGACGCTGGGGCAGTGTCCGTCGCAGCCGTTGCGGCTTGGCCGGTGCTGTCGGCGCTACGGGGCTTGATGATTCGCATCGAGGATGCTCCTAGCAGAGACTCGGTGGCTGGGCTGCTACACCCGACCGGATCGGATCACCGTGTTGGTGATGCGTCGAGTCTATCGGCGGGCACCGACACATTTCGGTGCCCGCCAAACCCTCCACTACTCGTCGTCAGCGGCGGCGATCAGCACGTCCAGCGGCACATCGCGGCGAGTGAGTCCGGGTGTGCGACCTGAGGCGATCCACGAATCTGTGCCGAACTGCAACCGCCCGTAGCGGTTTCGGCGCGAACGAACGGTGGACTGTTGCGGCGGGGCGGGCATCAACGATGCCCAGTCCCCGGCATGAGGCCGTAGGTCTGCCCGCACACGACTGATCGTGAGCCACAGGGCACCGTTGACCACCGCCGCCTTATTTATCTCGCCTTCGAATCGAACGGCACGATCGTAATTGTCCAGTCCCCCTTGCCACCCGGTGACTTCCGATCCGTCGCGCAACCGGGTGTCCAATCGGTTGCAGGCCACGGTGAAGGTGCCAGCGGTCGTGGCGACCACCTCCCCTCCGCTGACGTGGCCGGTGTGGGTGGCGCGTTGCCGCCACAGCCGGTCGCTGCGCAATGCGGCCTCCCACAGCTCGGCGGCGTCGCAGCGGCGACGTAGTCCCATCGCCGCGACCGGTGCACGGTCCTTGGCCGCCCAGTCGGCACCGGATGCGAACCTGTTGGCTGCCACGGTGAACGAGTAGCGGTCGTCCTCGCTGGCATCGGCGAGCATGTCGAGTAGTGGCCCACGAGCGAGCCGTTGCGCCCACGGCCACATGCCTCGGATTCCCACTGCTACGCCGAATGTGGCCCGCCAGTGCTCGCTACGGCGTTCGGCAGATGGCAGCGCGCCGGTGATGTAGCGCTGCCGGGAATGGCTCATCAACGTCACGACAGCGCCGGTGCCGGGGTAGCCGGTGCGGTCAGCCCACCAGCCCACGACCGCAGCGGCCGCAGCCACGTCGGGCCGGTTGCGTCCGGCTCGGGCCGCCGCGGCGAGCAGCCCCAGCGCGCCCCCATCGGTGATCACCAGTTGCGGCAGGGGTTGGGCAGCGGGGTCGTCGTCGAATCCGGCTCCCGCATCGCGCAGCGCGCGCAGTACGTCATCGCCGCTGACGCGGCGGGGCTGCCCGTTGGCCACGGCTATGTCGGCGGTGAGGGTTCCGGCCGCGTCGGTGGCGACCTCGGCGACGATCGCGGTGGGCGACAGCTCAAATAGGGCCCCGGCCACCCGCAATACCGGCTGGCCGCTGCGGGCTGCGTACAGCCGCTGTGCCAGGTCGTAGTACTCAACGGTCATGGCGCACCTGCGCTGCCCGTCGAGCCATGTCCCATCCGTGCTGAACCGCTTCGGTCGCTGCGCCCTCACCCGAGAGGTCCGCGCCGATATCGGCGACCGAGATTCCGGTGCCGGCCAGCACGCGGCGGGCATAGTCCTGCAGATTGTCGCGGTCGTCCTGGCCGCTGTGCGAGTGTGTCATTCCCTGTGCCTTCCGGCTCATGCGAACCCGGCTGCTACACCGGACCTTTCGTGGGTGTGAGTAGCCGTGGTGGCCACTCACACCCACGATGTTATCGCCCGCCACCGACAAACTCGGCCGCGGGAACTCAGCCAGCAGGGGTCGGTGGTGCCCGATTCGCGGACACCACCGACCTGCAACTACGGCGGACTCACGCGCGCTGCGCGGCTGTTGGCACGTCCACCGTGATCGCCCACGGCGGGGTGCGAGTCGCAGCGGCGGGATTGCCGATCACCACGCATACCAGCCGCGCCCGCGTGGGCACGTCGGGCCACGGCGTGTCGCCGTCGGTAAGCACGACCACGACATGCGGGGCAGGGTGAGCCTCATGTGCTGCGGCGATCCCTACCCGCATATCGGTGCCACCCCCTCCGGTGAGCACGATGTCACTGACCCGGTTCACCCGTTGTGCAGCAGTCGAATCCGCGTCACAGGTGTAGACCCGAAGCTGGTCTCGCGCCACGGTGGACGTTTTGAGTACCCCGTTGACCTCCGACAGTGCGGCGCTGAGGTCACTACTGGTCATTGATCCCGACGTATCGATGACCAATGACACCGAGACCCTCGGACCGCGCATCGAGGGCAGCACCACTCCGGGCAGCCGCCGCCGTGACGGGCGCTGGTAGGTGTAGTCGGTGCGGCCCTCGGCATCGGCGATCGCAGACCGGACTGCTTTGGCCAGCAACCGCTCCCACGACACGGCGGGCGGGGCCAGAACGTTGTCTGCCCAACGCCGCACCCCTGCCGGGACGGTACCGCGCCCGTTGGCGACTTCGTCGCTGACGCGTTGGGCCACCGCACGTCGGATCACATCAGCGGTAGCCTGGTCGATCCCGGCGCGACCGTCCATGACGTGGGCGGGGTCGAGTTCCCCTGGTAGTGCCGCCGCACCGCTACCCGATCCGCAGCCCACAGAATCGTCGTCGCAGTGGTCACGGCTCATCTGCTCGTAGTACTGCTCGGCGGTGCCGCCCGCCTCACAGCCCAACGCCTCCGGTGTCACGACCCCTTCGGGCAGTTCGGCTCCGGCAGCCAACAGATCGTCGTTGATCTCGGCGTCACCTGCCAGATTCCAGGCATCGAAGGCCAACGGTTGCGGCATCGCCTCACCGCGCGCGGCATGCTCGCGCAGCAGATGCCCCAACTCGTGCAGCAGCACTGCCCCTGCCTCACGTGGCGTCCACGCGGTTTCACCGATCAGACACGCCGGGTCGGCGTACAAGCGCCAGTGCTTGTCCACCCCCAGTGTGCCCAGACCGGGTGCTGCCACGGCGATCATCGAGAACAGGCCCGACGAGAAGTAGGGCATCTGCTCGCTGGCCACCAGCCGGGCGACTTGGAAAGCGCGCCGCTCGGCGGGTGTGAACTCGCGGACCTGCATCACGCCACCTCCGCATCGAGCAGGCCAGCTGCCCGCAGCATCGGCGCGAAGTTGCGCGCTGCACGCGGAATGGGTGCCTTGGCGGGGCGGGCCTTGGCCAGCCTGCGGGCGGCGGCTGCGGCCACATCGGGTGCCCCGGCCTCGGCTGCGGCCACCAGCGGTCCCCAGGCTTTGCGGAACATGTCGAGGGTGCGCGCCTGGGCTGCCAAGGTGGTTACGGCGGTCAGGACGGCCCACACCCGGTCGGGTCGTTCTGCTTTCCAGTCCATCACCGCAGGGTCAGCGATGACGGCCTCCGGATCGGGCAGGTCGCTGGTGCTCAACCATGACAGGAACTCCGCACCCACACCCTCGCCGAGCAGGCCGAATGTGACTGCCTGGATCGCTGCGGTGTCGTCGGCGCGCAGGTAGGCCAGCACGTCGGCGACCATTTTCCAGGATCGGCGGGTGTGGTAGGGGCCGTCGCCTTCGACGATGCGTTCGGGTTCGCAGTCGAGCAGGTCGGGGCGAAGTGAGATGAATCCGCTGACCGCGCCGGAGGTCGCCGCCCGCCGTGACGGGCTATCGACGCCTGCCCGCGACGCGGGGCTTGCCGCCCATCCGGTGGCCATGCCGTCGAGCCATTCATCGACAGTCGGCGCAAATTGCAGGTGGCAGAAGCGGTTGCGCAATGCGGCGGGCAGCTCATAGCCCGCTCCGGAGTATTCCGGTGGGTTCATCCCTGCGACAACGGCCACGCCGGAAGGCAGTTGCAGATCGCCCACCACTCGATCAAGCACAACTGCCAGCATCGCGTTCTGCACCGAGGGTGGGCACGTCCCGAGTTCATCCAAAAACAGGATGCCGATCCCGGCGGCGTCGAGTCGTTTGGCCCAAGCCGGGGGCTCCATTCGCACGCCGTCTTCGCCGACAATGGGCAGGCCTGCGAAGTCCGACGGCTCGCGCAGCGACCCCAGAACGGTCTCGCACGCGATGCCCTGGGCCTTGGCCAACGACCTCACGAGCGAAGTCTTTCCGAATCCTGGGGCAGATACCAGGAGGCTGGGCACGCCTGCGCGTGCGCACGCGTCGATCACAGTCACTACGGTTGCGGTATCGGTCATGTTGATTGGCCCCTTTCCGGGCTTGGCGTACCGGACTGCTACATCCGGTCGGATCGTGTTGTTGAGAAACATGTTTCCCAACACCACAGACATTACCGTGACCCACTGACAAGTTCGGACGCCACCGATCCCGCCGTCGTCCTGCCGCATCTTGCGACAGCGCCCAAAGTAGGCTGAAAACGGCGGTTTTCGCCCACCGCGGTGGACGTATGGTCGAAGCAGGAGAGTTTGCTTCAGCAATGGACGGAGATAGCACAGTGGCGCGGATCGAGTACGCCGGGTTGGCCTGGGATGCCGGCACCTTCACTGGCGACGCGCGCACCCACGACCGTGTTCGCGCTGTTTTGACTTCCGCACCAACGGTTTTAGTCGCCGTCCCGGGCCACTACCACGCCATTGAGGCCGGCCGGTGCAGTCTCGACGACGTCCAGGCGGCGTTCATCGCCGTGGCCGAGGCCGATGGTCGGCGCAACGAGCTGGTCCTGCTCGCAGACGGAGACCCCCACCCGTACTGATATGCACCCCGACACACACCGCCTTACCGAACCGCACGCGGACATCGTGTGTCTGCGTGCGGGTATCAGCAACCCAGGGCCGATCACTGGGGTGCTGACATGACGATCGCTGTTTTTGGATTGCGGATCCGACAAGCCCGACTGCTGCGCAACCTGACCGGCAAAGCCCTGGTGGGCACGCTGGGATGGGAGGCGACTCGCCTGACGCGCCTTGAGCGCCGCGAGGCCGCGACGCTGTCAGCATCCGATCTGCAGACCTTGGCTGCCGCGTTGCGGTTCCCCGAGGGGTTCTTTACCTCACGACCCACGACGTACCTCACCGCGACCGACCTGTCCTATAGCGGCCCTTCCACGACCAGCAATGCTCAAAAGAGCCGCACCACACAGCTGTTCGCGCTCACCGGTGACTTGCTGACCGAGCTGCATACTCACCGGCCGCTACCGCCGGTGCAGATCGCCCCGGCAAGAAGCGAGTGCGACCCTGTCACCGCCGCGGCCATGACGCGGGTCCGGCTCGGTATCCGGTCGGGCCAGCCGGTCACCAACCTTCTCGCGACCATGGAGCGCTGCGGGGTCACTGTGGTGATGCGTCAGGGCCGATTCGGGGACCGGCCAATCTCGACCTCGCCCAGGGCGCCAGGCGAGCGGCACACCGGCAGTTCCACCTGGGTTGGGAGGACCAAGAATCTGCCCATCGTGATGTTGCGCGACGTGCCTTCGTGGGAACGGACCCGCTGGGCATTGGCCCACGAGTTGGGCCATCTGGTTCTCACCCGTGCCGGCGCCCAGCGGTGTCCGGACCATGAGCAGCATGTCGATACCTTCGCCGCCGAGCTGTTGGCCCCGATCTCTGCGGTGGCACCAACAGTGCCCCCGTCGCCGTCTTTGGCTGAACTCACGAAGATAAAACGTCGCTGGGGCATCTCGATCGCCGCGCTGTCGAAACATCTGCGCGATATTCAGGTGATCAGTGATCACGACTACGGTTCGCTGCACAACGCTCTCCACACCCGCATCAATCCGGCGACCGGATCAACGTGGGGCCATCATGAGCCCGGGTGGCGAGACCGCGAACCCGAGCGACCCCGGTTGCTGGGATCTTTGCTCAAAGAGGCCTCGGAGACCGGCGCGGTGGATTCGCTTGTCCGCACGTGGCCGGCCGAGCTTCTCGCCGAATTGACGGCCGGGCAGCAGACGACGGGCGGACAGGAGCCGTCGTGAATCTCCCGGCGAGCGGTGCCGAATCGTTTGCCACATATAGTTGAGCAATCACAGATATTCGTGCTTACATCGTTCTTTTCGATTTGCGGCACATCTTATTCTCATTGCTGTTAGTGTGCGACTCGGATGATTCGATGGCTCGTTTGCAGCCTTCCTCAAGGGGGAGTCATGGCCATATCTGGGTGGATTTACCGTGCCGCGTTGACGTTCGCCGCGCTGTCGATGGGGGTGTCGGTCGCGATGGCTGTGCCACCGGTGGCCGGCGCCGACTACTTCGAGAATCCGACCGTTCCCGACGCTCCGCCTGGAGACGGCATGGGACACGTCTCTGTATCCACAGCCCCGGGCAACACGGTGATCGTCGACATCGTTGGCCGCTACGACGCAGTCGATACGACCGGGCCCTTTGCGAATGCCTGCCTTGTCAGTCTTGGAGCCCACCAGGTCGAGCAACATGTGGCGCTCGATGAAACCGGCAGCGGTACTGCGACTTTGGTGGCTCCGTTTGACGGCAGATGGGCACTGGGAGGTAGCTGCGGCACGCATCAGCCTGCGGGCTCGGATGTGAGCGCGAACCTGAATCTGTTCGCGCCGTTCGCGCCTCTGTGCCCCGATTGCTCCTCCCGCGCCTACGCCCTGCATCTGGTCGGGGCGCCGTACATAGCCGGGCCGAAGTACGCCAGGCCCGCGCCGCGCAAAGCGCAGCAGCAGCCCGATCTCAGTTGCACCGACAGCATGCGGCAGACGTTCGATCAATACGGAGCGTCGGCCGAAGTAGCCGATCTTGCTGCGGCACTGGCCAAGAAGCCTAAGCCGGACCTGGCAGGAAAAGCCTACGGCGCCTGCGCTCTGATCGCCGACAACCCGCGTGATGCATTCCTGGCGTTATGCAACGTGGGCCGGTCCATGATTCCTGCAGATTGGGCCTACCTCGCGATCACAGAGCTGGGAAGGCAAATCTCCAACGAAGACGTTGAGAGCTTCGGCCAAAGCGCGAGCGATTCCTGGAACGCGCAGTGCAGGTAGCCCGGACTCGGCGACGGGCCGCGCGCTGAACTGCGCCCACTCAGCCTCAGCTCACGCCTGTGTCTTTCCGGCGCGGCCGGCGCTGAGCGCCGAAAGTGCGGACGGCAGCGGGCTCCCAGTACAGGGTGCCTCCGATGCGACGAGATTGTGGTGCGGGATTACGTTTGCCTGGCCGGTTGACGTAGGCATACCAGGTCCGGGTTTCGATCCCCAGGTGCTGGGCGCATTGGTCGGCCGTCCACAGGTTGTCGGTGGCGGACTTCTCGAGGATCACCTGAGCGCTCTGCGTGTCCGCATCCCAGAGCACGACACGATCCACACGGGCGAGGGTTTCGACGATGGCGGCCACGGTGGTGATCGGTTCTGCGCCTGACAACGTCACGTCGTGTGGGCCCGCGGCCACGTGCAGTTCGACATGGCCGCCGGTGCTCTCTAACCAGGCGGTGCTCATCAGGCCGCAGCCTCAGCGACAGGTGTCAGCTTGCAGCGGATCACCGTGGTCTGTTTGATGCCACGGTATTCACCGTGTTCTTTCACTGTGGCGCGATCGAGATGATAGCTGGCACCCTGTTCGATCTCGTTGTGCCGACCGCTGGCTTTCCATTTGAGGACATGGCCGTCGGCGGTGCGCATCACGACAATCGTGTCGGTGGAGTTGTAGCTGTACCCGTCGACATAGAGCACCGTCTGCACAGTGACCTCTAGGTCAGTCAGTTTGTCCTTGGGTTGACCGATCCATTCGCTGGCCGCGACCGCCTGTGCGTGAGCTTTCACTTCGGCATCCTTGCGCAGCACGCGATTTCGAACAGCAATCAGAGACACCACCAGGCCTACACTGCGCGCGGTGACGTTCTCCCCCGCCAGGGCGGCCGCCATGTTGGCCCCGTAATCGTGGTTCGGGTCGAGGGTTTGGGCACCGGCCAGAAGTTCGTCGACGATGTCATCGGACACCTGGGTGGCCGCCGCGCGCATCGCGTCGATGTAAGGGCGCTCTTTTTCCGCGTTGCGGCCAATGGGCTCCCAGTGCCACACGTACAACGCGATCTGGCCGGTGGAGCTGATCGGCTTCCAACTGTCGCGGGCTTGCGTGGCGGTGATGAACTTGGTGCCGCCATCCGATACCGCCCAGGCCATCGCCAGCAGTTGCCGGATCGGGTAGACGACGGGGATCCGGCCGCCGAAGTAGCCGCTGTCCTCACCGGCGGGCAGGAGCTCCTCGGGGGCCAGTGTCAGCGTCCACAGTCCCGCAGGCGTGACGCCGAGGAAGGGGCGCAGGCACGACTTGCCGATTTGGATGATCTCGCCGGTGGCGTCTTTGCGGACGACGTACGAAGTGCTGCGGTGACGCGTTTTTCCGCAGTAGTCGCAGTGGTGGTCTTCGGGCCGGGTCCAGCCGTCGAGGTTCTGACCTGGGGCGGTGCGAACGATCATGCCGCCCTCTTCGCGGGTGAGGCCGGCGACGAAGGTGTAGCCCGGGACGGTGATCTCGGGTGCGGACAAGGTGATGCGCTGCATCGGAATGTACTGGGCGATACCGCCGTTGCTGGAAACTTCGCGGGTGAACGGCTCGGCGGTGTAGGTGAATCGCTCGCTGGAGCCGGCGCGAGCCAGGCGCCGGTTGGCTTTGTCGATACGGGTTTCCAGTTCGCCAATCCGGTCGGCGTGGATCTCGTAGACGGGCAGCTGCGGGCCAGCAATCTCGGCAGCATCGTCGGACGCAGCAACAACAACGTCGTCGTCGCAAACAGCGGGCTCGGTCATGCCACCACTATTACATACTGAGTATGTAATAGGCAAGCGATGGCGGCCACCGCGGGCGGCATGCGCATGTCGGCGCCTGTTCCACGCGCGGGGATTTGGCCAGCTCGTGCCACGACGAGTGCACGCCGCTTGTCGGAATCAGCCGGGATTCGCACCACCTGAGCGCGACACTGCCCGGACTCCCGCGCGCTGAACGAGCCGCTCACCTCTGAAGTCCATGTAGAGGTAGTTGGACTCATTGACCGTGGCGTCAGCATCGAATGATTGCGCGGCGAGTCGTTTTACCGTTGCCCGTACGGCGCTGACGAAATGCTCTGGCAATGCGACCATCCGAATGGCCAGAACGGGTGCTTCTCCCCCGCTGATGAGTCCGACAGGAATCGCAAGGCGATGTCGCGGCTCGACTGCGGGCATTCCTGGGGTCTTCCCGTGTGGGGTGTCCCGGTGTGGGTTGAACGGGAGGAATTCCCATGGCGCGCTGCCGAATCGGCAGCACAGTATGCCGTTGTAGCGGGCATCGATCCAGGCGAAATGTGCGTCGGCAGTCGCGAACTCGGAGATCTTTTCCGGTGTCAGATCGAGTGGGTTGATGAGGACAACGCACCCGTCGGTGGTCAGGACCAACTCCTGTCCCGGCCAGCGGCGGATGCCTGAGTCATAGACCTCACCGACGCGCAGTCGCAGTGGATCGGCGCTCTGCGAACGCGTGGTTGCATCTTCCATGCCCTGGCGGGCGGCTTCCCTCCGCCGGCCGTGCTCGGGCAGCCCCCACCAGCTGTCTGCACCATCCCTGGGGACTGCTGCAGCCAGCGTGGCGGCCGGCACCGGTCCTCCGTACTCGGTCGGCGCGGCGACGATGGGCCCGGGATTCTCTTCTGGCACGCCGATTCCCTCACCACGGGCCGCTTTCCGCGGGCGGCGCATCTACGGGTTCTCAGCGTTCGCAGAGTGGGGCTCGTCTTCGGCCTGTTCTTCGGCCCGGGCGATGCATAGTTCGATCTCGCGTTCGTGACAGGTGGTGATGTCTGACATTGCCACACCTTTCTTCTTCGTCGTGTACACCATGGAGCTGAAATCTGCTGGGGCGTAGCGTCGTCCGACTTGGCGACTCTCGTCATCGGAGCAGAAGTATCCCGGTGGGTTCACGTGGCCCCTCGGGGATCGCCCGGGCTGAAGGCCAGTAGGCCCAGGATGAGGTTGCGGTGTTGGGTATCGGGATTGTGTCCTGCGGCGCCTTCCAGACCCCCGTATTTTCGATGGAACAGCGCTTCCATCCCCATGCTCAAGACGTTGTTGCGGCTGTGGTCGGGGTAGTCGATGCCGACGGCAACGTCGGCGAATCCTCCGTCTCGGTACCAAGTGTCGCCTCCGATCACATACCGCTTGCGGCGTTGACCGACGACACGGCCCTGCAAGAAGGTTTCCGTCGCCAAGGTGACAGCATGATTGTGCTCGGCCATGCGGTGGCTGAGTTCGTGCAGCATCACCGCCGGATCTCGATGAGCGCGGTCAAGTGACGCGTAGGGCCCCACGGGCCCAGATGCGATGTCCTGGCCGACGTAGACGAAGCCCGGCCGATCGCTGGCCACGGTTCCCACGTTGGGCCGCCGGCGCCGATAGGTCGCCAGCCGGGCCCGTAATTCTGGGGTGTCTTCGACGAGTGGCATCGCCCAGCCCTGACTGAGTTGCACGTGCGGGTAGGGCTCGGGCGCGGTGGTCAGTCCGTCGGTGAGCTCGCCGGCCTCTCTCGCCATTAGCGGCATCGTCAGCATGGGAGCTTGTGTCGCGGGGCGGTAGCACGACGAAATGCCGCCCACGTTGCTGTCTTCCTTGATGATCAACGGTTTATACGGCGGCCGATTGGTTGCCTGGACCCACTCGTCGGGGAAGTAACCGCTCTGCTGGCGTGCCATCTCGACACCCTCGCGGTAGCTCCCGGGTTGGGTTGCCAACTCTGCAGTTCCGAATGACCTGATTTCGGCCAGCGTGTCGCGGTATGCCAGAGCTCGCGCCTGCAGGACCGCGTCCCAGGTTTGGTCCTCGGCGCCCTCGGGCGGCAAGGGGTGGCTGAGCTCGACTTTGTAGGCCACTTCGGCGCCGGCTTCGATGACCGCGTCGCGGTATTGCCCTCGGTATCCGTCGTCTACGCTGGCCCGTTGGTAGGCGTCGTGGACCTGGTCGCGTTCCACACTCCACTCGTCGTCGAACCACCCGCTACTGCTTCCACCCGCGCCCCCGGGCAGCGTGCTGTAGGCATCGGACGCCCCGCCGGCAGGTTCCAGACCCGCCTCGAGTTGGGTTTCAGCTCGTACGAGTTCTGCGACGCTGCTCGAAGCGCGCTGATAGGCCGTCCGGGCATCCGATGAGCATCGCCGCGGTCCGCCGGGTTCGGTGCTGGATAAGCACATCTAGTGCTCCGATGCCGCGTTGACGTTGGAATTCACACATCGAGGCTATCGATTCCGTACCGGACGATTCCTGGGAAAAACGGCTCATTTTCGCCGATCGCGGTGAGGCTGCCAGCGAGTGACTTCAGGTTCCGCGGGCAGCCGCCGCACTACGGCGGCGATCCTCTGATGGCCGGCCCAAGGCCCTCTCCGGCGGCAGCATCGGTTCCAGGACATCGAGGGCACGTTCTGGGTCAGCTGCCACCCAGCGCAGCGCCGCTCGCAGATACCGAGTCAACGAAATGTTGCGTTGACGCAGCTCGGCGCTCGCTGCCGTGTATTCGGCGTCGTCGGGGCGATATGTCCGCTGTCGATCGTTATGACCGGCCATACCAAGGGATTCTAGTGGCGCCACAGACCCGAGCGCAGTTATCGCGGTCGGCGCATACCGATTCGTCGCTCCCCCGGCGTGTCGCGACCCACATTGTTCTCATCGCCATGGCCCGGACGCCACGGCAAGCGCGTGCCGCTACCGCGGCCGGTGGGGCCAACAGCCAGACCCGGCCCCGGCGGCATTCACCGATGGCGCCTACTCGGCCGCCCGCGTGTCGGGCGGCCTAGGCACCGGCCACTTTGGCGATCTCGCGGCGGACCCATTGGCGCGTCGCGTCGGGAATCTCGACGGAGCGATCACGTGGATCCAGATCGACAACAGCCAGGGCAGCGACCACCTCGTCAGCGCGCAGTCGCCCCTGCCGGAACTCGTCGAGTGCTACCACTAGCGTTTCGAGCATCGCGCGCATCTCGGGCGGGTACTTTGCGAATTCCACTCCAGCCCACGCCAGAGCCTCGCCGCTTTCGCGATCGATGCGATCCAGCGCTCCGTTGACGTTGCTGCGGAATTTGCGCAGCAACCTGCTCTGCTCTTCGGATAAGTCCCCAGAGGCCAGCTCGGTCTCCGCCTCGTCGCGCCAGCCAGCCAGCGTTGCCACAATTCGCCGGCGGCGCCGATCATTGAAGCTCAGTGCGCGCCAAAATGTCCGCCACGCAGCTTTGTATTGCTTGTCCTGGCGGGCCGGCACTAAGTGTGCGGCGATGTAGGCATCACCGACCTGACTGGCCGTGACCTCGCCGACCCACTTCGGGGTCACCCTTTCGGGCAGGTCAACAGCGGGATAGTCCCAAGGGCGCACCAGGTACACATTACGGGCCGTCGTCATTGGGTCCCTCCTGGTCTAGCCAGCGGTCAATCGTGTTGGTGGATTTCGATAACAGCGCGGCGATCTCGCGGATCGAACCGCCTGCATCTTTGGCGCGGCGAACCGCTCGCCGCAGGGCAATCTGAGCACCTTCGGCGGCCGCAGCTGCGGCAAGCAGTTGCGATCGCTGCGGCTCCGGCACCGGCTTCGCGCGCGGGCCGGTAATCGGACGTGCACGCGCGCCAGGCGCTTCGATGTCGCCATTTCGCTGTTCGACCACCCGCACAGTGTATCGGTTATCGCTACACTTCCTGGGACAGAATTGACCGGTTCGGGAGCAGTGCCGCTCGCACCTACCGAAGCGGTGCTCGATACGTCTGGTCACGGAGATCTACTGTCGAGGTGGCCGGCCGGGATCACCCGGTAAAGCGCGGAACGGCGCGCTCAGGATCGTCACCGTCATCAGGAACGCAGGGAGGAGCATGAGCATTGGGTACGCGCTGGAGACACGCGATCGGGGCATTGCTGTTGGCCGGGGTGACGGTCGGATGTGGTGACGGGGTGACAGATCCAATGTCACCGAAGCAGGCACGGGCGCAAGTGATGTATGCCGGCAAAGAGTTGGTCCGGGATCTGAAGTTGCGGGACAACCTGACCAGAACGACGTTCACCTACGAATCCTGCACCGACGACAACAAGGGCCCGTTCAGAGGCAAGCTTGTGATGATCTTCTGGATGCCCGGAGCGGCCCGGTCCGCGCCACTGGACCCTGCGACGCTCATTACCGCACTGCTACAGCACGGATGGCAGGGCGATCCCGACTCCCACTCACACAGCAGCGCAACGTTGACGAAGAACGACGTGGACGCATACGTACATGTGGTCGAGGCCTACCCGCCCCCAGTAGGACACGCCAGCATCGACCTCTACGGCCAATGCCGCGACACCTACGACCACTCTAAAGACCCGTTCGACCGCGGCGACGTCACCGCCGAGTTGGAATCGCAATAGCCCCTGGCTACTTCGCAGCCAGACGGGCGCCCGGTCATCTCGTGTACCAGTTCTGTATCGGGCCCAGAGTTCCTGGAATAGTCGTTGCCAATCACCCAGGCTTTCGCTGGTGTCTATCTGGGGCAACAGGTCGTCTTACTGCCACACGACATTTGACAGCGGGGAACTTGTCGGTGGCCGCGCTGAGCGATAGTCACAGTCGATGCCGGTGCGGTCAGGCCAGACGGTGGTGACCATTCCGTCCGGACACTTCGCGCATGCACCCCCAGCGAGTTGAGTTCCGCCCGCAGGACACGCCGCTGGCCCGGAGGCAGCGGCCACTCCGGCCGATGCCGGGAGCAGTAGCGCGCACGACACGAAAGCATGGATCACCTTGTGGGCCATCGTGTTCCTTCCTCTCACCCGCCGCAGTGCGATCGCCGGGACGACGCGTTCATCGGCACTGCACGCATTGCCCGCGACGCCAGCAAGTCGTGACACGGATCCATTGCGGCCAGCGCAGGCACTCTGGTCACATGAGATAGCGGCACCTCCATCCGACTCTCCTTGTCGCGCAATTTGACTGGATTCATAGGGACACCTTGACAAGAATCTCGCTCGGCCCCGAACCGTCCCGCTCCCTGAGCCGCAAGTAGGTCAGTCGGTGCCGACCATCGTCAATACCCTTGGCTTCATCACAAACAGTGATCGGGAACAGCAGGTAGTCGCCGGCGACGAACCGGCCACCATCCCATCGAGCCCCATGAGGAATATCGTGGTCGTCGCAATGCGTTCTTGCACTGTCAATCCAGTCGCCTTCCTCGACCGCCTGACCAAGACACCCGACTCCGTGCGCGAAAGCTGTCGCGCCAGAAACCACTTCGACGACCGAGGGGCTCCAGCTGGCTTGACTTAGCCATTGATCTACGACCGCCCGGTAGCGCGCGTCAGTCGCGAACGCCCGTTCGTGAGCGGCCGGGTTGTCACATTCGGCTTTGAGGAGGTCCCTCATTGCGCGGCGAAGCCCAGGAATCTCGTCCTTGCCCAGCCCGGCGGGCCAGGGCAAGGCAGCAAGTGCGCGCACCTCGTACCGAAACAGTTCGCCTCGTTCTACCTTCATCCGAGTCGATCGCACCCAGGAGAGATCAGGTCACAACCAGTTGCCGGATTCCACGCAACCTCGGTCCTCTCGATCTTCGAAGCGCTCATCGCACTCCGCGAGCGCTGTTGAACCGCCCGTTGTCTCCGGTCCCGAATGCCCAGACTCCTTGGGCCGCTTCCCTACCCAGTTGGCCGACCGCGACCTTGCGTTCGAGATTGCGAATCTCCTCCTCGGAGAAAATGTCGCCGTGGTCGGCCGATATCCACGAAGCCAGCCGCTCGGCCGGCGCGCCCTGGCGTTGCTCCGCGTTGCGGGCCGCCTCGGCTGCAGCGAGGACCCGGCGGGCATGAGCCACAAGCAAAGGCGCCGACTTGGTGATGGCTCGATGAACCGGATGGTCAGCCGGGTATCGCGTGAGCACCTCGATGAGACGATCGCCGGGATTCACCGATGAACCGTCTGGCCCAGTGCACAGATCCGCACAACTCAAGATGGCCAACTTGGCGGCCTCGGGCACTGCGTACTCAGCCAGCAGATGCTGGAGGCCTCTTTCCTGAGCCTCGAACGCCGCGCCGGTGTGATGCGCGACGAGGCCTACTACCTCCGCTGGAATGCCTCCACTCATCCCCACATAAGCGGCTAGATAGGCGGCGCCATCGATGGGATGAAATCGGGTGTCGATCAGGCATGGCGCATATCCGATGTCGTGCAGCCAAGCCGCGCAGACGATCTCATCAGCAGACTCCGGCGCAAGCACTTTGGCCAACTCAGCGGCGGTAGTGGCCACCCCGATGGTGTGAGACCACCGGCGGGGCACCGCATCCGCAAGAAGTGCCTCCGCGATCTGCCGCGCCCGCTCGACATCCAGCGAGACCCTCATACCAGTTCTCCTCCCTGATTTCGTTTGGCCAGGTCTATCTTCAACACCGGCCCCACAACTGCTGCGCTGCTTGGGGTTGGTTTCCACGGCGACTCCACTCCATGGAACTTGCAGCTGATTCCAGCTCGGAAACAGAGCTTGAAGCGGATTCGCGTGCCGGCCCAGGGACATCACGCTTTACCGCCTTCTTGCCGAACATGTGCGGCCTCCTTCGCCTGGAAAGTTTGCCTATTCACCTGAATCAGTTACGAATTCGGCGTGGAATGCTTGGTTTGTCGGCCGGCGAGATCCCGTCCAACACCCCATACGGCGATCGCGTGGGCGCCGACGGCGGCGAGCATGATGCCAAGCGGGCCAACAAGGTTGATGATCCAGTCCGCAGCTGACGCGTCATTGCCGCCGGCCGCTTCACCTGGCGCGCTGAGAAGAAACGGCAATATCGGCCCAGGGAACATCCGCATACCCACCGCGACGATGGCCACCGCCACACCAAGACCGAGTAGCAGATGCTGCAGCCTCTGCCGCTCCGACAGGCCGCCTCGCCGGCGGCGTAGCGTATACGAAGCCACAACCAGGACCGTCGCGGCGAGCGGCACATGGAACAGCAGGACGGGCGGGGTCAGGTAGGCCAGCGGTCCCCAGAACCGCACCTGCTGAAACGTCGAAAGGACTAGGACATCACCGTTCATCGTTCGCTCTTCCTCTCGCCACCGGTACCAGCATCGTGGGCAGTTCGCGAAGCCTTACTGCTACTGGCGTTTTTGACCGTTCATAATTGCTTCGCATCCTGATTTCGATTCGCCTGCAATTCTCCCCCGCAGGCCAGGCACCGTGCGGCGGGTTTCGCCACCGATTCCCGTGCAATCACTGTGCGGATCCACGATGAGTCCCGCGCACTCGGTCCTTGTCGTCGCGGGCGGCCCAGGTTTGGCGATCTGGGTCCCAGCGGTGATGGTCTACCGTTCCGAACAGCACCGGACCAAGGAATCGGTTGGCTTCTGCGAGCGCACCATTGGCGGTGTGAAGCTCGGCCGGCAGCGGGGTGCCCTTCACCCGTGGCGGGTAGGCCTGGTGCCAGCTCGCATCAGGCAGTACGAGGTGCCGTGGAATCGTCACCCCGCGCCGCTGTTGTTGCAGGTCGAGCGCGCGGCGCAGTTCCCCGGCGTCGACTGCAGTGCACCGGGCCAGGATGACGATGTCGGCCAGGTCGTGTGGTCGACTGGACGCGACGTTTCCGTTCCCGTGGATTTCGTACATTGCCGCGACTTTGTCGGCGAGGTGCGCGGCCACGGGGTACACCGGGACGGCCGGCAGCGGGTGGACGTCGTCGATGTCGACCACTGGGGCCGCGGTGAGCGGTTCGGCCGGAAAGGGGATGTAGTGTCCGGTGGCGATGTCGATTTTCGCGGCGGCGAACCGTCGCCCTTCGAGCCCGTAGACGATGGTGCCGGTGAACGTTCCCGGGCCCAGGGCAGGATTCAAGGTGATATCGAATTCGCCGTGCTCGCCGCCGCGGCGTTCGGTGGCTTCGGTCAGGACCGCAAGTAGGTCTCGTGCCTCTATTCCTGCGGCGATGTCGACGTCTGTCGTTGAGCGTGCCTCTGGCGAGCGGATTTGCAGAGCGGTGCCGCCTGTCAGCATCCAACCCGGTCGCTCGTCAGCGAAAACCCGTGACAGGAATTGTTGCAGGACAAAGCGTCTCGCGATGTCGTTGTGCTGCAGCCCGCTCTGTTGCGAGGCGAGGCGGATCCGATCGTTGAGTGCACTGCGAAAGGCCCGCGCTGAGCTGTAGGTGCGGTTGGCGTCCAGTTGTGAGGTGAGTTCGCCGGCCCGCGCGGCCAGGCGGTCACGCTCGGAGCGTGCGCGTTCGTAGTTGTCGCGCGCGTCCGACGGGCACCGCCGGGGTCCACCTGGCTGGTCTGCCGAGCGACACATGGTGCTATCCGAGCCGGCGGCCGGCGGCCTCGGCGAACAGGATCGCCAGCTCGGTGCCGTTGCGCGCGCCGTATCGGTCGGCATATGGGTTCAGCAGGTATCCGACTTGTTCCCTGGTTACCAGGTTCTGTGCTACCGCGTCGGCGATCACCGTTCCCAGGTGTGATCCATCGATTCCCGCGAGAGCAAGGTCGGCAATGATGCGGGGCGCGGTGCTCACTGGCAGCCCGTCAACAAGGTCCCAATCCACGCCTCGCTGCCCGATAGCGCGCACGTAGGTGTGCACGGTCGAGGAGCGCACCGAGACGCGCCGCGGGGCACTCAGGTGCATACCGGCACTGACCACGGTGCCCAGCTCGCGGATCACTGCCGCTGTTTCGTGGCTGAGCACAGAATCCGGATCGGCCCGTCGCACTGCGATGTCGGCCGCGGGGCGCAGTGCCAGCCACTGCGCTGCCCAGTCCTCGTAGGGGTGCTTGTCGGCGGCCGCGTCGGTGAACGCGTAGACGCCGTCATGGGCCCGCCACAATTCGCCTTTCTGGGCGCCGCGGTGCAGTGCCGCCGAGGTCACACCCAGGTTTCGGGCTTGTGCAGCGGTGAACAGCCCGAACTGGTCGGCGGCGATCGCTCGCAGCCGACGCCAGGGCGCGTTGCCCGCGGCCATGCACGGATAGTAGCGGCGCCGGTGTGGCGGCAGGGGCCGCCACACTGCGCGCCGCAGCACTAGCTGGGTCATCGCACCTCCTGCATGAGCTGCCTCAGCGCTTTCTGGACGCCGCTGAGGACGGCACTTCGTAGTTCTGTTGATGCCCGTCCGTTGCACGCGCCGGCGGCGAGGACAAACCGGGACAGGTCGGCCAGGTCGGCCAGGCGCTGCGCGGATCCGGGTGTTGGCGTTCGTTCGGCCACCAAATTGCTCAGCCGCATCGCGCCACCGATGATGTTCAGCAGTGAACCGACGCCTGGGGGCAGGACACGTTCCTTGAGCAGGCCGAGTCCCGGTGCCGGTTCCGGGTGTTCGCTTTGGTGGACCAGTTCGGCCAGCGCGCTGGCTACCTCACCGGGCAAGGGGGCAGGGCCGTGGTCGAGAATCGTCTGACACAGCAGTCGCACCGTCGTCCACGCGATCGTGGTGTGTCCCTCGGGAATCGTGGAGACGTTCATCGCAGCGCTCCTGGGGCGCTTTTCCTCAGGGGCACAGTGTGTTTGATCAACACCACTGACTTCAGCCCGTGCCACTGGCCCGTCCATTCTGTCGCGGTACGAAACATGATTGATGGATCCGCCGACTGTCGGCCTGCCTAGGCCGTATTCAGACACGAACGTGTGGCGGTAGCCTTTTCGGCCTGGGTGATCGGTAGCGCGTATTTGACTGCCACGCCCAAGACCCGGCCGATATAGGTGCAAACGAAACCGACGTTCTCAGGAAGCCATTCATCCAGTCCACCATCGGATTTCGACATATTAGCCTTACCGGACACAACAAGGAGGTTGTCGTGGTCGTTGGCAAAACGCTGCCGCTGCTTGAGATCCCACGCCCACGCCCCCGAATCCCAAGCCCTGGCAAGGGGATACAGATGGTCGACCTGCAGCACGCTGGCTTGCGTGTTGGTGTACTGAATGGTTTGGCCGGTATAGGGATCGGACTGCAGAGTTCCTGAGAGAACCTTGCAATTGCGCGTCCCGGGCTTGAATACCACGTCGGTCAACGCCTCACGCAGCATCGTTTGCCGTGTATCGCAACCCGTCCGACTGTCCGGGTCGTTCCAGGCTGGGCCGAAGACGCATTGGTGGCCCTTCTTGCAGCTCCGGTCATATCCGGGAACGTCTGCGATGGTGGGCACCACCTGGACTTGGTCAAGCAGCGCTCCGATCTGCCCAGCATCGGCGACGGCCACCGCGGTGGGCCCGCCGGTAGAACGCTGCACTACACCGGGCGCATACACACCAGCGGCGATCGCCGCCGCGCCGATCGCGGCCAGCGACCAACGCAACCGTCCCCTGCCCATCACACCTCCAGTTGCTACCGATGCCTTGTGCAAGACATCGAGTTCTCAGTATCGGCGACAAAACGGGGCCGCCGGACACGAAAATTGGGCCAATACCGCGGCGTTGCGGCTCCGGAGAAGACGGTGCGCGCACCCGGCCGCGGCCTGCACGTTCGCTGTCGAGCGCGTTAGGCCAGAAAGAGAATGAGCCCGATCAGCACCCCAAGAGCGAACAGCGCCTTGGTCGTCGGTGGGTAGCGCTGCCACAGCGACGTCAATCCCTGGGCTGGCTGCGCGGCGGCGGGCTGCGCCGGATAGAACCCGAACGGTCCCATGGGGCCGTTGCCGGCGGCAGCTTCCACGTAGACCACGCGCACATACTGCGCGCCGTTGGGCACTGACACCGGCGCGATCACGTCCGCCTCCGGGAGGAATCCCGCCGGCCATACCGTCGCGTCACCGAAGCCACGGTGCGGCTGCGGCCGATCCTGCACGTTGTTCATGACGCTTACCCTACTCTTTGCCGTAGCGGCTTTCGCTACAGTTTTTGCTCCTTTTAGCTTGATTTGCACCTAAGTGCTGTATCGGTTACTGCACCAGTTCACCGCGCGGCCGCGGCCGGTGGGCACTTCCTCGGTCGGGTCGTGCACTGGCCATCGCGACTACCGTATCGAGGGCTGGCCCCCTCAAATCTGGGAAAATCGGGGCAGTTTTGCCCGGCAGCGATCCGCCCGGATCAGCCGAGGGTGCAGCAACCGGTGCTGGTTCTCGGCCGGGAACGGGCCATCAGTACTGGCCCGCCGCCAGTTCGGCCTCGAACTTCTGATGTTCGGCACGGCGCTGGGCGCGCTTCTGCTTGCTGTTGCCGGCCTTGGTGCGCTCGCCGCAGCACTTTCCACAGCAGGGCTGGCGCCCGGGACCGAGCATCTTGGCATGCATGATCAGATCTCCTTCGTTTGGTGGCGCGGGCATCGCATGCCCGTCCGGTTGCGTTCGGCCGTATTCGGCCTGATGAGTTGAAGTGTAGGTAGAGCCACCGACAAGTTGGCGATCGCGCAGCTGGGCCCGACCGGCCGCAGTCGTCGACGCGCGTCAGGTCTTCGCCGGAGCAGTACCACGCAAGGGTTGAGCAGCAGAGCTCAGTGCGCACCCTGGTTCCCAGGGCAGCCTGCCCGCCGCGTCGGGCCACACGATCTGCACCGCGCTCCACTGGGCATAGAGGCAGTTGACCAGGAGTAGGTCGCGGCTGTCGGTCATGGGCATTGCGGCCAGTTCCAGCCCGCCGCCGACAACCTCGGGGAAGCGTTCGCCGGGTGCGGGTCCAGCTCCACGGTCGATGAGGCGTCGGGCCAGGGTGTCGAGGAGCTGCTTCGCCACGCTGGCGGGCACTCCGTAGATCGCCAGCTCGGGCTGCCCGATCGTGGTCAGTCCCACCGTGTAGACGTACCGCACGTCAGGGTCCGCTGCGGTGGGGAGCACGGCTACGGTTGTCCACCCGTTCTCAGCGATCTCGAAACGCAATCGCTGGACCGTGTGAGCTATGAACGCTTTCACATCAACGCCGTCGTCTTGTGACATCGGACAGGTTTCCTTTCTTCGACAAACGATTTGGTGGGCCGGATCGGCGGATCCGCCGCGCAGCACTGAACGCCAGTCAGACCCTGGGCTGCGCGGTGACGTAGTCGCGGCGGGCATCCGCGATCCCGCCCCGGACGGCCGAAAACAGGCATTGACCGCCGTTGAGCATCGCGTGGATACGTTTGGGCGTGACCAGTTCCGGGTGCCCGGCACTCAGGTACAGCATGGCCAGGTCATAGGCATCGCAGCGCACGCGGTAGGCGCCGCGGGTGTGCGCGCGTCGATAGTTGCGCGACATCGCCTCCAGATCAGGTGCGGCAGTCGTGGTCATGGTCATCCTCCTGACTGTGGTGGCCGGGTTGTCGCGCCCGACCGGATGTTGTTGGGACCGTTGCCGCGAGTCGCCATGGTATCGATTGGTACCGACAAGGTTTGGCGGTCGAATCGCCTTGCGGTGTTCAATGGTTCGCCCACACCGCGCCGCCCCTGGGGCCTGTGGCCGCTGCCGGCCCGCACGTGTGTCCCTGCGCCCGGGTGCAGCGATCTACAGGGCCATTCCCTTCGCTAGGTATTCGAAGTAATGCATCGGATCCGCGTGGCGGAAATCGATGCGAACGAGAGTGTCCCGGATGGTGCTCTGGTCTTGCGGTGAGGCAGCTTTGGCGGCCTCAATGACAGCAGCGACGGGGATGATGTTGACCGGCCACTGGGTGCCTGCCACCTCGAAATAGTGGTCTTGGTCGAGTTCCTTTTCGTCGACGTATGCGTCAAGCCATTGGCTGAAATCTGGTTCACACATTGGCTGTTCCTTTTCTTGAAGTCCGACCCACCACCGCCGCGCTGGTGCAGCACGTGGCGGGTCGGTGGGCTACGCCTCGATGTACACAGTCGACTGGTGCACGCCGTTCATCACGGCTGAGACTGGAAGCCAGTGCTCGAAGGTGGCTGACACGTGCACGAACTGGTCGCGAATGTCGGTGCCCGGGCGGGCGTCGAGTACCGACCCTGGTGCATCCACCACCCTGCGAAGCACGCCGTGCATCACGTTTCCACCGCGAGACGGCACGGGGGCGATGGCCGCTGGGTCGTCGATGTCCTGCATCCAGCGGATCTTCAGACCGCGGGTCGCGCCGTCCAGCACGCGCGCCGAGAGGAGGACTTCACCGTGGGTCATCGGTGCAGGAATGGTGTTGGTCATGGAAGTGACCCCCTTTCGGGCTAGGTGACCGGTGCTCGCAAGCACGGGCCGGATGGGGTTGGCATATGTTGCACCAACGGGTTTCAGTGTAGTCGGGCCCTCCGACAAGTCAGACGGCCTCGTTCCGGTCCCCGGCTGGGTTCGGTGCGCCGGACGCATCTCGCGCTGATTGGCTTAGATGCCACACCCCGGCGCACCGAACGCCAGCATTGGGTGTCTATCCGCCTGCAGTCTCTTGCGCCTCGGCCAACAGCGCCGGGGCGCTGAATCGCAGTCCGGCGGTCAGTTCTTCCATAGTCGGCGGACGGTCCCATGCTTCACCGAACTCCTCAATGATCTTCTGGAGCGCATCTCCCATCAGGTCGGCGGGGCCGTCACCCCACACCAGTGCACTGTCTACGGCGAACGAGTCACCTTCTGCGGTTGTATTCCACCAGCCCATTATCGTTGTCTCCCATCGCATTGCGGCCCCGGTCGCGGCCGGGCTCACTACCTATTGTATGCGTGTGGTCTGACACTAATACCCTAGATATGTTGTGGCCCAACGTATTACATTCACTCGGCCGTAGCTGCCGGAGTTCTCCGGATGGTGACGGCGTTCCCGGACGTGTTGCGCTGAGGTGTATGACCGGCTGTCGGCGGCCACGAAGGGTTCGCGGGACTGGCGTCACACGGCCGAGGAGGAATGTGCCACCGCGCTGTGCATCGGTCGACCTTGATGGCTCGCCCGTTTCAAGGGTTCACTTGAGTCGAGGTATGCGCGAGGATCGGCGGGCCACGCGTCATTTTGCCGCTCAGACACTGCCTGGCCGGCCCTTACGCTAAGACGCATGACGCGACCCGCATCCTTTGGCCCTTTGCCCCCGGGACAGATCTGGCCGGGCGATCCGGCTGCGGCGTGGGCCAGTGCTGCGCGGACCCCGTTGCAGCGGCGACGCCCGCTGCCCGCGTTGGCCACGGCCAAAGATTTCGAACGGTCGATGGCCCACCCCGATGAGAATCGGATCTTCGCAATGATCATGGGGGTCGTCTTCGTGGCCTTGCTGGCTTTGACGATCGTCGCCTTTCTCGTCGGCGGGATCCCATTCCCCTACTCGCTGGTTATTGCGGTGATAGGGGCGGTGGCGCTGGTGCTGTTCCCGAAGATCGTGTATCGCACCACCTGGAATCGTCTGCACACCCGCGCAATGGCCGGGGCGATGCTGTGCGATGTGTACCCGTCGACGCTGCCGCTGCCAGGCACCGGTGGTGCTGCGATTCTGCTCGACACCCGTATGCCCGACCAGTTGGCCGCGCATATCCACAATGCGTTTGTGATCTGGGCCGAGAGGGTGGCCTCGGATCCAGCTGCGGTCGCCCATATCGCGGACATGTTCGGCACTGACCTCGTCCGCGGGGCCGAAGAGCTGTTCGGGCCCCAGGCGCGCGGCGCCTTTGTTGCCGCCGATCGTGACGCTAGCGCCGGGGCCTGGCGGCTGATGTTGCCCGAGGCTGCACCCGCCGATCCTCACCATCCGTACCGCAATGGGACGCTCGTAACGGTCAACGGCCCCAAGTAGTGCCGCCAGATCCACAGATCGTCCTAGCCGCCCTGGCCGAATTGATTGGGACGTAATCCAATCCGAGGTATGCGGCCCAAGCCGGCAAGCCAAAACACCGCGGACTAAGTATGCGGCGGCCAGGCTGAGCCCCGTGGCCGCGGCTCAATCGCCCGCGGTGTCAGCACGCTCGGATTCGTCGACATCAGCGGACCCAACGACCACCAGCGGAATGAGGACTCCGCTGGCCGCGTCGACGACATAGCCGCTGGGTGGATCCAGCGGCAGCGGAACCACGCTGCCGCCGGCCTCAGCGGCATAGCGATTGGCTTCCTCGGCCTGAGCATCAGTGAAGACACTCAATGCCTCGGGCTTCCCCGGTACTTGCACCAGCATGGTGAAGTCGGCGATCTCCTCGCTGCCAGTCCGTTTACGGGGCTTCTGAACGGCGTACGAACTGTAGTCTTCGGTCACGGCTCCATTCTCGCTGCCACCGCCGACACCGAACAATTCACGACGCCGCCGGCGCGTCGCAGCGTGACCACCCACCACCAGGTACGAAGCGCAGCACCTCGTCATTGGTGGCAACGATCGACTCGTCGATCTCGGCCGGCGACCGCAGAGCGGTGGTCGGGACATCGCCGCGCGTCTCCATCAACGTCTACACCATGCCCGCCGCTGACCCGTCCCGGCTCGACACCAGGGCCAACACATGCACGCCGTCACCGCCGGCTAACGCGAGACTGCTAGACATCGGGGTGTGTCGCGCCCCACGATCACCGGTGGGGCCGCAGCATCAACCCATGACCGCTGACGACATGAACCCACCAAGCTCGACACAGAGCACGCACGTGTACCTGATGTCCCACGGCGCGGACGGCGACCAGGACGTGTACCGGTTCGGCATAACACCCACCGCAGAAGGCGTGAGCGACGTGCTGAACCACTACAACCTCCCCACTCGCAAAGAGGTGATCGAGGAGTTCCTGGCCAACCCCGCCGCCCTGCGCCCAGACCTCAAGACCATCAATGGCCAGACGTACTACCTAGCCCGACACCCCCACCACCGCGAACCCGGCTGAGCCAACAGCCTGGAAATCACTACACGAGGCAACAGAGTTCAGGCAGGTAGGCGGCGCCGAACAAGCGCCGCCCCCGCCGCGCCCTGATCGGCGCCCCGCCCACCATCCGATAACGTCCGATACTCGACGAGAGGGAATCATGGGCGACAACAACAGTGAGACCAGCACCGAGCATCGTTCGGCACGGGACCGCATCGCGACCACGGCAGCCGAACACGGCTGGTCGGAGGCGTTCGGCGACGTCGCAACCAACGGCCGAATCTACGAACGATCAGAGCGGGTGATCATCATCGGCTATGCGCCGGCCGGAGCGGTCACCAGCGCAACCCGCATGTACGGATCCGCATCGACTCCGCTGCGCACCGACCTGCCCAAGGACGAACTGACCCAACGCGACCACGACAAAGCCGAACAGATCCTGACCTGGCTAGCAGAGCACGACGCGCCCGCGCCGCCGCCCGCCGGCACCGAGGCCTAGACCGCCAACATGGATCACGACCGCGAGCTCGGCGCCATTCACGAGCGCAATCGCCGCTCCTGGGAAGCGCTGATCGCGCACCACTCGACGAGGTGCTGCCCGAGATGACCACCGAAGAGGCGCAAGCCGTCCTTGCGACCCTGCAGCAGGCCCAAGCGTGCAAGCACCGCCGCGCCCAAAACAACTAAACCGGCTTATGGCGTCCGCAGAGTTCGTCGAGCAGCCCCCGGCCGGTTTCAACTACACCTACTGGTTCACCTGCCCCGACTGTGCCGGCAGGATCAACACCACCACGCTGGAAGAGCCCGTGACATGCGCGTGCGGCGCCGAGAACGACACCGCTGACCTCAACCCAGTCCTGCGTGACCCGAATGATGTTGCTCTGCGCGATGATTTGGTGGCCAGCCTGATCTGGTATCACACCAGCCGCTATGAAAACTGGCCCGACCGCCAAGCCTATGCGGCCGAAACAGCCGACATGGTCGCCGAGGGCTTCTCCTACCTCGACGAAGCAGCCCAACAGCAGATCATCGAGCAGCGCACATCATTCGCGCTGCACCTCGGCACTTACGAAGCGGCAATCGAGAACATGCTGCGCCGCCTCAGCGACCAAGACCCCGTGGACCGATCCACCGTCCGCTATTGGCTACACCGCGTGCACATCCACCTCGCACCAAACGACCTCCATCCACACGTCGGCGACGAAATCCCCAGTTACTTCGGCGAGGTCCCACTGTCCGAGCTCGACGAGCGCGGCGCCCGGGCGGTCCGCTACGTCAACATTCACGAGGCCCACGGATCTGTATCGCTCGCCATCCATCCCGACGTGATCGCTACCGTGGCCTCCATCGCACTCCCGCTCCAGTCCCTCGCCCCTGAAACACCCGCCGCGGCCGACGCGACCACCGCCGCGGCCGCGGCGCTCAGCGAGCTCGAACAGTCCCGGCCCGACACCACCGGAATCGATCGCATCTGTCTGCGTTTCCGGCCCATGCTCGACGCGAGATATCCCGACCCCCACGACCCAGAACGCCAGCGCATCGCAACGATCGCCGACCAGCTCGATGACTACGAGAACCGTCACTCAGCGATCTGGAGCAACCTGACTAACACCCTGGAAGCCGAATACCTGCCTCACATCAACGGGAATGTCCGCGAACGCTTTCACCACGCCCTGAGGCATACCGACGACCCGGCCGAGTACCACCGAGACTTCCAGGCACTCGCCGCACTGCTTACCCGACCAACCGACGTCCTCGCCGAGCTCGACACCGCCCCAGTACGAACCCTCAGAACCACCGACCACAACCAGTAGCGACAAGGGACGCCCGAGACCGTGTCACATGGTTATGCTTCGCGCCGCCGATACGGCGCGATCTGCTTGTTGGCCGCCTGCTGCGAAATCCCCAACGCCTCACCGACCTCGACATAGGTCGCGCCGGCATCGACCGCGGCCGCGCCGGCATCGACGTACTCAAACCCGGCCTGCCGCAGCAGAGCCGCGTGCAGCAGCTGAACATCCTTGGTCTCCGGAGCCCGGCCCCGCTGCACCGCCTTGATCAACCGGGCCCGCTGCAGCGGTGTCACCTGGCGACCCGCAACCCGCTTCAACCAGACATCCACGGCAAGTCCCAGCGAGTGCTCGGCCATCCCCGCAGCGAACGACTCGGCATCACGGGCGCCCGCAGCCCGAATCGACGGCTCGTTGCTCACGCAGCATGCCTACACCCCACGGACCATCCTCGACAACACCGCACGCTGATCCCCGATCCCACGCGCACCGGCGAACCGATCCACCAGCTCGACGTCACGACCCTCGGCGCCGAGCAGTTCCACGCCCTCACGCAGCACCGCCAGATAGCGCTGCGGAACCACCGCCTCGATGCGCTCAGCACCCAGCATCTGCAGCTGCCCGGCCACCCACATGCCATCCACAGCGCCCGATTGGCCCATCGTGACGTCGTACGGGTCGATGTAGTCGTCCAACGTCAACAACCCGTGCTTCGCAGACAGCAACAGCGCCTGTGCGCCCAGCTCGGCTGCCCGAACCTCCGCCGCGCGCACCGCCAACCGAAAATGATCACTGTCATACAGCTTGCGAACATGGTGAGCACGGTCCAACTTTCGCGCAGCACAGGGGATCACCACCAGCCGCCGGGCCCACCGCGGCTCAGTGGCCAGCCAGCCAAGCACATCATCGAGTCGCGATCGACCCCAGCCGCCAGCGCTGTGGGCCGGGGTCGGATCGTTGCCATAGCCAGTGCCGCAACCCTCCGGGAAGAACAACCCCACCTGCAGCGCGCGCCCCGTCGGGCTGTAGCCCAGGTGCATCCGAGACACACCCCGCGCCCACACGTTCTCCGAACGGTCGCTCGGGTACCGCCGCCAACCATGAGCCAGCGCCACCTGCTCAACGGTCTTATGTGCATGAATAGCCATCGCGCTACCTCCACGGGTCGGATCGAAATAGTCAGCTGCACTGCGGCAGTCAACCCAGACGCTAACCAGACGCACCGACACGAGAACAACCAACGGTTGTTACCAGGAACAACCGTTGGTTGTTGCACTATGCACGAAACGCAATGTCAGTACCCTGTCGTACAGTCCAAACCATGAACCACACGCGGCGGGCATCGAGCAATGAAGAGTCACAAGCCGACGCAACAGCGCTGCGCTGCATAACAATTCAGCAGCCCTGGGCATGGGCGATCTTCCACGGCAAAACCGTCGTGAATCGGACTCAGCAGTGGTCTTACCGAGGACCAATCGGAATCCATGCCGGCAACCGCTGGTCCGACCGCGGCGGAGCCTGCGAACTCGTCGACCAAGCATGGAACGACGCCACCACCGGATGCACCACCGCCGAATACAGCCACACCTCACGCATCTGGACCGCACGCGGCGAAATCATCGGCGTCGCCGACCTCGTCGACGTGCACCCCGAAATCGGAAACTGCTGCCAACCTTGGGGCGAATCCGCCCAAGTCGCGCACGGCGGCCGCCGCCGCCGGCGGATCACCCACCTCGTCCTGGAAAACGCGCGCTCACTGCCCGAACCAATCCCATGCCGAGGCGCACTAGGCCTGTGGATCCCACCGGCCGACATCATCGAACGCCTCCGAGTCGCCACGACGACAAACCAGCCAGCAGTCAATCACCAGTAGGGAATTCACACCGTGACACCGCCACCGACGACGGCAGGCGAACAGCTGACCATCGACTTTGATCCCGCCACCACACGCGTCCAGGCCGCCGCACGATCGGCACGCGATGCGGCCTTCGCCGAGCTCGTCACCACACAGACAGTGACAGTCGCGGACGCCCGGGCCCACGACCTCTACTACCAGCTCGATGACGACGACACCATCACCGTGTGGATCTGCCCCGCCTGCGGAACCTGGGAAGCCAACGAAATGCTGCTGGCGAACAATCACGGCATCGACCGTCACTACCTCGTTCAGTGGCCCAACAGTGAGTGGGCCAACGATGGCGCCTACTACGGCCGCCGCTGGTGCGTAGCACTCGATCTGACCGCCAACCATGCCACCTACGCCGACGGCCACCTACACAGCCGACAACTGGCCATGCTCGCCCAACTACGCCCCGACGTCCGGGAACGGTATGAACACGAGGTCAGGAATCGACCACACCGCCGCCCGGTCGGGCGCTCCGCTCGGCCCGCCACATGACACGCTGCCCCGTCGTCAAGGCCCCCGCGTGGCTCTTGATCACGGCTCATCCCTGCCTCACTGGACTTCTGCATGAGTAGCGCCATTCGCATAGCGATCTGCCCTAGCTCGACCGGCGGCGACAATTCGAGTCTGCGCAACGCCCTCCCAATGGCCACCAGTCGGCTCGATAGACGCCACTTCAAACGGCCCACCGCGAATCGCGCGCCGGCAACCATCCGGCCAAACAAGCGAGACGACGACGTCGCCCGCCTCAAGGTCGGCGATCGGCTTATCCATCCTCACCACCCCTGCCCTCCCGACGGAGTTCATTCGGCGACAGCCGGCCTGTCGGTCGAACCTGCAGCGATCCGCGCACCGAGATTCCGCAACTCTGACACCTTTTCGAGGACCGCGTTCACGTCGCGCTGGTCCATCTGCAGCAGACGAAGCCTCAAGGTGATCTCAATCGTCCCCGCGTCACCGAGGTCGATGACGTCGCAATCGTCGTCACCAGCTACAGCAGAATGAGCCGCGGCAACGGGATCTGACACCGCCGGAGAGACGATGGCGGCCAGGGGAACGTTCAGAATCTCTGCGGCGCGCAAGGCTTTGTCTGGTGTGAGACGTTTGCGGCCACCTTCGATGTTGGCCAAGGTTGGCCGGGCGATACCCAAAGCCTCACTGAACTTTTCGGTTGTCCAGCCCTGCGCCGCGCGCAGCGCCTTGAGGGTGGCCCCGACACGAACTCGATCATCACTCACAGTTCCCATACTATCCCAGGGCGGGAACGAATAGGAACATTTCGAGGCGTGTGCTGGGTATGTCCCTCCAGTCGGCGTGATACGTGCTGATATCGCCCTTTGCCATCGTCGTCGCCCCCCAAAGACAGATCCCAGTGGTGAAGATCAGATACCCCGCCGACGGGGTTTACATTCGCCGGGCCGCTGCACCACGCGAAAAGCGACGTCCCGGGCGCAGCAAAGCGCGCGCCGGGCAGCTACGCCGACTAGGCAGGTAATTGCACGTCGCTGAGCGAGACGGCGGCGCGCAGGCCCTTCCATGAAGCGTGGCGAAGCCCACCGCCCGGCGTGTATTCGCGATACGCGACCTCGCCGACATAGAGAGGCTCCACCCAACGGAGACCGGACGCTTCGTAGAAGCCGCGATCGACGGCAGGATCCGGGCGCTCAATCGTGTGCAGCAGCTCATAGAGGTGTCGCCTGGCCGACGAGCTGAACCCGGTTCCCACTTTCCCTACGACCACCAATTCGCCGGCCTCATCGCGACCTCCAAGCAATAGGGCACCAATGCTTGGCGAGGCCACCGGAGCCGAAGCCGGCCAGTATCCGACTATCGCGACCTCGGCTGTGGAACGAACCGGGCACTTCACCCACAACGGTGACCTGCCAGACCGGTACGGCGAGTCCAGGCGCTTGGCGACAATCCCCTCCATCCGATGGGAAGCGGCGATCTCGAGCATGTCGGCAGGTGAGATCCCGGTCCATGACTTGGGCACCGCCAGGACAGCTCTGTGCCCATCGGCTGGCGCCAACGTGTCGAGCACGGCGCGGCGCTCCACGTAGAGGGCCGCTCTCATATCGAGACCATCCAGAGCGAGCACATCGAAAGCCACCAGCTGCACCGGCACCTCCCGCAGCAACTCGGGTGTCGGCCGACGGTTCTGAGGCCATCGCTGCTGCAGCCGCGAGAACGAGGGCAGACCGTCACGAGCAGGCGCGATGATCTCACCGTCGAGAACCACACGGCGGTGGTCCACCGCGGTCGCCACCCTTGAAAGCTCAGGGAACGCGCGAGTCACATCTGCGCCAGATCGGGAGAAGACCGCGACATCGGAGCCGTCGACAACGACAGTCGCGCGCTGGCCGTCGAACTTCCACTCGACCGCCCAACCAGTGTCGTCGTGAGGCGGCGAACCGAGGACAGCCAGCATCGGCGCAGGAGCCCGGCGCTGGCTGCGGTTGACGGTTCTGGCCACTCATCGACGGTACGCGCACCGAATACATGCGCCGCGGCTGCTGCTGGCGGAAACTGCAGAGCAAGCAGCGAGAGCCGGGCGGTTAATCCGGACGGCCACGTCTGTGGCAAACCGCATCAGGGAATCGGGGGCCCGATTAGCATTCGGGCATGTCGCTCGCCCCAGGTGATACGTTCGCCGGCTACACAGTGGTGCAGCTGCTCGGCACCGCCGGCATGGGCGCGCGGTGTACCTGGTCGACCACCCACGGCTGCCCCGCAAAGACGCGATCAAAGTACTTCTGGCGAGCACCGCCGAAGACCCCAGCTTCCGAGAGCGCTTCAACCTCGAAGCCGACCGGGCCGCCGCGCTGTGGCACCCGCACATCGTCGGTGTCCGCGACCGCGGCGAACACACCGGCCACCTCTGGATCGCCATGGAGTACGTCGACGGCCGACAGAAATACGCCGACGCCATCGTCCAAGGCCTCACTGCAGCCCTGGCCGCCCAGTAAGTCCCAGCCGCCAAGGGAAACGTGTCGCCATGGCGCCGCGAGATTCGAAAACAGGCTGAGACCTGGACAACCGTCGCCGTACCGGAGTCGATACACGCGATAGGCTTCACCGCGAAAATCAACATGACCTGGAGGACGCTGCGTGGGAAAGATAGTCACCATCGAATACGTCGACGATCTCGACGAGGTATCCATTGATGCCGAAGCCGTTGACACAGTTGACTTCTCGTTCCGCGGCCAAGACTACACACTCGTCCTCACGAAAAAGAACGGCGCCCAGTTCAACAAGGACATGGCCCGATACATCGCCGCCGCCAAGAACGCCCAAGCACGCGACGCCAAAGCCGCACGGAAAACAGCTCGCCCCGGGCCCCGAAAGTCGACCAAGAAAGAACTGTCGGCCAAGAAACAACTTGAGCCTCTCAAAGCCTCCTCACGCAAAACCGCCACCCGCAAAACCGCCACCGCGAAGGCAACGGGCCCCGAACGCGCCCGCGCGATCCGCGAATGGGCAACCGCCAACGGCCATACTGTCTCCCGGCGCGGCCGGATGCCCGCTGCAGTCATAGACGCCTACGATGCAGCACACTGACCAGTAGCGGCGAATCAGCCCGCACTCATCAACGCCTGGCGGCGCTCGTCATCAGGCAACGTCGGCACATCAGCAGTAGCTCAACGGAGAATCCGGTGGCGGATCAGGCGGACCGCTCGTCCTGGTTCCCTGGTGCCGGCAGCCTGCGTGAGGGCCAGCCCCGGCAGGGCGGCAGGAACGCGGATTAAGCCAGGCACCAGGGGTGGCAACCCACTCCGCTGCACGATCTCCAGCGGCCAGGATCCCGGACCGGAGAACCCCGTCGCGGCGAATGGGCTTCTCCCCCACTACATCCCAGCACGGGCACCTAATGTAAGAGCCAACTTATTTGCAGTGGCAAGAATCATAGCGAGCCATACCAGCTGGGCGTCCGGGACGGCCTCATCGTAGCTCGCAGCGGCCCCCAGCGCGAGCAGGTGACGACTCCGCAGCCTCGCGGCAACCGCGCTGACTGACACCCGCTCGCCGCGCCCCCGACCGCATTATGCGCCGCCGATCTTTCGAAGGCCCTGTGGATATCCGAGCGCGGGAGGGGCGGTCCTGAACCTAGCCGGCAGCGTGGGCGACGATGTCGTCGAAGATCAGCTCGAACGGGTCGACTTCGGCCATCGCGCGTTCACTGCGCCTCTCGGCCAGTTCGTCTGGGCACGGCGAGAGGGCACCGCAGTCGAAGCACACGCCGTAGTGGCGCGGCAGGACGCACACCCTGATGTGGCCGTCGATACGGACATACGATTCGTGTTCGTACTCGATCCCGGGAGTGTGCAGGACCCGGCCCCACACGAACACACTGCCGTTGCGAATCGTTCGTACGCGGCTGACTGAGAAGGCGCGCATCGCTCCGTTGGGGCAGCGCACCGCGACGCTGACACCGGGCTCTAGGTCAACGGCCATCACCCGCCGCATCGATCGGCGGGTTGCACTGCGGTTAGCCATTGCTCAGGCTCGCGTGGCCGGCCAACAGGTACAGCGCGTCGGGACGGCAGGGCCATTTGTCCCCAGCGATGTCAACGACGAAGTCGAACGGGGAGATAGTGAGTTGCCCTGCGAACGTCTCGCAGATCAGCTCTCCCCACTGCTCACCGTCGGGGCCGGCCGCACCCTCGCCTCGTCGGTCGTAGAACCCGCCGCACCACCGTGCGATCTGATCGCCCTGCTCGGGGCTGGTCCACTGGACGGCCTCGACGATGCATGGCTCGATTTGGAACTGCTGAACATCGGGCACCCTGTGGTTTCCTTCCGGTGGTGTCAGGTGTGGGACCAGGCGTGGGCGCCCGGTACTGGTAGTCAGCTCGCAGCGATCGCCACGGTGGTGGACGATTTGACGCCGGATCCGGTGCGGGCGATCACACGGTTGATCGACGCGGTCACCGAGCGCGGGACCTCCGACAGGAGCATGTGTCCGGCCGTGGGGTGGTGGACGTGAGCCGCACCGGGAATGGCGGTGGCGAGGTCTTGGGCGTGCGAAACGGGCGTGAGCATGTCGGTTCCGCCGCTGATGATGACGGTGGCGGCTGCGATCTGTTTCAGAACTCGGTACTGGTCAAAGTGCTTGAGTCCCACCAGGAACCCGACTGCGGTCCTGATCCGGGCGGATCGGACGGCATCGGCGGTGACTGCGGTCAACGCTTCCCAGCTTCTGGTGCTGTGCCCGTGATGGCGAGCCAACATCGCACAGGCAGGTCCCACGATCGCGCGGGCTACACGTTCGGCGGCTTGGTGGGGCATTCGCTCGACGAGTTCGACCAGCACGCCGAGAGCCGAGGATCCGAGCAAGCGGCCAAGCCCACGCTCTGCCAGGCGGCCAGCGGCCGTGGCCACCAGCACTAGTCCGTCCGGATCCACCGGTCGTTGCTCGGCGGGCAGCGCGACGTACTCCAGGGCCGCCATGCCGCCCATCGAATGGCCCGCCAGCACAACCGGCGATTCGATGTGCAGGGTTCGGATTACGGCGGCCAGGTCGCGGGCCAGCTGCTCGGGATGGTAGGTGCTGGTGTGGGCGTCTCCGGAGTTGCCGTGGCCGCGGTGGTCGTAGGTGACGATCCGGATCTCCTCGCCCCAGCACTCCCTGAGATCGTCGAGTGGAAGGGTCCACGACTCCTTGCGCAGACACAGCCCGTGCAGCAGCACTACGGTGCAGCTGGCTTGTCCGCCGGCGTGGTAGTCGGCCACCGCCAGGCGCACACCATCATCGGTGATCACCGTGCGCTCCACGCAGCCTTTGTCGTCGGCTGGAAGTGAATTTGTGCGCATTGCCCCGACCCCCTGCCTTGTCGCCTGCGCCGCGACCATTGCCCCAGCGCGACGGCGATCAGGACGCCCCGCGGGCAACCAACCGTCTTCTGCGGTCGGAGTTCTCGCCCATGCCGTTTCGGTCGCCATAGGACGATTCTTGCGACTGCACCCACCCCGAAAACGCAAGTTTTGCGACCAGTTCGACCAGTTTCGCCTCCGGGCAGCGGCCTACCGCTCGCTCGCGAGCCCCCGGCTCTGGGCCAAACTCATCGCGATATTGGCTGCCCCGGCCCCCAGGCACCCGGCAGTATGAAGAGATGACCGACCCCGTTGGCGCCGAGCGTCCTGACCAGGCCGTCGCGCCAACGCACGAAACTGTCGACACAGAGCGGGTCACCGAACTTCGCACGTTGCGTGCACATGTCGACGCGCTCGCCGCGGCCGGCGACCTTGCCGGGGCCACCAGCTCGGGCGCCGAGCTGCTGGGCGCGCTCAAGGATGCACTCGGGCCGCATCATCCCGACACCTTGAACATGGCAGTGATGCTGGCCCAGTGGACTTTCGGCAACGGCTACATCGATATCGCCTGCGAGCAGCTGCAACGGCTCATCCCGCTCTTGCAGGAAGCGCTGGGACCGACCCATCCCGACACCCTCATGGCACGCCATACCCTGGCATGCCATCCCGATGCCTCCGTTGACCCGGCAGCCACCCTCATCACTTGGGTACAGCTGTTCGCCGATGAGCACAGCAGCCTCGGTCCCGATCATGCCTACACCCTGTCGGCGCGCTACAACGTGGCTATCGCGCGTCGCCGCCTCGGCGACCTTGCGGGCGCGATCGACGAAGCCAGCCAAATCCTGACCACTCGCCAACGTGTTCAGGGCTCCCTGCACCCCGAGGTCCTCGTTGCGCGGATCGGACTAGCCGTCTGGCGCGGTGATCTCGGGCATACAGCCGACGCGGTCAACGAGGCTGCCACGGTACTTCCTTTGCTTCGCAGCACATTTGGTGCAGACCACGAGCACACGTTGGCCGCACGATTCGTGTGCGCGAAGTGGAACCCAGCCGATCACCGCGATGTCGACGCCCTGGCTGATTGCGAAGTGCTCGTCGAAGACCAAACGCGGACCCTAGGTGCCGAGCATCCGATGACCGTGGCTGGTCGAGAAATGCTGTTGCAGCGCCAGGTCGGGTGGCAGCACTGGCTCGACGAGTATCACGGTCTCGCGCGGGCGATTTATGACGATGAAGGCGGCACCGACAGCGGCCAATGGGCGGAGGACCAGGCCGCGCAGCGGCGCCGTGAGGCGACATCGTTGCTCGATCACATCATTGCCATCAAACGCAGGATCAGTGAGCACACACGGACTTTCGGCACCGAGAGCCATCAAGTCCTCACGTCGCGTTATCACCTTGCACATGCGTTGTGGGCCGCCAAAGAGTTCACCGCCGCACGCGAACACACCCAGCGCCTGGTCACTGACTGCGTCCGCTTCCTGGGCGACGACCATCCGTTGACCGCCCTGGCGCGCGCAGCGCTGTCCGCAGGAGACGGGCTCGACCGCCACGTCTAGCATCGTTCCGCCGGCGGCGCTCACCATGCCAAACTGACCCCAGAAACACCCCCGCGCCGCCCCCGGCCGCGACTAGCGTTCTATTCACGTCACATGTGATGAATTCCTTTGTTTCCAACGGAATTGAACGGATGCACGGTCGATGGTCGATTTGGTCTATCGCGGATACGGTCTGGAAAGCGCTGCGGGACCTCGCCTTGTCACGATCGAGGACGATTCGGGCTGCATCGCTCCACTTCCCCACCATCCATTGCACGGTGAAGACGGATTCTCCTGGGGGTACGGCGGCAGTGGACCCGCCGATCTGGCACGATCGCTCATCATCCACGCTCTGGGGAACTCGGCACTGTGCACGACATGCCGCGGCACCGCGGTGATCCTGCACGCCAAGGTGATCGCCGATCAACCAGAACCCACACCGTGCACACGGTGCCACCACGGCTACACGGTCAGCATGGACCTCTACCAGCAGTTCAAAGCAGACGTCATCGCGCATCTACCCCTGACCGGATGGACTCTCAGCCACGACGCGGTCATGCGGTGGCTTTCCCAGCAGGCCGGCCCGCTAGGTGCGTTCGATGACCTCACCGCCTAGGCAGCACTCACACACGATGCCGCTATCTACTGCCCAATAGGATCAGGCAAGCGAGCACGGCGAAGGTGACGCCGAAGATGATCAGCACGGTCATGACGCGGGCCCGCGCGGTCTTCCCGAAACCGTCGGTGAAGTTGCCGGTGCCAAGAACCAGTAGCCCCTCCAGAAACCGCCAGAACCGCGAGTCGCCGCCGTTGCGCCGGGCCGCGGGCTGTGGGACGGGCGGTGGCGGGTAATACGGCGGCTGCTGTTGGTAGGCGCCGTATGGCTGCGCGGGCGGGCAGGCAGCGTTGTTGGGCGGATAGCCGTATCCATAGGGTCCAGATCCTGCTGGCGGCGAGGGCGGGTAGTGCCCTGGGGCTGGTTGCGGCCACGGCTGGTTGGGATCTGGATAGCTCACTGCGGCACTCTCCCCCTTTTTTGGCTCGACTCGATCGCCAGAAAAACTCTATAGCACCGCCTGAGGGGGTCCGATCAGCAATTTTGGAGCTGCATCACCGGCGAGAACCGCTGGCGGCGCCGAATGAGGTCATCAGCTCGTCGACGTGGGCTTTGGCTTCCTTGACGCCGGCGTGTTCGCTTCGGGCGTTGAACCCGACGGGGTGGTGCACCCGCAGCACTTGTCTGCCTCGGGGCCCGGCGGCGGGGGTGATGGTGTAGGTCGTGTCGTCGGGATCGCGGCGGTAGTTCACGGCGAACTGGTGCCATCGTCCGTCTTGAGCGATGGCACCGGGCCAGGGCAGGCCGGGCATCTCGGCGGCGGCACCGCTCGGTCTCGCCCACCGTGACACCACACCGAGGCCGTGATGGTTGGCCATCGTGGTGATCACACTGCAGGGCCAGGCCACCGTGCAATCGGCGCGCAGGTAGCCTTCCCATTCCCCTGCCCAGTCGCCGTGTTTCAAACTGCACCCCGCACAGGCCACCTGAGTGCAGTTGTGGTTGTCCTCGTCGAGGTCGTCAGGCGAGCTGGCAGTGTCGGTGCATTTTTCGCATCGAAGGACAAGAGGGCGGTGGCGCGCCGCGTGCGCCAGCAGGCTCGAGAGTGCTCCCGGGCCGATCTCACTGAGCGGTTCAGCGCCCAGTTCCGACTCGGGTTTGAGGATCGCGGTCAGCAGGCGATGCAGGAGGTCGGGGTCTGTGCCGGCGGCAACCATGACCCCGCGGTCGCGGCCGGTGACGGCGTATCTGGCGATTTCTTCGGCCATCGGGGCGGCCCCGCGCATGGCGAGAACCCATCCGCAATGCTCACAGCGGTGCGTACGGACTGTGGGTTTGTCGGGATCCCAATCGCCCCACAGAGTTGCCTCGGTCGTCCACTGTCCGCACACAGCCAACGAACCGGCGGAGCGGGCGGCCCCATCAGAGGCCGTCGACTCGTGGGGACGCTCGACGGCATGCCGGCGGCCATCATCGCCGATTCCTATCCCGAAACGACCTGCCACAGCTTCACTGACGATCTCAGTCACCGCTTACACCTTTCAGCATTGGGGTTGCGCATCGAATACACCTGCTACCCAGTGCCATTCGACGTTGTCACGGACCGAACAAGACATTGATGAGCCCCGAGGGGTTCTCGGGCAAGCCGACACTGCCCAGCACATCGCCGAGGGAGGGCAGCAGCACGGCAGCCACCGCAGCACCGATCACCAGCACGGGGATGCGCATCACCCATCGAGTGACGCGCCGCATCACCGCGATCGCTACGACCACGACTCCGACCAGCGCCAAGGCGAGAACGACCGCCGTTTGGCCGCCGGAGGCGGGATCAGCTGCTGCCGCACTGAGAGTCACCAAAGGATCAATAGTGCGCTCATGTAGGGGCATGCCTACGATTGTTTGCGATCAGGGCTGCTCCGTGTGGTGAATTTTGCGGCCAGTTCGCCGCGCCGCCCGGGGCAGAGGCTGCGGTGACGTCGCGCAGTTGCGACAGCGCCTGGTCGAGCTGTTCCACCGCCAGCAATGTCTCGCGCACCGGGTTGCGGTAGCCCTCGGCCAGATTCCAGGCCGCTCTGCGCACATCGCCGCAGGCTCGCACGGCCTCGGCGATCTGTGCGATGTCGGCCAGCGCAACGCGGCCTCCCCGCGCTGTGGCGGCGTCGGTGGCATGCCAGTCAATCTGTGCACCCAAAGCCTGCTCGACGAGTTGAAGGCGGGTCACCAGCTCGGCGGTGTCCGGGATTGCCGACATCGCCTGAGACACTGCCTGATCGATGCGCTGCTGCACTTTGGCGTTGGCCTGGGTGGTGGCCTCACTGACCGCAGTGGACCAGAACTCCGTCATCGCTTGCGCGCGGCGGGTGTCGTATGCGGCCATGATGCTGCGCACCGCATCCCAGCTCGGCCGATGCGACCCGGGATCCTTTCGGGCGGCTTTGACGTTCACTTTCATCCGCGAGCTTCCCGCGCGCCCCGGTGACATCAGTCCCCATCCGTCGGGAAGTTCCCCGTCGTGCACGATCTCGGGGTCGCTGACCACCAGCCACCATTCGTGGCATTCATCGGCCCACGCGTCTGCTTTTCCGACCTTCTTGAGTTCGCTGAGCCAGTCCGCGCGCGACACTTTGAGTTCGTGGCCAGCGAGGATTCGCCCACTGGCTGAGGTGAACCCGATGTAGAGGGCGTCGCATCGACGCACCGCCGGCCAAGAGTGCCCCCCGTTTTGTCCGACCTCAGCCAGGAACACTCCACCGGTGACGATGTCGCCCGGCTTGATGTAATGGCGCTGCAGTGCGGCAAGCAGGGCCGCGGTGTCACCCACTCGACGCCTCCGTCTCAGGCCGGGCCCGGTGGCGGCTGTGCAGCCAGTCGCTCACCCGGTCGTGGGCCCATCGGGTGTCCTCGTTGACGCTCGTGGTTCGAGGCACGACGTCCTCTGGGCGGCGCGGGTAGAAGGTGATCGGGCCGCGGCAGACGCCGCACGTCGATGCGCGAGTTCGGGGTTCAGGCATGGCCGGCCCTTGCAACCGGGTGCCGGCGGCGCCGGGGAGACGCGCCGCGCAGGACTTCAATCGGGAACGAGTGAGCGTCGGTGCTCGGCATCACGATGCTTCCTCAAACACATGGTTCTCGTGTTGCTGGCAGACCATGTGTTCTCCCTCCTCGTCGGGATGGGCCTTCGCGTTGTCGCAGATCTCGCACTTCTGGCAGTTCGGGCACAGCAGCTCGACGGTATGAACCACGATGCACGGCGTTCCGTCAGCGCGTTGACCGGCTTCGTTGCGGGTGCGCTCGAACCAGCCGTCGGCTACGACATGGCTGATTGCATCGCCGGCATCACGGAGCGCACCGAAATCGCCGTAGTCCTCCTCGACCGTCCCGCAGGACGTGCAGCGCGCCTGGTACATGGTGACCTGGTGCACCGCCTGGTATTTCGGTGCGACGACCGCGATGGCGGGTGACTCCCCCAGCGGTTCCCACTGGTCATCGGATGCGTTCATCTTGCGCAGTTCCTTTCCTTAGTGTCGGTTGTCTGGCCACTTGTTCGGGCGCTTACGTCGGGCTCGGCGGGCCGCCTGGTGCGGGGCTTTGCGACGCGCCAAGGTGTGATCCGAATCCCCGCCACCCGACCAATCTCTCCACGGCGGCAGCCATTTCTGCCAGGAATCGTTCGTAGCGCAGTTGGTGTTCGGGCAGTGTGCCGTCGTTGCGGATCCGTAGGTCTGTGCCGCACAGCCCGCAGAAGCCGCGTTCGAAGGTCCCTTCCCGAGGGATCGTGTTGCCGCCGATGCACTTGCGCCTCTCAGCCGGCATTGCTGGGTTCCCATCGCTTGGGTGTGGTGTCGGCGGGGACGTACAACGGGTGCTTGGGTGAGCCGTTGGCATTGGTGCCCAGGCAAAACAGCGCGGGGCGTTCAATCACGGTCCGTTGCCAGGCGTAGGGGTAGCCGGCCCACCATCCGACCGCGGCCGGGTGAGCGCCCCAGGCCACAATCGTGCAGTCCGCGACATCGTGGCTGAGGGTGTCGCGGTTGTCCGGTCCGATCGGGTCTTCGGCGTTGGCCAGTTCGGTCGGGTCGGTGGCGCGGTAGGCATAGAGGTTCCGCACGACAATGCCCCCGTAGCCCCAAACACGCGCGAAGCCAGGGTGTTTCACCGATCCTGCGATGCGTCGGATCGTTGGATCATCGGTGTTGGCGTCGGCGGTCGAGGGATTGAGCATGATGAACTCCAGCAGTGGACCCTCGTGATCCCAGCGGCGGCCGAGCTCGTAGCGGTAGCGGCCACATTCACTTATCACCGCGTACTTGACCTCGGCACCGGCGCACGAGAACAACGTCATTTGCTCACTCATCCGTTTGGCCCTCATACGTTTCGGTGAGGTAACCGCGCCGGCCGGCGGCTACAGATTTCGATTTGCCGAGGTTTCGCCGGATCCGGGTCCACCCTTGCGAGTGGTGCACACAATTCCGGTGCACGGTCCGGCCGCAGCTGCACGGCGGTACGTCGGTCATCAGCCCGGCCTCGACCAGCACGTCGGCTGCCGGGGTGTCGATCACCGATGTCGAAGCTGCTCGACTTTCGCTATCGCGCACGGTCACCTGCCTGCCCTGGAGCCACCAGCGCGGCGGCGCAGATATCGCGGTGCCGGATACATGTCGTGCGTTGCGGTGACTCTGGCCGCCCCGGGGGTCTCGCACACCACGCACGGGACCGCTGCGCTGGCCGTCCCGCCCTGAGACAGCAGGTGGTCAAGATGGGCGGTGCACGTTGGTGTTGTGCGGCCCTGACCGTGCCCGCAGGGCCAGGCAATATCGACGCCGACCGAGCCGTCTCCGGAGTGGCTTCCTCGCCATCCGCATGGCTTGCGGCCTCGGAGTCGCATGGCAAGCGCCTGTAGTCTTCCGGTGCTCACGCGGCTTCCTCGGTGTGCACGATGGCCCGCAGGCGGGTGCCGAGCCACGTTCCGACAGCAGGTGAGACGGCGTTGCCGAATCCGTCTGTTTGGTTGCGGGCTGACCCCCAGACGATGAATGTTCCTCGGTGGGTGCCGAAGTCGACGTCGAACCCGCATCCACGGCCGATCTCGTGGGCGCCCATCATGCGGTAGTAGCAGTCCTCGAGTCGCAGGTCGGCCAGTGCTGCCTGCCACTCAGGTGTCGGGGTGACCAAGGAGTAGTCGCCGACCTGGCTGACCGATGCGGCGGCGGTGTCGGGCTTCCATCCCGAGAACAACATGCCTTGGGTGACAGCCGATCCGACCACGGTGCCGAGCGCTTCGCTCATCGGGTAGGACCGGTAGTGGGCTTCGTCGATCGAGCCGTTGTTCTTGATCATTCCGGCTGCGGTCAGCAGGCCCGGGATCTGCTCGGTCGTCACCGTTGGCATCGCTTCGCCATGGCTGGTGGGCACGGTGTTGCGCCGGTAAGGGACAATCCCGGCCGACAGCAGACCGAGGGTTTCCGAACCGACCTGGGTAGGGAGCGGCTCATCTGTGCCCCGGCCGGCGCCCTGGTAGTTGTCGATCGCCATCGCCAAGGGCGGGGTCAACAAACCTGTTGTGTTGGTGGCGGTCTGCGCCCACAGCGGTTGGCTCAGATCTCGGCTGCGGCAATCCGATCCGGGCCGCTCGAACGTGTGTCCCGCCACGCCCATGATCGCGCCGGTCGACAAGATTCCGGTTTCCTGCTGGCTGGTCTGGGTCGCCAGTGGCTGCCACGGATGCCGTTCGGATCCTCGTTGCGCCTTGGCCGGCATCAGCACCGCGGGGAACTCGGCGAATCGCTGCCGGCACCGTTCGGCCCTTGCCATCGTGGTGTCGGCCAGCGCCTTGTCCCGGTCGCCGATGCGGGTGCCGAGGTCGGAGAGGTCCAGTGCCGCCAGGGACGGTGTCATCGGGGGGATGACCTGGTGTCTGCAGCTGGGGCAGCGGTAGTCGTACTGGCGGCCGTAGGTGACTCGTCCGGTCGGTGACACCCCGGTGCGCCAGGTCCACACTGCCTCGACCATGTTGGCGCAGAAGCCGCACCATGACACGGGCCGGTGGTCGAGGTCGGGGGTGGGCAGGGCGCGGTCCCACATGGCGATGTAGAGGCGGTCGCGGCTCTGCGGGACCCCGAAGAACATGGAGTTCAGGTAGAGGATGCGGTAGCGGTAGCCGAGTTTCTCAAATTGCTTGATCCACCATCTGAATGTTGTTCCGTCGCCGTACTTCTTGCCTGGCACCTGCGGACCCCATGACGTCAGTTCGGTGGTGCACTCGACGAGGATCAGGCGTGGATGGTGTTGGGCGGCATAGTGCAGGACGCAGTTGGCCGTTGCGCGGTCGCGCTCTGACTTGGTGACCCGTTCGTCGAACTCGGGATCGTCCAGGTCGAATAGCGAGAGGCCTTGTGCATAGGCTTTTTTGGTGTTGGCTGGCGAGTGGTTGACGCAGGACACTCCGGCGCAGAGCATGTCGCCGGGAGGCAGATCGCGGACTGAGTGGTAGTTGGAGGCCTCGCGGTCGACGAGGTCGGCGATCCAGTGTTCAGCGTTGGGATGGTTGGCCTCGTGGACCTCGACTTTATATTCTGCGTGGTTTGCTGCCGAGATCACGTCGATCCCCGCGGCTTCGATTCCGCGTGTCATTCCGCCGAAGCCGCTGAAGAGGTCGACGGCGACCAGGGTGTCGTGTTTGAAGCGTCTGCGCCGTGTGGCTGGCCGGTGCTGGGCGGTCTTGACCGCCGCCTTCTTGCGCTTCTTCGGTAGCGCTGTGGTCAAAGGACACCTCGCAGGTGTGCGACGCCGCGGTATGTGGTGCGGACGGCTTCGTCGCGTGCGGTGATCTCGGCTGGCACGCCGTAACCGTTGTCGCGCTGCCACTTCTCGTCATAGCCGATTGACCAGCTCATCTTTTCCTCCACATGGATCCGGTGGTGCGTCGGCGTTCACGGTGGGCACACATCGATTCGGCGGTCATCGGACCTGCCGCCGCGGTCCGCCGGTTCGGCGGCTGGTGCAGGGTTGGCTCGGTCTGGGGCCGGAGGCGCACCGGGGCGCGGCACTGGCCCGTCCAGGTGGTCTTGGCCGGGGGAAGCGCGGCCGGGGTGCCTGCGCTGCTGATGTGCGACGGTTCGCCGTCGTCCAGGGAGAGGTCACCGATGGTGCCTACTGTTTGAAGCATTGTGGTGTCCCCCTTCTTGATTCGTGCGATCAGCTGGTCAAGGCTTTGCGGTGAATGGTGTCGATGCTCTTGGTGACGTTCGCCGTGAGGCGTTCGGGGACGATGACGCCGGCGGCGTCGAGCAGCTCCAGGGCCTTGGTGAGGGCGTTGTGGGCGTGGGCCTCGGTGAGGGCGGGGTCGCGGGCCTGGCGCATCAGCTTTTGGGCCTGGTCGATCTTGCGGCTTTCCTCGGGAGAGAGTTTGTGGCCGTTGTGGCTGATGCCGCGGCGGGCCTTGCTGCGGGCGTTTTCGTCGGCGACGCCGAATGCTCGGCGCGCGTTCTCGGCGGCTTCGGCGAATGCGATGACCAGAGACGACTCGCTCGGAATGGTCTCGGTGCACAGGTTTCGCGCGGCGCCGTAGGCGGTGTAGAAGGCGGCTGTGGCCGGCTCGCTGACGTCACCGAGAAGGGGTCGGGTGAAGTACACAGATTCGGGATCGGTCTCGAATTCCATGAGCGCTTCGCTGGTCTTGTCGAGCGCGTTGAGGCCTTGGGTCCACAGGGCGATCTGGCCGTCGCGGCGGGCTTGCTGTTCACGCTTGTCGACACCGCGCTTGGTCAGGTGCCGCCAGGCGAACCACGCCAGCACAGCCATGACCAGGACGGTGAGAGCGATGATGGCGACGAGTCCCACGATGGTCCAGTCGGCGGGTTCGGCCGGCATGTTCGGTGCCGATGGTGCTGCCGGCGGGGTTGTGGCGGGCGCTTGGGAGCTGGAGTGGTCCTGGTTGCTGTTGGCCTCGATGATGCTGGCGCCCGACTTCAGCATCATGGGAAGCAAGTAGATGACCGCCAGTAGGGCAATGCCGAACGTGATGAGTGATCTCAACTCGCGCATCGAATTTGCGCCTTTCGTCGTTGATCGGCCGAGTCGGCCTTGGCGGTCTCCGCGCGCTTGAGGCGGCCACAGGCGTGGGAGACTTCGGTGCAACCCGTTATCGGGTTGCCACTCCCGTCCGGGTCGCCGTCGTCACTGCGGGTCCATTCCATGCTCGTTCGCTCACCACTGGTCGCGGGGCTGAGCAAATCGGAGCAGGGCCGTCATACTTATCGATTGTTGCGCTCAATATCGGTGCCCCGTATGGAATTTCGGTGCGAGTTCTGCGGCATTCCCCTGTTACCGAGGAATGCGTGAAAACGATGCGGACCTACCCCGCCTGCAGTCCTGCCGCGCGGGCGCGTTGCAGCTCGGCACGCGATCGTTGCGCCTGCACACGCGTTCCGCCCTCAAACCCCATCGCATAGATACGCGCGGCAACTCGGTGCAGTTCCCAGATGCCCGATTCGTCGAGCGGTGACCGGTCTTCCTTGTTGTCGCGGGCGAAGTGCTCCGAGAAGACGTATTCCTCGACCGCCTGGGTGACCTCGGTGGGAACTGGAATGATCTCGCTCATCGAGATCCCCGGCCGCCGCCCAGGCGTGCTGTGGCATGTGGTCGGTCCAGAATCGTCGCAGTGAGCGCCCGTCCAATTAGCACGGGGCCCACGCCCGGGTCCGGCGCGGCAAGATCGCGGGCTGGCGCCGCGGCGCCGCCGGGAGTACCACGGTGCGGAATCGCTCGGATAGCGCAGAGGGCTCCTCGGGAGACTTCGCGCCGTCCTCGGGCATCCAGCTCATGGGCCGCCGGCCGGGCGGCGCGGTAGCGACATCGAAGTCGTTGAGGTCAGTCGCGGCCAACAGGAGATGCACTCCAGGTTCGGGGTCGATGGCCAGGGTATGCAGTTCCGGGAAGTACTGGAGCCACCAGCTGTAGTCGTTGACCACGAGCACCAATGGTTGGCCGGCACCGCGGTCCCGGCGCCGCTGCAGCTGTCGGTTGAACAGGTCCAGGGTGACGTTCGGATCGTCAGCGTTGAGCACCGTGGACGGGTTGATCGTCATGACCCCGGGAAGGCCCAGAAGGTCAGTGCAACTGTGCGGTCGGGTGGGTGTTTCGAACAGCACCATTCGCAGCTGGTCGGGGCATGGGGGGATCTGCACGACACATTGGCCCGCCGCCCGCATGAGCTCAGGTGTCTTGCCGACACCCCGCGGGCCGATCCAGCGGACGTGCGGACGGTGCCCGCTCAACGTCACCTCGGTGGCGATACCGGAGGCCGACCGCCCCAACACCACTCTCAAATCCCTCACTGTTCCTACCCCTCACCGGATGTTTGATTCGGTCATCACGCGTCCTCGAACGGCAGCGTTGGGTCGCTGGCCGGTAACTGCCAACCGGTTTCTCGATCGACAAGGACAGCGCCCAGCTGTCCACGTTCGATCGCGCGGGCGAGGATGTCGACGTTGTTGCGCCCGAACGCGACCAGCACGCTGGGGGCGCCGCAGTCGTTGGCCGCCGCTGTTCCGTCGGAATGGTGAAAGACCAAGCGGCGCTGCAGAAAGCACACCGCGTCCGCGCGCCGCCACACGTGGTTCATGAAGCCTGTCGTGTCGGTCCGGGCGAAGATCAGCGCGATTCCGTCGCCGTGGTCAGCCAATCGCGACACCCACCGGTGCACCTGGGCCCCGTAGGGCGGGTTCAGCCATACCCGGCCAGACCAGGGTGCGCTCAGGCCATCGTCAGGAAGGCAGATATGACGGCGAGCGGTCGGCCAGCGCGTGGGGTCCGGCGCCGCACAGGGGTCGAGGTCGAACTCGCCCAGTGCTGCCAGGAGGTGTCTGGGCGTCAGCCATACATCGGTGCCCCCAGCGAACGGCTGGAAGGCCATCCCCCGACGGGTCGGTGCCGGGGTATCCGCAACGGCGAGCGGTGTACTCACAGCATTCCCGCACCTTGAGCGACGGCCAGCGTCAATGCCGCGCCCAACAGCATCACGAACAACGTCACGACGATCACGGCGGCAATGTGCTGGCGCCAATGCCCCAACGAGGTGTGGTTTCTTCCGTCCATCAGCCTTGCCCCTGCCTTGATCCGTAGCCAACCCGTTCGATGAGGTAATCGTGCTCGTCACGGCAGGCCGCGAAATCTTCGACTTCCATTCGGGTGCACCACAATCGCCCGGCCTCACTGTCGCCATGAAGGTGGCCTACCTGCTGGCCCGCACCCCCAAACCACTGGAACCCTTCGACCCGGGCTTCTCGGGATCGCTGCACTGCGGCGACCGCGGGATCCAGATCGTGGTCGTGACTGGCCAACACGACCAAATCCACATCGGGGCGCGCCGCGGCTTCCACGACGGCCAAGGCGCACAGCACATCGACACCTTTTTCGGTGACATCGACTTCTGGCTGTACCTGCGCTCCTGCCGGGCCCACACTGTAGGCAGCGCGCAGGACCCGGTAGCGCAGCGGCTGATGGACCACGCGCACCGCGGGGTCGGCCTCCCACCGCTGCTGGTGCGCCAGATTCCGCTGGTACCCGTAGAGGTCGAATTGAGGCTCGGGCAATCCTCGAAATACCACTACCTCGACCAGTTCCGCGGGCAGTGGCGACACCCGGTTGCGTACCGCGATGAGGCGACGGGCGAATCGCCCTGGCGAGATGAGGCTGTCTGCAGCGGCAGTGCTGGGGACGAAGTGGTCGCGGGCGCAGAGGTGAACGTTCTGGTAGTCGATGACAACGACGGCCCGCAGCGGTGTGATGGTCACCGGGTCACCGCCCCTGGGGCCGCGGGCGCGAAGGGTGTGGACGGCGCCAACCGCCCCTGCAGGCGATTGTCAGGTCGTGGACAGCCGTTCATGCCTATCGATTGTGGTCAGACACAACAGGGCCGCGTCCGGATTTTTTGGGCCAGTTTCTCCCCGGTCGCGGGGACGATCCCAGTGCCGCTCGGACAGTTGCGCCCCGGCCGGCACAGCCGTTCAGCCGCCACTCGCGGCCTCGGGTGTTGGGGTCACAGTTTGTAGCAGCTGTAGACCAGGCGGTGGCCGTCGAGGAGCTCGCTGAGATCGGTGATGAACTCCTCACCGATCGGGTCCCAGTTCCACATCTTGACCCCGAGGGTCCCGAATGCCCAGGGGTGCGACCATTCCCAGTCATTGAGGCCGACGTCTTCACCGCAGGATGCACACGCCACCTCACCGCTGCCGCCGTCAACCCACGTCAGCATGGCCGGCCGGAATGCCGTGACAAACCTGCCATCACCGTCGCCGGCGAGTTCGAGCGGTTCTCGATGACCGCATCGCGGGCAGGTCACCGAGTCGAGATCACTGGCCCAGTACACCGATCGAGTGGCGTCGATGGACAGGCCGTTGGTCCACAGGCGAGGCGCGGTAACGGGAACCGAGCCGCGGCCCACGATCGCGTAGGAATAGTTTTCCCCCGGTGCATAGCCGCCTTCTTCGGCGCCTAGCACGCAATCGCTGAGTTCGGCGGCCACGATCTGATCGTTGATCAGCCACGACAGCACCCGTTGCTTGAGCCTGGGTGCATCTTCGTCGGTCGCATCGACGTCGACCAGGGTCTGCGCATAGTCGCCCACACCTCGACCATAAATGCCGCCCACCACACCTGAGCGCACCAATTTCCACCGATGAACGTGCCGCCATCGCGCGCAGGCGACCACCACAACAACGTCGCAACCCCGACGTCTACAGGGCCTCCAGCCGGCGCACCACATCGGGCGGCGGTGTCCACAACCCCAGCGCCCCTTTGCACGCGATGGGTTCGTCTAGCGCGCGTGGGTGCTCCAACACCAAGTGGGTGATGCGATCGCGTTGGCGGCCACCGAATTCGACGTAGGACGACTCCCCCCACGGTTTGTGGCACCCGGCGTTTTCGTGGCAGTCCACCAGATCGACCAGCCCGATGATCGCGCCCATCGTCAACGCCGATGGATACAGGGACCGGCCTTTCGTAGCCTCTTCAATCAGGGGGCTGCGGTCACCGCGTTCTGACCATCGTTGTCCGGCATGGATGGCCAAAACGCCTCGGTACGACCACAGCTGCGTGCGATTCTCGATGTTCTTGCCGCCGTGGATGATTGCCCACGCCCACGGCTGTTGTACGGTGAGAGCCTTCACAATGCGGCGGCTGCCATAGCGGGCTGCTGCGCGGCCAGGGGCTCGACGTTGGCGAACTCGACCCAGCACGAGTCGTCGATCCAGTCGTCTTCCACGTCGTACTGGCCGATCGGGTATTGCGCTACGCCAGTGGGATATTCCCAGTCGACGTAGTTCACGATGCAGCCCTCGTAGGGCACTGTCCAGCCCCACCCTTCGCGCCAGAGGTGCGTCACACCGTGAAACTCGCGTTCCTCGTGCTCGTATCCACTAGGCACGCTGTTGTCATGGTTGATGTCATGCTCAATAGGCACGCCGCCGAACCAGTGCGGCTCTCCGCACCGCAGAAATCCTTTGCACCCGTTGCCGTCTGGGCAGATCAGGGTATAAGACCGTTCGTCGGGATGCTCAGGGAAAACGGCTTCACCGCGCTGGCGCGCTGCTTCACGGTCGGCATCCAAACCGATAACGAGGATGTGGTGGCTCACGACGGCTCCTTCGAGGGCGTGCGACGTCGCGTCGCATTCCATCGATTGTGGCCGCCACTATGGTGGGCCTGCGGGGGTTTTCGAGGCCAGTTTGACTGCCACGCCCTGCGCGGCTGTCAGTTCGCAGCTGAGCAGCTCTGCCGGATCACTTCTCCGAGTGCTTTCACGGCCTTCCAATACGCATCGTCGCTGACGCGATAGGTGGGGAGCCGGTTGGCGTACTCGAGTTCGTAGGCCGCTTGCGCGCGCAACAGGCCGGCCAGGAACTGGTCCTGGGTTGCGTCTGCCAGACGTCTGGCGTCTGCGGCCTGCGCCTTCAGTACCGGAATCACCGCCAATGCCACGGCTCGCTGTTCGGCGGGCCACTGCACCGACGAGACCTGCGGATCCATTCGGACCCAGTCCTTCTGTTTGCCGGCATAGCTGTCGGTGAGCTGGTTCCACTCCTCACACACAGGGTCCTTGCGCAGCGGCACGACAGGTTCAGCGGCCACCGCTGGGGGCGCTGGCGCGGTCTCGGTGACTGTGACCGACACCGGGGCGGCGGCTTCGGCCGACGGCCCCGCGGTGAAATGTCCAATCAGCCCTCCAGCCAAGCCTCCGACGATCAGCCCGATCGCCGCGGCGGCACCGATGGCCCGCTTGGCCTTGGCCCGGCCAGCTCCTGATGCCATGCGGCGCCGCTCGTGGCCGACGACGACGCCGAACGCGGCATCTCGGCGAGAGCGGATCTCAGTGACTGCTACTTCGATCGCGGCCGCCGGGGTGCCGATATCGGCGAGCTCTTTGACGAACCGGGCCACGCCGACGAGCTCACCGCTGTACCTGGGTCGGGGAGCAGGCTCCTCGGCTGGCAGGAACCGCTCGACGAAGTCGATCCGCAGGCCCGACTCCTCGGCCATCTCCGACGCGGAGAGCCAGCGGTTGGCCGCAGGATAGGACCCACTGCTGCTCATACGTTCGTCACCCTCACCCGAGCCTGCGCACCGTTTCGTCGAGGCATTGTAGGGCGACATTGCGCACGAGTGCACCGCCCAGGTTCAGTCGCGCGCGTCGGCCTTCTCTTCGCTGAGGCGTCACCAGATGTTGCGCGCCTTAGCCTCCCATTCGGCTTGGCCGGCAGCGACGTGGCGCAGTTGGGTCGCCAGCGCTCCAACGCCGTCCGGGGACGCTGTTCCTGCCGACTGGATCCGCTCGGCCAGGTCCCACACCGACCGTGCCAAGGCTCCCGGGCCTCCCGGGCCCGCTGACAGGACTTCGGCCAAGTCCTGTAGCCGCTTCACTACCGAAGCCAAAGCGGTCGGGCTATCGATCTGGGCCTGACCGAGCTGTTCTCCAATACCGGCAACGTCAATAGCTGCGGCACTGATCTGTTCCGAAGTCAACATTCCCCCCCTTGCTGTTCATCGCGTTGACCTGAGTGTATTGCCAGACTCGCTGGCTGGTGGGCTTGCCACTTTGTTCAGAGCTTCGAATCCGGTCCCGCGTTCGCCTTCCCAATGAGACGATCAAATCGGTTCCTAGCAAATCACGGGAGGGGCCGCTGATGACCCGGTTTCATCGCGCAAACGCCGACCCCGCGGTGTCCCCGCTACCTAGCCGGCACTGCGTGACGCAACGGATCACTGGGCGCCGGGCGCGACGTTCTGCGATGAGATCTTCACTCGTCGGAGTTGCCGTTGCGCTGGCCGCAGGGTGCTCGGGTAGCCCTCATATGGGTGCAGGCATGGGCGGGATGTCTGGAAATCTCCTTTCGGAGTGCGTCGATGCGATCGGCCCCAATTCCACACCGGAGCAACTCGTGGACGCCGCACTCGCCGCGGAGGTGACCAATCCCCTCACAGGTCAGCCGATCACTGTTTCGCAGCAATTGGCACAGGACAAAATTCCTGTCACAGAGAAGTTCCACCGCGATCTTGTCGAGAGCATTTTCACGGATGTCCCGGCCGGCGGTGACGCGGCGTTCGCCTCCGCCGCCTGCCAGGTGCCGGGCTGGGACATCCGAAACGGCAGCTTCGTCTACATGTTCGGCCCGATCCCGTCGAATGCAGCTGATCATGACAGAGTCGCCAAGACTCCCCACTTGCTTCGCGGTTTCGGCCGCCAGCAGTGCTCAGGCAGGAGCGGCGATCCCAAACGATGGGACCAAGAAGAGCACGCGCTCAAGACCACGATTGATGAAGCTAGAGCGGATCCCGAGGCCTACAAACGTTCGCAGCTGGCTGAGACCGACGAATACATAGCCAACGGCGGGAAGTTCCTTGCGACGAGCCCGCTGGCCGCTGATCCGGTGTTCCTCGCGATAGTCAAAGACTCGCGCGAGCGGCTCAACGCCGAACCCGCGCAAGAGACAGTCAAACGACTCGAGGCTGCCTTCGCGATCAGTCAACAACTCCCCTTTGAACACCAGTGCCCCCAGTTCCGCCATGGTGTACCGACATTGGGGCGCGAGAAACCATTCGAGTGGGCCGAAGGGTTCGGCGGTGCACAGCCCGAATCGATCTCGCTGGCCTCGACGGCCAGCAGCTCGGTCAGCGACATCACCTGGCAGTCGTGGGGTCAGCCCCGAGCCATCGGCCATGGAGTCACGTTCCACGGTGTCGACGAACCCAAGTCCGAGATCTTCGTCATCGCATTCGACCTAGGCGACTGCGACGGTCATCCTGCCTACCGCAAGGTGGTCCGGACTTCTGACCCCGACGAGTTCGACCCAGGCGACGCAACCGACGTTTGCCCTGAATAGACACCCGAGTCTTCCTGTGCGCCACAGTGACTTGCGCAGTCACAGAGCGGGCAACTACACGACCGGTTCGCCGGCGTAGGCGATCTGACCTCCGCTTCGGATGATGGCCTCGGCCGCGGCGCTGCGATGGAGGCGGGCCGGGATGGGCCGCAGCTGTGGGTGGGCCTCCCATAGTCGCTCATCGGTCTCGAAGGTGATTAACGGGTCGCGATCGCCTGCGGCGAGCTCGTCGACCAGCTGCGCATATCGCCGTTCGAGTTGGGCGATCTGCTCGACATTGCGTTCCGAGATCCCCTGGGCGCCGCGCTCCCAGCGGCGGACGTTTCGTTCGTCGACGCCGAGTACCTGAGCGAGTCCTTCAGCGGTGAGGCCGAGACGTTCTCGGCGGCAGCGGATTTCAGCCGGATTCATAGCTCAGCAGGCCTCCTTAGGCTCTGTATGTGCGGTGCGCGACGGAGCGCCGCGGCGGGCAGCGGGTTCACCACCACCCGGCTTCGCGGCCCTGACGATCGATTGCGCACAGTTCGACGACCGTGGTGGAGCACAGGCGCTTGTACTCATCGACAGCCTTTCCTGCCGCTTCCTGGCGGCTGGCGCCACGGCGCGCGATCGACGTGGTTACCCCGAAAGGATGACGGGCCTCAGTCTGAGCCGTCCACACGGGCCGGCGCACAGCGCCGGTGAGCAAGTCGACCGAGCGGACCTTGACCACCTCGCCGATCACGCGTCCGTCCAGCATGATCGCGTACTGCCCGATTCCGGTCCTGCGGAAGGTGACGGTTTCAGTCATGGGGTGCCTCCTTGGGCGGTTGCGGTCTGGGTAATCCCTGACCGGACTTCCACCACCGTACACCCGGTAAACCGGGTGTACAAGTGTTTGTCTCCTAGACTGCGCGCATGCCTACTGAGCAGCCGTCGGCGCCGCGTCGAGATCGACGACTGGCGCTGACTGCGTCGGATTCTCATCGGCACTGAATACATCGGCGACCACGGCCGCATCAGTGGCCGCGGTGCGCCATTCGATGATCTGCGCCCGATCGGTGCCCCCCGCTACCTGACGCTGCCACTCGCTGATCACCGTGTCTGTCAGGTCGGCGTGACGAATCACCCGACGCTCCACCAGAACGAACCCACCCTCAGTCAGCCAGTCGACGTAGCGCTCAGGCCCTATGAAGGCCCGCTCAAAGGCCCGCTGCCGGGCTCGTCGCACCCGCAGTCCTTGCGGTAGTCGCTTGAGCCGCGGCGACACCAACCGCACCGTCTTGGACCACGACAGGAAAGTGCCCCCGAACATGGCCGCCAGGTGCTGCCCGGCTCCTTCACCGTGTAGTCGCGCCTGTTCGACCATCGCGTCGCTGGCTCCGGTCGTGCGCGCGTAGCGGGCGCAGGATTGCGCCATCTCTTCGCGTTGCTCTCTGGGCTCGCCGGCATCGAGGTTTTTCAACCAGTAGGCGGCGGCCGAGACCTGACGTAGCGCGCGGGTCTGCTCACGAGCTGCGGTGCGGTCGCGGTATTGGCTGGCGCGCCGAAGCCGTTCCCGGTCAGTGGGAATCACGTCACTCTCCTTTCCTGAGCTCCCGCAGCGCGATTCGCGCTGCGACACGACGGTGTGCGCCGCAGGCCCAGATCCGTTCGGCCACGGGTGTATTCGAATCGCATACCTGCATCATGCGCTGGGGGTACGACATGCTCGGCGGTGCGAAATGTTCTGGGCTATAGGCGATAGGACTATCCACCGGCGCGAATCGCTGTGCGCAGCTGTCGTTTGATGCCAGCCGCGGGCAGCGCCGCACCCCCGGGTGCACACCACGCGTACTAGTGGTTGCGCATCTGTGCGACGGTGACCGGTCGCCACCGGGCCAAGCCACCCGGGCCGTCGAAGTGTTCCGGCGCTGCCCGCCACAGAGGCGGATACGCAGTGATGACGGGGTGACCCGACTCCCCGGCGAAATTGCGGGGATGATCGTGGCCCGCCTTCTCCGGTTCCAGGTGCGTGACAGCGACGATTGCAGCCGGCGCTGTCCAGATTTCGAACAGAGTGTGCGGCGGCAGCGCGTTGGGCCCCAACCCCAGGTCGCTGTTGACATACGAGGCACGTGCTCGACTGCCCGAAGACCATGGCTCGGCCACGCACGCGATGTCATTGATCAAGACGGCGTTCGGGTTCTGGCCAGCGCGCATACTCATGGAGCGGTAGAAGGGTATCGGGCTGGCGGTCAGCCCCAGCGCGTGTGCGATTGTCTGTGCCAGGTGACCGAATCTCACCGCGGCGGTCCAGATTTCGCGCTGCTCGTGGCGCCAGTCCCAGTTGGGTTCGTTCATGAGTCGCATGTGTTGTCTCTCGGCGACGGTGGCATGCTCACCAACCAGACGCCCTAGGGGCGCGAGTGGCATCGCGGAGCTGATCGCCAGCTCGGTCAGAAACTGCTGCCGCTTCACCAGGTTGTCGACGGGAATGTGTGTGTTGCCAAGGAAATCGCGTGCCGCGAATTCGTCGCGGAGGCGGCCGGTGTCCACTGAGACCGCGAGTAGCGCCAGGACGAGCAGTTCGCGGCGATTGTGCGGATTCTCGGGCTCCACGCCGCCCAGTAGGTCCTTGGCGGCACGACTGACTTGCCAGCCGGAGCCGCCCGCGTCGAGCCAGTCGTCCAGGGCCCGCCAATGATCCAGCAGCGCCCCATACTTCACCGGCGGTTTCACCGCGACATGTTGGGCATGCCGGGTGCGCCTCGGCCACCTCACAGGCGAGCCAGAGAGTCGATTGGTTCGAGGGTCCACTGAGCATTTCGGCTCATGTCCACGATGACCTCCTCCGGCACGAAGCGGCCACCGGATGCGGCCCGACGGCGGTTGCGGCGCAGACATTCGTCTACCGGCGTAAGCAGGGTGACACGTTCGTAGCGAGCACCGTGCCGTCCGGCCAGCGCTACCCACTGGGCCAGATGCTCGGCTTCGAGGTTGGTAGCGTCAATCACGATGGACTTACCATCCCGGAGCGCGAGAACGGCCAAGCGCCTCTCCACGCCAGTGACGATCAGTTCCTGCAACTCGGTGAGCCCACGGTACTTGCGGTACAGCAGGAATCGAATCTGGTCACGGTTGATGATGACGCGATGCCCCGGGTCGAGATCCCGCCAGGCGCGGGCCCAGGTGCTCTTGCCTGAACCTGGCAGTCCTTGCAGGATGAACACCACCGGATGAATTGGCATGCCATTATCGTAATGCGGTACCGCATTAATGGCAAGCCATATTTTCGGTGGGTCAACAACGCCCCAACGCCATCTACCTTTCGACCGGGCGCAGCCTGGAAAACTGATGATGCCGACCGCCAGCAGCACCTATCGAGGACAGGTGTCGAACTGTTCTCGCAGCTGGTTCTGCAACGCGATCTCATCAGCTGACAGGTACTTTTCGGGATGCTGCTCCAGGTGGGAGTCGGGGTAGCTGCAATCCCCGACATCAACTGACCCCTCGTACTGCTTGGTGATGTCCTGCGGCGCCGTATGCCAGGTCAACCAAAGCGGACGGCCGGGGCCCGCACCGACGATGCTGATGATGTCAACCAGCGCACGGTAGGTGGATTGACGGCTCACCACGACTCCAAGATCGGCGATCGTCGCATCACGCACAGCGATCCGGTTGAGTTGGGCCGGCATGGTCTCGATCTGCCGGTGGATGCGTTGCTCTTGGTCACGCGACAGCGGCAGGGTCACCCGCCAGTTCGGTGCCGCAGAGTCGACAGGTAGCAGATTCACGGTGCCGGCCGTGACACCGACGTTTCGAACCGCCTGCAGCACTTCCGGTATCGGCGTGGACAGTTGCCGGACCGTCAGCCAGTTATTGGTAGCCCAGTCGATCTGCACAGTGGGCGACGTCGAAGCGATGGCAGCTGCCAACGAGCGCAGCGCTGTGCTGTCAGTAGCAACATCGGCTGCATTGAGTGACTTGACGTCTCGCACGACGGTGACCGCTGGCACCTCGCCAATCCGCAGTCGCAGCCGTTTCAGGTAATCGGCCGAACCATCACCGTGCGCACTGGATACCGCTTGCGCAACGCCGCTGATCTGGCCCGCCTCGGCGGCCGGCATCTGCACGTTGAGCGTGGCTATCGAGTCCAGCTCATCCTCGTCGTAGCCCACCCAGGCCTTCGCCACCCCGGGCATGGAGCTGATCGTCACCTCCAGTGGGTCGGTGTCGATCATTCGCACAACCCGGCACGCCGCGGTCAGTCCCACCAACACGCCTACCACGGCCAGCAGAGCTGCCGCCCTCAACCTCCAGCGCCGAACATCCATCGTGGCATTCTCTCCGCACACCGCCCTGCATCGGAGCACCAATTTCGACCCGGGGATGTTGCACCGCACCGCGGTGCAGGACTGACGGCCGCTCAGCCGTTTCCTTGCCTCAAGGTGGCAATGAGCACAGAACGAACCGGAGCGTTCTCGTCCGCCGCCAAATCGACCAAGGCACGCATGACGTCGGCCTTACTCAGTGTTCGACGGCCCGTTTCGCGACGAAGGCCATACAGAAGCTCGTCCCACTGGCCAACCTCGTTTCCGTCGAGCCTGATCGACCAGTTCACCTTGCCGGGGTCCACATCGGGCGACGTCACAGAACGTGATTCTAGAGCTCCTGCACGCATGCGCGCAATACGTCTTGCGCGCATGCGCGCATGCATGTAAATTTGCGCACAGACACAGCGGGAAACGCATAGTGCCGCTCCCGAGAACAGGCAGAGGTGGCCCATGAGCGCGACTGCGACACCGAACCGCTACGCGAACAAGGCCGTCATGAAGCGCGACACTGAACGCGGCTCAGGACAAGAACGCATCGTGGCCGCCGCGACGCTCTACGGCTGGTCCGAGGTCGACTACCGAGCGATTGACATCCCATCCAGCGAGCGCGCTTGGACCAACGGGGATCACGTCTTCTACGTCCGCCTCGGTGAAGCGGGCCAGGTGCTCACGGCGTGGTCCTACCGCGGCGCTGTCGAGGACCGGGCCGCGCGCGCTCGCTCGTCAGTCATCGGCGCCGTGACCGACGGACGCGATAAGGCCAGCCGCGCAGTCGATCTGCTCGCACAGGCCACTCGATGAGCACCACCGCATCGGGCATCACACCATCCGCCGCCGCCGAGGCGACGACCGAACGACTCGTGCAGGCCGGTTGCCGTCGAAAAGGTCGAAAAGTCGGCCGCGCCTGCCAGAACCAAGGAGCATGATCGGATCATGGCGACACCCGCGCACCTGGCTCCACAAAACTGCTTCGTCTGCGGCGGCGCCGCGCACGCCGACACTGATCACACGTTCCGGTCCAATGCTGCAGCCCTCGCCGAGGCCCGCGAACACGATCGGCGCACCGTCCACCACTACCCGGGGGGCCAGACCTCATCGGCTGCGGCCTACGTCGCAGAACACCGGCCGTACTGACCGGTCTGCTCAGCAGACCGGCCCGAACACGACACCCGCAATTGCGTTCCGGCGCAACGCTGCGTCCCCGCAGACTATCGGCCCTACGGAGGATCACATGAGTGAGCTAGGCAAGCAGATCGCGGAACTGGACGACCAGTGGAAGCACGCTTGCGACGTGGCAACCGCCAGCATCGGCCAGCCGGATCGGGCAGAGAACGTCGCCTATCGAGACGAGCTTGCAACCCAACTGGCACAGCTGAAAGCCCGAGCTGGGTCGGATGTGCGGCGGTGACGAATGCCTGCGAGATGTTCGCCCTCAATCCAGATACCCTGCCGCGCAACGCACCCTTCGCCTTCACAGTCGCATCCGGGCCGGACGGAAGCAACCCCACCGCGACGACGAACCCGACGATAGGAGAACCCATGACAGCCCCCTTGATTGTCGGCGATCAGGTTCGCCATGCCGATCGTCGCGAGGACGGCATCATCGTGCAGCGTGTCGCAGCGTGGACGCCGAACGAACTCACCACCTACGCCCCTGACGCGGGCATGGTGCAGGTGAACTGGGATGGGGAGCGCCAGCCACACTGGGAGTACTACGCAGAGCTGATCCGCGCGTGAGCCCGGCCAGCCGCTCAGAGGTGGGCAAGCCGATCACCGTGCCACTAGAGCTATCGCACTGTGTTCGGCCCTGCGCGAATTGCCCATGGCGCACAGACTCCCCAGCAGGCGAGTTTCCGGCCGAGCGGTATGAGACATTGCGAGCGACAGCCGGATCTCCCGGACGCGAAGCGGGGCTTGGCGCCCCGATCTTCGCCTGCCACAAATCCGAGCCCGGCCGCGACCGCGCGTGCGCAGGTTGGCTTGCCGTCGCCGGCGTCGATCACCTCGGTATCCGACTCGCCGTCGCCCTCGGCCGCCTGCCGACCACCGTTCTTCAGCCCGGTGCAGACTGGCCAGAGCTGTTCAGCTCATACGACGAGATGGCGGAGCGGAACACGTGAAGTACGACATACGGATAACCCGAACGCCAGTGGAGGTCTCAGCATGACCGATGAGCTGCACTTCGCCCAGGCCTGCGTCGGCGCGGCCACGCACCTGCACACGACTGCAGACGAGCTTGCCGCCAACCCCGACGACCCAGACGCGGTCGGCAAGGCCGGCCGCGATACCCTCACGGCCCTCGAACAACTCGCCGGTATGCATCCGCCGGCGCCGATCCTCGCCTCGCTTCAGCGGATAGCCACAGACTTGAGCACAGCTGGCGCCAGAACCACCGACAAGACCCCTGACGACCAGATGCCCGACACGGCCCGTGGAGACCAGGTCCCCGACAAGGCCCGTGGGCACCAGATGCTCGACACGATCCGAGGAGCCGCCGACGCCATCGGCCAAATCGCCCAGGATTACGCGCGGCAGCACGCCAAAGGACAAGGCACCTGGCAATGAACGCGACTGTCCTCACCTGGCTCGTCCGCCGCGCCGGCATCCCGTTCGACGCCACCATCTGGGTACCTAAGACCGGCACCGTCGACGACGCGAAGGCCGAGGCCCGCCGCGAGCACGGGCCCAACGCCCAGGCCGTCCGCCGCCCCGGCGACCCACACTGGACCGAACTCGAAACCAGCTGACATGAACCCCAGCCCCGTGACCGCCGACGAGATGCCAGACCACATCGACCTGGCCCCCGGCGTGCAGCTGCCGCTGGAGATTGTGACCGCGGCTGTAGCAATCCTGGCAAATCGTGGAGCGGGCAAGTCCGGGGTCGCGCACCACCTCGTCGAGCTGATGTACGGCGCAGGCCTGCCCGTGGTGGTCGTCGACGTCAAGGGTGACTGGTGGGGGATTCGCTCCAGCGCCGACGGCACCAGCCCCGGGCTGCCGTTCTATATTTTCGGCGGCGACCACGGCGACCTGCCCCTGGAGCCAACCGCCGGCGAGCTGCTGGCCGATCTCATCGTCGACGACCGCATCCCCGCGGTCCTCGACCTGTCCCACATGAGCAAGACCCAGGCCCGCACCTTCGCCACGGCGTTCGCCGAGCGTCTCTACCACCGCAACCGTGACCCGCTGCACGTCGTGATCGAAGAAGCCGACGTCCTTGTTCCACAACGCGCTTCAGCTGCGACCGCCCGATTGCTCGGGGCGATGGAGGACCTCGCCAAACGCGGTCGTCAGCGCGGCATCGGCATGACGATCTGCTCGCAACGCGCCCAGGAAACCGCGAAATCTGTCTTGGACTTGATGGAGACCGTCATCCTGCTGCGCACGACCGGCCCGCGCTCCATCAAGGCCGTCCAGGAATGGATTTCGGTCAACGCCGACCACGACGACACAACCGCCCGCACAGTCATCTCCTCCCTGCCATCACTGCCCACCGGTCACGGTTGGATCTGGAGCCCGGGGTTCCTGCGAATCCTCGAACGCGTCGAATTTCCGATGTTCACCACTTTCGACTCCCACGCCACCCCCAAGCCCGGCCAGCGACGCATCGTCCCCAACAAGCGCGCAGTGATCGACCTGGACAAGCTCGGCGCCGAGATCGCCGCCACCCGCCAACGCGCTCAGGGCAACGATCCGCGCCGCCTGCGCGCCGAAATCCAGTCCCTGCGCAACGAATTGGCCGCAGTCAACCAGCGCGCAGACCAGGCCGCCGCGCACGCTGCCACCCTCAGCCACCAGTTGGCCGACCGCGACGACCAGCTCAACACTCTGCGCGCCCAGGTCGACGAGCTCACCCGCGACAACGCGCACACCGCCGCCGTTGAATCACTGCGCGCGGCGATCGACCTGATCGAGGCCTCGATCGACACACTGTCCACCGGCCGCCCTGCACCGCCCGACCCACCAGCTCCACGGGCTACGCCCGCCCCAACGCCCGTCGAGCCGACGGCCCCGCCGAAACCAGCGCCAGCACCGCCACGGCCGCCCAGCCCACCGTCAGAGCCCACCACCACGCGGTTCCGCGCGGGCGCCCACCGCATGATCACCGCCCTGGCCACCATGGCCCCACTGCGACTGACCAAAGCTCAGTGGGCAACCGTCGCGCACATGAAGCACACTGGCGGCACCTGGTCGACATACCTCGGCGAGATCCGCCGCGCCGGACTGATCCACGAGACCCCCGCCGGCTTCACCCTGACCCAGGCCGGCTGGGACTACATCGGCCACCGTCCTGAACCGATGACCGCCCACCAGTTGCAGCAGCACTACCTCGACATCTTGCGCGCCGGCGCCGCACGAATGCTCCAGGCCGTCATCGACGCCCACCCCGAAGGCCTCTCGAAAGCTGAGCTCGCCGACGTCTCCGGGGTGACCGCTTCAGGCGGGACGTTCTCCACCTATCTCGGCGATCTTCGCCGCAACGGCCTCGTTGAGCAACGAGGTGACCAGATCGTCGCCACAGACATCCTCATGTACGGCGCCAGTGCCCCACCCAGATCCCACTAAGGGCCGTGAAAGACTCAGCTGCTCAGCCAGCCTCGCACGCAACGCCGTCGCCATCTCGATCGAGATTGGGACTGTAGCCCGGCTCCCCGCGATGTAGCGGTGCCGCGCCGGCAGCACGAGCAGCAGCGCAGCTGGAGAACGGCGTCATCGCGGGCATGTATTGCTCCCACGGCCCTGAGTTTTCGGGCGACCCGCCGGGTACCGGTACGGGGCGTCCGCCGTCGCTCGGCGGCGGCTGGACCACATGCTCAGTGTCAGAGCTCGGCGCCACCGACGGAACGGCAGAAGTCTCGACGATGCTGGGTGCAGCAGAGGTGGTCGTAACCGTGGTCGTGGTGATCTGCGTCGTGGTGGTGGTCAGTGGGGTCGTGGTGGTCGCCGACGTTGGGGCCGGGTCCCGGCCATCCTCACTTTGTGAGCATCCGATGGCACCCACCAGGAGCATTGCCACCAGCGGTACGACGGCAATCGTGCGCACCGCGGATCCGACCGTGCACCACATCGACGTCATGGCCAGAGTTTAAGGACCTCCTCGACGGCGCTGTCGGCCGCTCCTGTCATAGTGCAGCGAGCGGTTCTGAGCAGGTCAACGCGACGATAGAGGGGAAACGGGCGTGGTGGATGTCTCCAAGGGGTCCAAGACAGATCTGGCGGCCGCCAGGTACACGGTCAGCGTGACAGCGAACAATGCGGCCGCGGTGGACCTGTTGGCGGTGGCACTCGATGCGAGTGGACAGGTCCGCTCCGACTCGGACTTCGTGTTCTTCAACAATCCCTCGGCCGCCGGTATCACGCTGGTTGACGGCCACACCGCCCAAATCGACCTACAGGCGGTGCCTGCCGACGTCGAGCGACTGGTGGTGGCCGCCAGCACCGAAGCGCAAGGGTTGCGGTTCGCCGATGTCACGGCCCTAGCCGTCAATGTCGGCTCGCAGGCAGACACAATCCGATTCATCCCGCCGGCGTTGAGCACCGAGACCGTGGTGCAGCTGGTCGCCTTGTACCGGCGCTCAGGCCGCTGGCGCCTCGACGCGATCGGCCAGGGCTACGCAGATGGATTGGCTTCGTTTGCACGCAATTTCGGGATCTCCGTCGACGATGAGCCGAGCCCGGTAACCCCACCAGAAGCGCCGCAGCCCGCACCGAGCACCCCGGCGGCCAAGCCGATCAACATGACCAAGGTTGCGGTCGTGCTGACCAAGGATTCCCCGACAAAGACTGCCACCATCGACCTCCGCAAGAGCCAGGGCGATCCCAACTGGGTCCTGACTGTCGGCCTCGAGTGGGACGGCCGAGGCGCCACCTACGACACCAATGGTCGCGTAAAGTCCTGGGGCACGGGCGATTTGGATGTCTATTTCTTCTGCCGCAATGAGGTTACCAACGAATACGTGGTCATCAGCGGGGACCGCGGCCGGCAAGGCAGCCTTCAGAAGTGGCCTCACGTGCAGCACTATGGCGACAGCCAAAACCCCGGCAAGGGAAACAAGCCCGCCGTCGAACAGGTGCAGGTCCTACCCCAGGAGAACGGCGATCTCCTAGTTAATATTTACCAGAGCGTCGATAATGGTATGGGCGCCATCAACACCTTCGGCCGGCCCCGGTGCGCGATCCGCTACGGCCGCGCCGGCCGCGACGGACTGCCCGGGCCCGACGCCGACGAGATCCTGGTCTATGTCGGCAACAACAAGAACTCGTACTGGGCCACAGTGGCCCACATCGACGTCCAAGACGGCATCCTCACCGTCGACGGCGACACTCGCTACAGCGCACGGTTCAACGAACGCATGCCCGGTCTAGACACCGCCGGCAAATGGGTTCGAGAGCCCGACGGCGGACCCGTCGGACAAAGCAAAAGCAAGAACAAAGGCCAAGGCTTGACGCGCTACAGCGGGCACTGCCAGCCGTCGAAACGCTAGCCAGGCAGCGGGCGCGCCAGAAACGCGGCCCGAGAAGGCCATTCAGTCTCTACCAACCCGCTGACATATCGACCTGCTGACCCAGGAATGGCGCACGGCCCGTGAGCCGGAGACCCGCACCTAACGGAACGCCAGGCCCACCACATACGCGGCGGGAACCGTCACGCTGTCATGCATCCCATCCGGAGTGAACTCCAACGAGCCGTTGGCCTGGACCGACTCAACAGTCCCGTCGATCTCCTCTACGCACCACCCCGCGCCATCGAACGATCGGCACTCGACTTCCAGTCGAGCTTCCATACTGCGCCCGCCACCAGCTGGAAAGCCGATTGAGAGCAGCTCGTAGTCGTCGACGCCGTAGACGAAGTGCGCACGTTCAAGTGCACACCTCACCGCGAACCACGACCACGGTTCATCGGCGTACGGCCGTGGCGGCACGGCTCCAGGACGCAAGGGCCGGGAATGTTCGTACCAGTAGGGATTGGCCGCCGAAGCATTGTCTCTGAGCGCCCGAGCTTCCTCAACCACACTCGACGGCTTCCGACGCGCCACGAATTCCCCTTCCACCAAGGCAACTCCGTGTTGACGCAGCATCTTGACCGACTGGCGCCGCTGGTCGGTGATCGGCTCACTCCGCAGCGGCGTCCGCAATTCGGCCGTGTGCGCCGCCGCCCACGCCGGGGCTCGAACGACGGCCACCTTCTCCTCGAAACCAAACGGGCGGCGCTCCACAGCGACTGGCCCACCGATCACCTCGAACTGCGACAGGTAGGCGATGGCCTCCATCCCATCCCCGGTGAGAGGCCACCACGGAATGCAAATCAGGTGAGTGCACTCATTGCTTGCGTCGAGGTGACTATCGAGCAGCCCTGCCGCGGCCATATCGAGCCTTGCGATCCAGTCCCGTATCAGCACGCGCCGGTGGTCCTGGGCGATCCTCAACGCCCAACTATGCACCGAATCGCCAGGCTCCACCGTCGGCTCATGCAGGGCACAGGTGGGCAATGAGGCCAAGTCATGGACATGGGGGAATTCATCGTCGAGGTAGGCGGCCGCGATCGCCGCGAGATCCGACCCAGTCGGGGAGCCACTCTTGAGGGCGTGCCTCCAAATGCCGGCCACCACACGCCACGGCTCAGCTTGTTTGTAGGTCGACGCCGGCGAGAACATACGGGTGTAGGCGTCCTGAGCGACCCCGCAGCCAGAGATCTTCAGCACCGCGGCCGACTCCTGCAACACCGCACTTTCGGTTTCGACCATGAGCACGGCCCGCTCCAAGACCGCAGAAATTCCAGGGTTCTCACCGATACTGTCGGCTACACACTCGGCTACCACTTTGACTTCGTCGCGGTACGCGCCCAGCGCGCTACGCAGTCCCGCTACCGCCTCTGTCCAATCCTTGCCCTTCACAGCACGCAGCCGCTCGTCCCAGACTCGACCAGTCAGCGGCTGTCTGGCTTTCCATCGGGCGAACTGTAACCACGTCCAAGCTTCGTCAGCGCTACGTCGTCCATCCTCCAGCCAGTCAAGTCCACGGAACAACTCTGCCGCCACGGCCACAAAAGCATCCGCTGGCGCGGAGATGGAAACTGCACGCGCGCAGCTCATGCATATAGAACCGATCGATTCTGAAAAGCCGAGAGCAGGCGACCGATCTGTTACCCACGGGGCGGGGCGTTTCTCGTTCGGGGAATACCACTGGCGAAACCCTGGCATGTGCTTGCATCGACTACGCCGGTGCGCCCAGTGGAACTTCGCTTTTGCCGAGGCCTGGTACAGCGGGATGGTCGCTTCGGCGAGGCTGCGCGGCAGGTCGATGCCCAACGCGGCGAACCGTTGCGGCGTAGCCGCGGCGAGGTCGGCGAGCATAAGGGCAGTATGCCCCTCCCGGAGGGTTCCGGACTGTAGTTGTGGAAGCGAGCCGCGCATCACAATTCACTTCACAAATCTTCTGCCCTGCAATCGGTCCCGCACCCCTATCACATCTGATGGCAACCGTCTGCCCCACTAGCGACACGTCCGGGAACCAAGAATTCAGCCCAATCACGCTGCGCACCTGCAGGTTGCAAGATCACAAGTACGAGCTCAAGGGGCAAGCGTGAGAGCGCGCAATCCCGCGTTGGAAATGCGACGCCGATCGTCAATTCCCTGTCTGCATACCGTCGAGCACCGCGTTGTACCGAGGGATCAGAGCCGGGTCGGTCGGGTGGCTGCCGCCTTCGGTGTAACGCAGGAAGACCGTGCCCTTCAGATAGCCCGACGGATAAATCGATGCCCACTTCGCCGCCGAGTCGACGTCAGGGAACTGATAGACCGAAAAGTAGTCGGTCGTCACCAGCTGAACGCAGCCCGCTTTCTGGCAGATCCGCGACGAGTTGTCCCGCGGATCCACAACCGGCAGGCCCGCGGCTGAGATCGCATCAACGACCTGCTGGGCGGTCAACGCCGCGGGCGCCGCTGTAGGCAGCGGGTCGGGCGGGCACTTCCCACCGTCGACCAGGGCGACCTCGTGCTGCGCCTCATCAAGGCCTGTGCGCGCCGCGCCAATGGCGCCGATCGCGAACTTGCCGTTGCCTAGTCGGTTGTCGACGTCACGGGTGCCGCCGGCCGAGCAGTTGATCGAGACAAAGTAGCCGTCGTCTTTGTCCTCAAACTTGCGTTGGAGATCGGCGATGATCGCCTCCGCTTCCCCATGGGTCGGCATTTTGCTGACGTATACCTCAAGGCTGCTGGGCTTCTTGCCGATCTCCAATCGGTAGGCCGGCGCTGCAGTGCCCACGTCGCTCGGCGCCGCGGCGTCAGTCGAGGATTCGGTGGCGCACGCCCCCACAATGGCGACTGACAGCACGGCGCCGAGCAGCAAGACCTTGTTCACGCTGGCCATCGTGTCAGATTCGGCCCTGGTTGGACGGACACTCGCCTACTTCGCGAACACTTCTCGCAGCATGTAGGAACATGGCGCAACAATTGCAGCAGCCTGCGCGCCTCTCAGACCGCTGCGCTCCCCCGCACTCCCCGGACCGCACACGAGGCTGGTTGTCGGTCGCCGCCGATAGAGTGCGCCCCACCCGCTCAGACAAAGGAGCAACCAACCGTGAGCATCGTGATGAGCGACGTACTGGCATTGAGAGAGGCCGCCACAGCGCGCATCAAAGACCGCACTGATGATCCCAATTCCTTTGCCTACCACACAGGTTCAGCCAACGCCGCCAGGGCAGTGCTCTACGCGCTCGCAGCAGGCGAAACCGTCACCGAGAACGACCTAGAGCACACGCTCACCACGCTCACCGCACGTCTCCAACAGTCCCTCGAACACCAACACCACTGGTACTACAGCGGCGAGATCGCGATGACAACCTACCTTCTGCAGCAATGGCCCACCGGAAAAGTCGACGCCGAAACCTCCTGCGCGCAACCGGCCCTGGCCACGCACACACCGAGTCGGCCATTGATCCGGAGCGCCTCAGTCGCCACTGCCGAGAACACTTGAGCTCGTCCATCGATCTCACCTCCGGCAGGTGCGTGGCCACAACCATGTGCTGAACGCCCGCAACATGTTTCGACTGAGAACTAGCCGCCTGAGCGTCGGGTGAAGGCACGAAAGTCCTCCTCCATCGCGCCGAGTGCCCTTTGGAGTTGGGTGAGAATGCCAACGGTGGCTTGCGCTGCCTCGGCGGTTTTGGCTGCTGAAATTGCAGATGCTCTGGCTGCGTACGCGTTGGCCACTTCGGCGCATGCCCGCGCATAGTTGATTGCGCTCTCGCCAGTGGGCGCGTGTTGGGCGTTGAGGATCTCGGAGGCTTGTCCGAGCAGTTTGGCAACGATGTCTTCGGGTTGCGCTCTGGTGGGGTTGATGGTCATGTGCCGGACCGTAAAGGTTGGCGACTGACCTTGTCTAACACCTAGGCCACATTCGTTTCCTGGACCCCCGTTTCACCGCTGTTGCGGGGGTCCAACGCCCTGAGCGAGCGCTCAATATTGTTGAGCATGTTGACGGCGATCTCGGTGAGGTCTGCGGTTCTGTTTGCCGCGTTGGCGGTCGCGGTCGCGGCGATGGCAGTGGCCAGCTCGGAGGCGTAGTTGATCTCAGCGGTCCCGACGGGTGCGTGCGGGGTCATGCACCGGAACCTATGGCGGTAACCGTCGCCATGGGTGCCACGAAGGGTGTGTCGTCCCGGTCGCCACGGTGGTGCGCTTCCGGCGCAGCATGCCGTCATCTCTGCCATCTCCGCTGGCGATCGCGGCCATTAGCCCTACAGTAGATTCATGCAGGTACTGGGGGGGCTCACTGTTGGCGTGATCGTCGCGCTCTTATTCGCGGTCGTATTCGTCGGCGTTTTCGTACACCACTTTTGGCCGCTACTACTAGCCGGATACGTAATCTGGGGCCTCGTTAAGCTGGTGCAGCATTTCCGTAGAGACAGCACCTACGGCGCGCCGCCCCCCATCCCTGCTGACTATTACCGCAGCTAGACGTCATGGCCGAATCGGGGCTCAGCAAGATCGGGGGGTAACGCATGGAAGGCTGGTTGGAGCGCACCGGCGAGCATTGGCCGGCAGCGACATCTAGACGTGGTCAGCCTGAGCAATGGTGGGACTATGCGCACACCGCTGCCGTGGGGCTGCTCGACGGGAAGCCGCCTCCACCTGTGCAGGTATACGGTCCTGTGCTGATGCGCGGCGAGGCGGCATTCTTTACGGCCAGCGCCGACTATTCGCGGCTGTATAGCGGCGACGGTAGCTACACATCGACAGGCCTGCTCGCACTGGGGAGCCCGGGATTCATGATCGGGGCCTTCGCCGCCAGCGGCTACATCAACCACCGCCGCAAAGCCGCCGCGCGGCGCGACGCTCAGCAGCGGTGGAGAGATTCCCAGCGGGTTGGCTTGATCGGAACCAGCCAGCGGTTACTGGTGAACGTCGCCAGACATGGGTGGTTGTCGTTCGACTATGGCGCCGTCACCGAGTACTACCCCGACCTTGGCAAGCGAACGCTCACCTTGGGTTTCGGTCAGGAGGCCTCGCCGATGCGCTTATCAGGCCCCCCGGTGTTGGCTGCGTGCGTTTTGGTTAGCGCGGCGGTCGCCCCTGACTCGTGGCATCAGGACCCACGCCTGGCGCCGCTCCTCAGGTGATCCGATCAGATCTGGTCAGGTCATTCGAACTTGGGTCCGAAGTGGCAACTTCTGAACGATCGTTGACAGGGATGAACGGCTGTCACGCAGACGCTGGCACCTTCAACTGATCGAGGTTCCACTGCCAGTAGCCGTAATCGGAGTACCGGTCCCGCGCATCCTGCGCATCGCTAGCTGCGCGCACCGCAACTTCAGCACCTGCCAACTGGGCCTCACAGAACGCCTTCCACGCAGCCACCCGCACCGCGGTGTCCAACTCCGGACTCAAACTCAGTGTGACGTTCAGCCAGAGGTCACTGGCCCGAGCAGGGTCTGCCGTCACCTGCTCAGCCGCCGACGGCAGCAGCGAAGCCAAGGCCGCCACAGTCTTTCCCTCGACCTCACCAGCCAATTCCGGATCAACGACCTCCAGCCGTTCCAAGCCACCGATCATCGACTCTTGAGCAGGCAAGTCATCAGGCGAGACCGTATGCACCTCAACACGACTCACATCATTGATCCCGATGGCCTGCTCGAAGCCCGCCAGGAGAATCAGGGGGTCCCCGGTCGCAACAGCCCACGCCTGAACCGCGCGGACCGGCTGACCGATCCACGACATCCGAACAGCAGCAGGAATGTCCCCGTGCGCGAAAACATGCGATGAAGCCAACATTGCACTGTCCGGCCGCGGCAAGCGCACCGAAGCCGGAAGCCAACCCAGCCCAATATTGTTGGCCACCACCAACATTCCATCCGCCCGACCACCCACACACCACAACAGCTCAGGCCAGCGCCGCGTCGCAGCATGCAGCGCCGCGCACAACGTACGGGCCTCACTAGCCACACGACCCCGGCTATCGCCGGTGGCCTGCGCGATCGATCGCCGCACCACCTCGGCGCGCGACATCGCCGCCGGCACCACCGACGACGCACCCACACCCGCCGGCGAAGCTGGCGCACTCACCGGCGGCGGAGGCGCGGCGGCCGACATCGGCGCCGGCGCGGGCCCTCCACCAGCAGGCGAAGACATCAACGGCGGCATCATCCCGCCCATACCACCCATGCCGCCCGCTGGCACATGCGATACAGGCTGCGCTGTCACCGGGGTCGCGGCCGCAGGAGCAGGCGCGGCAGTCGCCGCCGCGGGGGGAACAACCGGGGTCGCCGAAGGCGGCGGAGTCATCGGCGCGACCGGCCCAGCCCCACCCGACGGCGCTGCTGGCGGCGGCACGAACGCTCCAGCTCCAGGCGTGTTGTTCAACAACGACCCCGATGCCGCGCTCAACGGCTTATCGAACGCGGCCGGCGACACCGGTGTTGCCCCACCAGGACTGCCCAGCGGCGAAGACGGCAACGACGGCAACGACGGCGGCTTGGGCGCGCCACCGCCACCAAGTGGCGACGACGGCATCGACGGCGAACCTATGCCCCCAGGCATAGGGCTGGACGGACTGGTCGTCGTATTCGGCGTACCCATGTCATGGCCAACCTCAGCGGGCGCAGGCTCGGAGGTGCCGTCGGTCGTGGCTCGATGGTCGGGGGACGATTTGTCGTCAGAACCGATGTCTGTGCCGGCATCACCCTTGCTGGCGTTGTTGCCGTCCGCTTTCTCGCCCGACTTCCCCTCAGACCCTTGATCTGCGCCCTTCTTTGAGTCCTTCTTGCCTGCGCCGTCACCCTTCGAATCACTTTGAGAGCCAACGTCAGCACCGGAAGCGGGGCCCGGCGCCTGTGGTGCAGGGCTCTCCGGGTGCGATCCGAAACTGGCGGGTTGCACGCTGTGCTCAGCGGGCTGCACTCTCGGTGCAGTTGCGGCAGGAGGCAGAGTCGGCGACGGCTCAATTACCGGCACCGCCGGTATCCGGCCTGCACCTTGGGCAACAGTCCGCACATTCTCGGCGTGGACCTCGTTGATTCGCGCAATGATGTCGCAAGCGCGGAGCCAGGCTGGCCGATTGGTGTTGTTCTCGATGCCGCGGATGTCTTCGTGTGCCCTGTCTACCCTGTCCCGGATCTCCATCTTGACATCGTCAACAGTGTCAACGGCCTGTTGAACCCATTTTCGCCAGTCCTCCGAATAGTCGGCCGTGTCGATTGCCTGGCGGACAGTACGGTCAGCGAAGTCTCGGATCGGCTCGAACAGGTCGCCGCCAAAGGTGTCGTAGATCTCCCACCTGTTGCTTCGCGAAGTCGCAACAGTTGCCTCGGTGCGGATCACCCTGGCATTTGCCGCGGCGAGATATCCAGCGAGTGTTGCCGACGACACCTGCGGCCATGCAACACCCGCTGTCATCGCAGCAGCGTATTTGCCTGTAGGGCGATCATCGACACCCATAGTGGTCACCGCGGCCATAAGTCCCTATTCTGCCGGGCGTTGGGCAGTCACCTGCGATGAAATCGTGCAGAGTTAGACGTAACGCGTCGTCGACTCAACAGACGACGCTGCGGCTTCGTCCTTCTCCTCAACATGACCGTGCGTAACACCAGAGCGAGTGCTGAGTTCAACACCCCGTTGAGCGTCCGCCTCCTCCCGAGCTGTGAGCTCGGACTCTGCGAGAGGCATCGCTTGCAGTGCCACTGAAATTGGGTCAGCTCCGCCAACCGGGGCCGCAAAAGCCGCCGATGGTGAGCATGTACTACCCACCACCGGCGGCGCTGCGCGCATCGACATCGAGGACGCCACTACGGCTGCAACCTTTCGCAAACCCGCACGAGGCCGCCGCTCGCGGCGAACATGTTGCGGTAGTTCTGGTAGTCCACCGGCGTGTACGTTCCATCACCTAGCACCGTCGACAACTTCGAAGAGCCGTCGAGCATGCCGTCGATCAGCATCTTTAGCGTCGGGTTTTCAGCCCGAGCCTGCAGGTCGGCCAGTCCGGTGTCCCAGCGACCGAAGTACTCGATCAAACGCTGGTTGGTGGCCCGCTCGTCGGCCGTCCAGGCCGATGCCGGCAGATCCTTGCCCGCGATCGATGTCGGGAGTCCGTCAGCTGCCGCCGCTTCGGCGATGTTGTTGGAGGCAACGTTGTACTCGCGGCACCACGCCACATCCGCGTCCGTGAACTCCTGTGCGACAGGCACTCCGGGCACCTCCACCGTCTTGGCGGTGGCAGCCGGTGACGGGGCAGTCCCCCGACCGGCGGCGAATGCGCCTCCACCGAGCGCCAAACCTGCTACGGCGACGGCCGCCACAACCAGCCACCGACGACCGCGGCGCGGCCCGCGAGGCGCCGGCGGCGGCGGGGGAAGCTGCGGTGCCGGCGCAGTCGGCGCAGCACCGAATCCAGGAGCCCCGAACGACTGGGCAGCTCCCGGAACGGCCGGATACTGCAGCACCATGCTCGTCATCGTACCGACTACCTCCGTTCTCGGATAGCTGCGAAGTGGGACTTTGCGCCCGTGCGTCGAGTATAGGGCCTATGTCCGACATGTTCAATCGGATATGCGGCCAATACCCGATCGTTCTCACGCCGATTTCGGCCGCTCGGTCATTCGCTCCCAGCGCCCTCGCCGCCTAGCTGCCCTTCGACCATCTCGACAAACGCCAGGTACTCGGCGGCGGCTATGTGCGGATGCCTGTGGCCGGTGCTGAGCATTCCCAGCAGTGCGTCGTCTTCGAGTTCACGAGTTGCCGCGTCCAGGTTTTCTGTGAGGTCGAGTTTCGCCGCCAGGGCTTTGGCGAAGTTGTCCACAATCTGGCCCAGCCTCAAGTGGGGTTGTTCTCGCCAGTAGGCGCCAAGCTCGCTCAAGAGTTGGTCGATGCGTTCTGGCCGGCGCCCGCCAGGTCCGCCCGGTGCGAACGCAATGCTGTCGATGGGACGTGGTGGTCGAGAGGACATGGTGCTTGCTCCTTGCTGACTAAGCGATCGGTCAATCAATCTGCTACGGCTGCAATCTCTCGCACACGGCGACTAGCCCACCACTGGATGCAGAAGCGTTCCGGAACAGTGTGAAGTCGGCGGGAGTGTAGGTGTCGTCGCCGAGCACCGTCGACAACTTCGATGACCCATCCAGCATGCCGTCGATCAGCATCTTTAGCGTCGGGTTCTCGACCTGGGCGCGCAGATCTGCCAGTCCGGTGTCCCAGCGACCGAAGTACTCGATCAGGCGCTGGTTGCTGGCCCGCTCATCAGGTGTCCAGGCCGACGCCGGCAGATCCTTGCCCGCGATCGATGTCGGCAAGCCGTCAGCCTTCGCCGCATCAGAGATGCGTGTGGAGGTGACGTTGTACTCGCGGCACCACGCCACATCCGCGTCGGTGAATGCTTGGGCGACAGGCATTCCGCGCACCTCGACGGTTTGGACCGCGGCCTGCGGGGTGGGGGCGGTGCTTCGACCGGTCGCGAATGCTCCGCTCATCAGCGCCAGGCCGCCGACTGCCGCGGCTGCAATACACCACCATCTGCGTGGCTGCTTTGGCGGGAACGGTGGCGTCGAGTTGACGGTCGACATGACTCTCTTCTCGGTCCGTTGGGGTGCGGGCCGCATGTTGCGGTTGATGTCGCCGTGCCGTGGGTGGTCGGGGAAGCCAGCGCGTCAGCCACGGCCTGGCGGATCGACGTCACCCCTGGGTTCCTGCTCGACTGGCCGCTGAACACTCAGAGCCGGAGCTCGACTTGTGCAGCGGCGCTGTGGGATGGGCACAGTCGTTGATTGTGCCCAGGCCGCGGCCGGCCGCGTCCGAGTTTTTGCCGCCATTTTGCGTACACGAGGTACCGCGGCGCGGGGCTGGGTGGGTTTGGACTACTTGGGGCGGAAAAGGATTGGCACTTTCACGGTGCCCGGTTGGGAGGGGCGGCATCCGCTCTGCTCGACTTTCGACAGCAGGCCGGTGCCGGTGTCACCGTCCCATTCGAAGATGAGCTTTCCTTGGCCATTCGAGTTATCAGCGCAGATCGGCAGCAAGCCAACGACTTGTGAGCTCCATTTGTTGTCGGTCGTGTGGGCGGCCACGAGTTCACCCAGTACCGCCGATGTGATGGTGGCGTAACAGCCCACGGTCAGGCGGGCGCACTCGGGGACGATGGTCCAGGTGTCGAGCACTGTGCCTTGCTTGTTGAGGACTTCGTAGTCGCCGGTCATCAACTTGCCGTCGGCAGCTGCTGGTGCGGCCAGTGAGACCGCTGATGCGCACACGATCGCCGCAGCCATCACCAGCTGTGTGATCTTTCTATTTGTAGGCATCGACACATCCGGCGATCGCGTCGTCGAGGTCGATGCCGTCAGGTTCGGGGTTGTCTTCACCCGACACGACCTCCTTGTAGGCCAGTTCGTTGGCAAACGCGGACTTCACTGCACGAGTGCAGGCGTCCTTGACGTCGCTTACGCCATGATTCTCGGCGATCCACCTGGCATGTGCGCTCTCAGTTTTGCCGAGATCGTATGAGTACTGATCTCGACCGATCGAACAGGCCGCGGAGGCCAGCAGCACCGCCGCCGCGCAGCAGAAGTACACAAGTCGTCGTCCCACCGGCACTCCAGTCTGCACGTCAGCGATCCCCGAACGAGCCATCGTCAAACGACGCCCCGGCGTGGGTCAATGGACCCTATCGGATCGACGATGCTTGAAACGGTCGGTTCCCTGGTTTGATCCGAAACAACCATCCGTCCTGGAGCAAACGCACCTGGGCGTGCTGGGTGAAGTTGTCAAATGGTGTCGCTGTTGCGACTACATGTCGGTCCATCGAGAGATGCCCGGATTCAGTCTGGCCGCGACCTCGTACACATGCCGATTGTCCCCCTCGTAGAAACCGGGAACTCGGCCGTGGCCAGCTGGTAACGCTCCGGAGGACAACCATTCGGTGAAGGTGTCGAACATCGCGGCCAGGTTTAAGAACGTTGTGGCGGGGATGTCGCCCAAGAAGTCGTCGATCACCCGGTGGTTGCCGTTCTCGTCGGCCTGGGTCTCGACCAGGAACACGTTGCCGTCCTCTTGAAGGAATGGAAACGCGTCCTGCCACGGCGGTTCAGCGTATTCATTCGATCGCCGGTGATCCCACTCTTCGAGCGCGTCCTCGAAGCTCAACAGCCAGTAAATGCCGTAGAACGACGGCTGATCGAGCTCGTACTGATATCCCGGGACCAGGTTGAAGCCCCGTAGAACTCGCGAACGTCCGATGGCGGTTGAGGCAGGCTGGCGCGGCCAAGGAGTTCGTCCATCCGCTCTGTCGGAAGGCCCGGGCGAAGGTAGCGGGTGAACTCGTCACCGGCTGCCGATAGCCGCTCGAACAGCCGGGTCGCTGATTCAACTACTCCCACCGATTCAGACTACGGGCCCCGCAGTATCACCGATGTTCGGTGACCTCCGATGGTTCTAACTGTCAAGGCCGGGTCTCGCAGATCAACGGTGTGCGCGGCATTTTCAGGCAGGGAGCGCTTGCAGTTGACCCATCGGTGAGCGCTTCAGTCTTCGCGTTGGCAGGTGCCCAATCACAGTCAGTTGAGATTGGTGCGGGTGGTGCGGATATCGATGTTGGCGTGCGCTTCCTGGAAGCTTTGATCGGAAACCAGAGTTAGCCGGGCATTGTCGTGGAATTGTCGGAGTGTGGTGGCGCCGCATGAGGTCATGGTGGCTTTGATCTTGGCGATCGTCAGTGCGAGACCGTCGTTGAGGTCGCCGGCGTAGGGCACGAAGCCATCGACGCCTTCTTCGAACGTCAGCCCCCCGGTGCCGGGTTGTTCGTACCGTTGCCAGTTGCGGGCCCGGTGGGAGCCTTCGCCCCAATATTCTTTGACATAGCCCTCGGCGGTAGGCACTTTCGCCCCGGGTGCTTGGTCGAAACGGGCGAAGTACCGACCCATCATGACGAAGTCGGCTCCCATCGCCAAGGCAAGTGCCACGTGATAATCCAGCTGAAGGCCACCGTCAGAGCACACCGGCACATACTGGCCTGTGCGCTGGGCGTAGGCGTCGCGAGCGGCCGCGACATCAAGCACAGCGGTGGCTTGGCCGCGGCCGATACCTGTCTGGTCACGGGTGATGCAGATCGACCCACCCCCAACACCGACTTTGACGAAGTCGGCACCAGCGTCAGCTAGATAGTCGAATGCTTGCCCGTCGACGACGTTGCCTGCGCCGATGACTACGTCGGGATAGTGGGTTTTCACCCAGTCCAATGCGTGGGCTTGCCACTCGCTGTAGCCGTCGGAGGAGTCCAGGCACAACGCGTCAGCACCCGCGGCGATGAGCGCAGGGACCCGCTCTCGGTAGTCGTGAGTGTTGACCCCCGCACCGACCCGCAGCTGCTTATCGGCGTCCACCAACTGATGGGGGTGGCGCTTGTTGTCGGTGTAATCAGATCGAAAGACCAAGTGCTGCAGTCTATTATCGTTTGCGCCGATCACGGGGAGGCAGTCCAGGCGCCCCTCCCAGAGTATGGTGTTGGCCTCAGTCAGCGTTATGGGCGATCTAGCGACGGCAAGGTCGGCAATTGCCACCATGCGGCTGGTCACGGGCGCCTTGAGATCGTGGCGCTGCGGATGAAAGTCGCGGGAGCTGATCAACCCGATCAGCTGGCCGTGCGCGGTGCCGTCCGCGGTGACGGCAGCGGTGTCATGATCGGTGCGCACCATCGCATCCCACAGCTTGCCCAGAGTGGTTTCGGGTTGCACGTTGGTGTCGCTGACGACGAAGCCGGCCTTGAATGCCTTCACCGCTTCGATATCGGCGACCTGCTCGGCGATAGGGCGATTGTGATGCAGAAAGCTCAGCCCGCCGTGGCGGGCCAATGCGATCGCCAACTGCGGCGAACTGACGGCCTGCATGATCGCGGAAGTGAACGGCGCATGCAGTTGGAGTCTCGACTGTTGCCCGACGGCGTGACGCGCCAGCGGTGCCACGAGTTGCACGTCATCAGCGCGACATTCGGTTGACGTCTTGTTGGGCAGGAGCAGGAACTCATTGAATGTGCGGGAGATGCCCTCAACAATCTGTGCCATAGACCAGCTTGGCCGATCGCCACATGAAAGATCAAATCAGCCGCGCCACCCTTCCAGCGCTCGAAGAATTGCCGCTATTCCGCATGCGATTGCGGCGCAGACACGAACCACGGTGGTGTCCCGGCTCTCGGTACGAACAGATTTCGCGGGCGGGCCAGTCCAGTAGGCGGAGACGCATTCGTCGTAGTTGACCGCGAAGAGTTAGACACTGCCGCCTGACGCCTTCGCAGTCATCAGAGGAGAGCTGACGCGAGATAGTGTCGGGTTAGGCCAACATCGCGGTGCTGCGCTCCGAGCACACGGATCTGATCAGCCAACACGGCGCGCAGATCAGCGGCCTGTTTCTTGGAGCCGGCCAGGTACATGCGGGTCTGCAGTGTCACCGGATCGTCGGGCCCCAGGGCCGACAGCTCGTCGACGAGCAACACCTCAAGTGCTGCGATACGCGCGCCGATGCCGTGCGCGGAGTGCTCGAGTGCGAACGCGTGGTCTCGACGGGCTTGGAAGGTCTGACGGTCTGCGGGCCCGTACACGCGAGCAAGGTCGCTGATAAGGCTCTCGTAGTCAGCCAGTCCCCCAGCGATGTCGCCGGCGGACAGCTTCTGGCCGGCGAGCGCGCCCCTGATGTCGAGGACCTCGCGGTCATCGGGTCCCCGCTCGCGAGTCAGGGTGGCGAGGTCTGTGTGCAGCTCGACGACACCGTCCACCTCGGAGTCGATGCCGCCGATCAGCTCGGCGACGGCGTCGTCGACTTTGATCCGCTGCTCCTCGTTGAGTTCGTCGTTGCCGGTTTCGTACAGCTCCTCGTCGATGTAGATGTCCCGGGCCATGTCGGCGAGATCGTTGAGCGCGGTGCGCCAATATTCGAGCGTGGTGGCCGCCGCGGTGGTGTTGGGGTGGTCGGGTCCCAGGTTCCGCGTGTTGGCGGCCAGGATCTCCTCGTAGGCGTGCACTGCGCCGCCGGGGTTGTCTGTCCAGTCGCGAATGTCGCTGTAGCTGTGCCGGATTGACACCGTGGTCAGGTGGTCGGGCCCGAGTATTGACACTGCACGCGGCCACAACCGCTCGTATTCGGCCAGGGCCGCATCGCGGTCTCCGTTCCTCGCTAGCCAGTAGGCCCGCATCCCGGCGGCCGCCAACGTGACGGCGTTGTCGGCGCCCAGCACGGCCACACACCGGTCGGTGGTGATCTCAAGGTCGACGAGTGCAGCGATCGGATCGCCGGCCAAGCCACGTTGGTTACCCAGGTTGGCGCGCGCCGCAAGCGTCGTTTCATGGTCGGGACCGAGTCGGCTGACGTGGTCGAGTACTTGCCGAAGCCCATCCGCCACAGACTCTTCCGACCACTGGGGTGATCCGGATCCGGTTGCGTTGTCAGACATGTCGACTCACAGTCGCACTGCCCGGTGTTGACCGGCATCTGGATGCGGGCGTACCCAACATCATGAGATTGCCCACCTAGTGCTCATGGCCGGACACCGCCACCATCGGCAAACTCGTGCAGCGACTCGGCGATGGATTCGACCGAAGTCTCTACTCCGGTGGCGACATTGAGGACCAGGCATTCCGCTGCGTCCACGTCGTATTCGGCGGCCAACTCGACACCGTTGATAGTCAGGAAGATCCACGTTGCAGCCCACGCGGTTGTTACATTGCCGTCAACGAAGGCATGGTTGCGGGCCAGGGACTGCAGGAGCGCGGCAGCCTTGCTCAGTACATCCGGATAGGCGTCGAGACCGAAAACTGTTGCGCTCGGCCGAGCGAGCGCTGACTCCAGCAGTCCGTAGTCGGTAACTGCAGGCACTTCCCCGAGGGCGGCCGTGCCCGCGACAAGGACATCGTCGCGATCGAGATAGCGGATCACTTTTCACGCAACCGCCGGTTCAGCTCGGCAGATCGCTGAGCTACTAGCTGCGCGGCTGCCGCCACCTGTTGCTTGTGGCGATCCGCGCGCTGCATGGCGGCGTCGTGCACGAAATCCTTCAAGCTCTGGTCAGCTTCCTGGGCGGCTGTCCGGATGCTAGCGAGCTCGGCGTCGTCGAACGGGACGTTCAAAGCGGCCATACCCACAACGGTACCGGAATAGGTACCATTTGCGGTACCCGCAGGTTTGTGGTGCCTTGACTAGGCGTAATGCCCCAGGATGATCAGCAATCCGGAGAATCCCACCCAGACGAGTGCCGAGCCGACGAGGCCGCGGGTCCACCATGGCTTGGGCAGGGCGAGGGGTAGGACCGCGGTGCAAAAGATGCTGAGTGGGATGTAGCCGAGCAGGCCCATCACGAGTCCGTAGCCGTGGACGTCGCGGTTGGGGCCCCCATACATCGAGGACAGCATCATGAAGATCGCGAGAAGCAGTGCCGCACCGGCTGTTCCGCCAGCGATCGCGGCCACGACCCGGACCACGGTCGTGGCCTGACTCTCTGTGCCAATGGGTTTCGCGGGCGGGGCAGTCCAGTGGGCGTAGCGGTAGTCGTAGTGGTTGAGCGGCGGGGCGGCGTGAGTGCTCCACGTGGGCGGTGGTGGTGTGCCTGTTCCGGGCCCGGCTGGGTGCTCAGCCATGGTCACGACCCTCGTTGATTTGCTCGGCGTTTCGCGCTGATGGTTCGGCCGCCGAGAACGATGTACGGGGTGTTGAAGTAGGCGTGGGACAGCGTCATGACGGCGACCATGAGGAAGACCAGCACGCTGATGTACCAGCCGCTGAAAAGGAACGCCAGCGCGGCCAGGAGGCCAGCCACGGAGTATCCGGCCCAGTAGGCGCGGCGTTCGACAGCTGGCGAGGACGTCAGATGGACGACGGCGCCGCCCAGAAGCCACACCACGGCGGCGGCGATGAGCAACGCGATGGATGCAGGGGGCAAGGTCGACTCCCCCATGCTCGTTGTTGCCAAATACGCTGTCACGATCATTCCTCCGCGGTGTGGGGCCAAGTTCTTGCATCAAGCTTGACACCGCATCGGGGGTGGTCAGTGCACCAGTTTCCGGCGGCCGCCCTAGTCACGTCGTTGACTCAGGGGCCGCTATTGGCGGTAGAAGCGCTCCTCTGTGATTTCGAGGGCGCCGGTGGGCTGCCGGCCCAAGATCATGACGTGCACATTCGGGATGTCTCCAGATTGTGCCGTGTCGATGAGCTGCAGTGCGTTCGTAATGCAAACGCATCGGCCGGTGGCCGGGTAGCAGATGTCGATTGCCTCGGCTGGTGTGAATCGGCCGCCCAGGTGATCTGATCCGTTGACCCAGGCGAGTCGGCCTTCCCACCATCGGGATAGGGCTTGCTGATGGGCCTGCGCCTGCCCGACCTCGACGCCGTACACCTCGATGGTCTCGTACTGGGCGTCGGCGAGCTCGCGATAGAGGTGCTGGCCGTGCGGTTGCCAGGTGAGCGTGCCCTCTATGACGATGTTTTCGTTTCGGCCGATGCAGATTTTGCGGAGCTGGTCGGCAAGCTGGACTGATTCGTTGTGCACGAGCGCGGCCAGCTCGCGTGGCGCCACGGTGTATCTGTCGGCGAGCACCTCAGTGAGGAGCTCGTCGTAGATGCCGTCCTCGAGTGCTTGTTCGATGAGGTCGTCTTTGATGGCGTCGGCGTCGATGATGCGGTAGTCGGCCAGGTTGGCGACCCGGGCTTTGATAGCACTGCTTTTACCTGAAGCTGGGGCTCCAGCAGAGATCACGCTGAGTCCATCGCTGCGCGGGTTCCCTTGTGCGAGATGGCGTTCGATGACCTCTCTGTGAAAGAACCGTCGCCGGGTGGAGGTTGCGTACCGTCGCTCGGTGCGGCCGGGCGCGTCACGGTGCAGTGGGCCTCCGGAGGCCGACCGGGCCGTGAGTTGTTCAGCAACCTGGGTGCGCAGGTTGTCGTAATCGGTCACCGGCTAAGCGCCCGTGAGGTGGCGGTGGGCTAGACGTTCGAATTCGTCGTCGGTGAGTAGGCCGCGGTAGAAGGCCATTTCGATCTCGTCCCAGTCGCGGCTCATGTAGGCGTCGGTGGCGACGCCTTCGACGCGAGCTACCCCACCGAAGGAGTATTGCCATTCCAGAAGTCGCTTCATCATGGTGTCGGTGTCGATGAGTCCGGCTGTGCGGAGGTCGATGAGCTCGGCGGGTTTCTCGTCGAGTTGGTCCGGGTCGTCGGTGAATCGGCGCAGGATGCGCTGGACAGTGGGCTGCGAGTGGCTGCCTACGAGATCGCTGATCTCCCGCTGGGACAGTCCGCCGCGGGTGGCAGCCTCGTAGATCGAGCGTTCGAGGTAGCGCTTGTAGGTGCGCAGCAGGGCGGCATTGGTTGCCAGCTTCTTCTTGACCTCGCCCTTGCTCTCTTCAGCCACGCCGGTCGACATCGTTTCCCACCTTCCGCTTCCGCACTGATTCATCTTGAATCAGTTTCCAGTGTAGAACTGTCCTCCGATTGCCGCCACCCATGTCGCCAACCACCCCCCACAAGCCGCGCGGCGGGCAACGAGCACGCCCGGGCTGAGCCTGAATCACCGCTGCACTGCACACCAGCTCCCAGTTATGGGCGAGGCCTGCGGACGTCGCCGCATGCCTGGCGATAAGCACCTGACGGCCCGGCACTGTCTAGTTTCGCCACCTTGCGGCACATGGATCGGTAGTGTGCCGCGCTACAGAAGCAGACAGGTAAACCGACGACCGATTTACCGTAGGCGCAGCGGCATCCGTAATAGGAACTGAGCATTCGCAGGAAAGTAGGCCTACCGGTGCGATCGCGGACCCTAGAGAACCGGCTTGCGGTGGCCACGTCGTCTCTGCTGGCATTTGCGACGGTGGGCTGCTCAATCGGGTCGGGCTCTGAGGTGGATCGCTGGGCCGCCCTCCCCCACACGATGGGCTGCATGTTCCTGCCAGGCGATCAGCTCGCTGACCCACCCGGCGCCGGCCTTGTGCGTCAAGTGACCTTGTCGCATGGTGGCGGGAACCGCCTCCGCCTCGACGTCGAGTTCAAGATCCGTGTCCCGCCGGAGCCGAGACTGATCGCTGGCCGCTACGGACCACAGGAAGCGCCAGGCAGCATAACCACGATCATTGAGATCCGTCCGAAGCACGTTCAGGGAGACAAGCTCATCGAAGTGTCCTCACCGTCACCGAAAGCTGGACACGGCTGGACCGCAGACATTTCGATGTTCGATGAATCAAACCCAGACATTCTGGACTCCGTCAGCGTGCGCGGTCGCACCCTCACCCTTGTCCTCGACCTCAACGCGCAAGAAGAAATCCTCGGGACCGGCGAGTTTCAGGCTGATGTCGATATCGTGCAAATGGTTGCAGGACAGCCCGATTCAACAGGTTTACCCAATGTCTTCCCGGTGCGCTCGCCTCAATGCCTGTGGTCCACTCCTCCCATCGAGAAGCCGGCGAGCCCAAGTACGCCCGCGGCACCTTCGGCGAATCCATCACCTCCAGATTTGACCGGTGCGCCGGCAGCCGCGGACGGGTCAGCACGCTATGTGCGAACGAAGTCGGGCAAGGTTCGCTGCGTCGTCGACCCCGGTGAAGTGGTATGCGAGCGAACCTCAGTCGAAGGATTTCCCCAAGCCCCTGCCAGTACGACAGGCGCGGGCCGATGGAACTTGGCGAAGGTGGACACTAACGGCACCCTCACCTGGGCGGAGGGAAACATCGGCGGCGCCGATCTCGACGACGACCTTGTTCTGGAATACGACCAGGTGCAGCAACTCAACGGCTGGAACATCGAACCCACAAGCGGTGGAACGCGATTCACCAACACCCCCAGCGGGCATGGAGTGTTCGTGAGCATCGACAACGTGTACACGTACTAGCCGATCCGGCACTATCCCGAGTCGACCTACGATTCCAGCCGTCCTCCGGTGGGGATCCGCCAGCGATTGGTCAACCGATCTAGATCCTCAGCAACACGGGCAACTCTCTCATCGGTGTGACGAAGAGTCGCCTCGCCACAGACAAGGAACCGATAAGCACGGTCCCCAGCACCAGCCCTATGAGGATGACCAACATGTAGGCCGGGACTATCCCGTCGGCGTGGTCGGTGTAGGGGCCGTTGGTCGTCATCAGCACGTTGAGCAGACCGTGCCCGACGATCACAGGCCACAGCGATCGGCTGAGATACACCAGCAGCAGTGACGCGGTCGACCACACCGCACACCACACCGCCACGAGCGCGACGGCCGGGATGAGGGCACGGCTGTCGGAGGCATAGTAGAGATGCATGACCGTGCGTGTACCAGAACTACACAGAGCCAGCGGGATCACCGTTGTCATCCGAAGCCGCGGCCACAGCAGCACGATCAGACCGACGTAAACGGGTTCTTCTACCACCCCCGCGACACTGGCTTTGGCGGCGGCCAGGACCCAGTCGTTAAGGCTCCCTGGCGCGAGCGGGTAGCTGACCGTTTCAACCCCGAAAAAGGCGCGCCCTGCATGCCAGAGCCATAACGCGGCGCAACTCACGGCCATGAAGGTCAACGCGACCGCAGAACCGAACCCGACTGTTGCAGAACAGGAATGCCGAGGGTGTCGCGGCAGGTTTCTATGGCGGTCACCGTAGGACACCCACGATCGGACCAGGACGAACGTAGCGAGCGCGACGCAAGCGGACAACACCGAGAAGGCGAAATGCTGAATCGAAGGCGAAACCGCACGAAGGCCGTGTCCTGGCAGCAAGGGCAAGACCCCTGCCACCGCCGCCGATGTTTGGTTGGCCACCAGCGCCGTCACGTACACAGCCCACCGAGCGCCGGGACTACGTGGCGAACACCGCGCCACCAGGGCGGTGAACGCAATGGCAGCCAACGTCGCTACAGCGCCGGCGGCGGGCACGTCCCAGAGCGCTCTCCAAGCCAGGCCGACGCACATCACAGCCCATCCGGACAGCAGCCACGTTCTGTTGGCGATCATCGAACGCCTTCCTTCTTCCACGATTTCGTGACGTGTTATGTCTCAGGACATCGGTGACAGTTCTGCATCAGGACATCGGTGACAGTTCCGATGGTCTTGGTGGTGACACTTCCGACCCCAGGCTCGGGTGGTGGCCGTTAATGAACCTATCGATCCTCGTGTTCGCCTCGCCATCTCGCAGTGGCCTGAGGATGCACCTCGCGGGGCGGTGACGACGTTCTGCGCCGAGCACGGTATATCTCGAAAGTCGTTCTACGCGTTGCGTAAACGCGCCCAAATCGACGGGCCGGCCGCGGTGCTCGAACCCAGGACTCGACGCCCAAAGACCAGCCCGTCGACATGGAGCGATGAGATCAAGGATCAGGCCATGAAGGTTCGTACCGCCCTTGAGCAGTCCGGTCTGGATCACGGGCCGATCAGCGTGCACGAGAAGATGCGCGTGATGGGTCTGGGGCAGGTCCCGTCCACGGCGTCGCTGGCACGCCTCTTCCGCGAGGCCGGAGTGGCACGCCAGGAGCCGAAGAAAAAGCCCCGCTCAGCCTGGCGGCGGTTCGTGTATCCGGCCCCGAACGCGTGCTGGCAACTCGACGCCACGGAGTACGTCTTGACCCGTGGACGCAAGTGTGTGGTCTTCCAACTCATCGATGACCACTCCCGCTACGCCGTGGCCTCGCACGTGGCCTGGGGTGAAACCGCCGAGGCTGCGATCGCCGTCTTCGACAAAGCTGTCACCAATCATGGGGTGCCCCAACGACTCCTGTCCGACAACGGAGCAGCACTGAACCCGTCGCGGCGCGGGTGCATCGGCCAACTCGTCACCCACGTGGGCGCTCTGGGCGTGGAGGCGATCACGGGCAAGCCCTACAAGCCCACCACCCAAGGCAAAAACGAACGCTTCCACCAAACCCTGTTCCGCTACCTCGACAAACAGCCTCTCGCCGAGACACTCAACGAACTGCAAGCCCAGGTCGACACGTTCGACCACATCTACAACACCGAGCGCCCTCATCAAGGGCTGCCCGGCCGCGTCACCCCGCTGACCGCGTGGGAAGCGACCCCCAAGGCCGATGCACCCCGACCGAAACCTGACCGACCCACCTTCCAACGCATCCCCAGCCGGCACCAACGGCCCCGACCGCAGCTGCCCGCCGACCTGCCCGCCGGCACGCACCTCAGAACGGTGACCACATCAGGCACGATCGGCCTGGACTCGGTGTCCTACAAGGTCGACGTGAACCTCACGTTCGAGCACGTCCTCGTCGTCAGCGCCGGCAACAACACCGGCGATGCGGTCATCATTACCGACCTGCACGGCGAAGTCCTCGCCGAGCACACCCGCCCCGCACCCGGCATCACCTACGTCGGCAACGGCCGACCCCCAGGAACCCGCCCCAAGACCACAGAACCGTCACCGAAGTCCTGATACACCAACTGTCACCCATGTCCTAATGCAGAACTGTCACCGATGTCCTGATACATCACACACGATTTCGTGACGGACACGAGGCCAGCTCGAACAGTTATTCGACACTGCACGGCTGACTCTAAGCACAACTTTCCGACAGTGGTTGCCTCGGCCGGTGTGTCGCTTTTTCATCCACAACGTGGGTACTGGCTACCAACGGTGGCCCGCGAACACCTCGACCCCGGTTGGCCACAGGCCGAAACGACTTCGCACATCACCTGGTCTGCACGGAGTCCAAGTAGCCCATGGAGGACCGCGAGCTGCGATGCGTGAGCGTCGCCGCAATTACTCCATGGCTGCTGCGAGCACTTCTGCTGCTGCGCTGCCTGGAGTCGAGTACTGCGGCAGGCTATGGCTGTCAGCGTGCGCTCGGGCCGCTAGATGGGAGGATCTGCCGATCGTTTCGCACGGCTGGTTCGTCGGCCTTCAGGCAGAGCGGCCAGAGGGCAGCCCGGCAAGGATGCCGGCGGCCTCGATCGCTGGAAGCTCCGCGATGTCCCTCCAGCTGACCGCCACGGTGGAGATCTTGTCGAGGCAGGATTGGATCTCACGTTTTACCAAGGGCAGTTCGGGATCGCCTGTGCTCGCGCGAGTGAGACGGTCTACGAGTTTGGCGAGTCGTTCCAGGGCGGCCCGTTCAGTCGGGGTGCGGTCTCCTAGTCCGGTTTTTGTGGCGTACTCGTTGGCGGCGTACCACGCCGACCAGGCGGTGTCGGCGAGTTGACCGACGGTGTTGATGCGATGTTGTGGCGCATCGTCGACCAGGTCTTCGACGGCGGTGGCGAGGTCGTGCATTGCGTTCTCGTAGGCCACGGTGGTGGGGACGGTTCCGGTGGTGTCGCGCAGGAGTGGTTTGGTGAGGTACCACGCTTCAGTGTCGAGCTTGTAGGCGAGCCATTCGCTGTGCAGGTCGATCAGGGTTTGACGGGCTTGCGCGACGGTCAGTTGGCCCGAGTCGCCGGTGTTGGTCCGCGTCTGCGAGTCAGGTGAGGATTCTTCGAGCGATTGCTCCGGCTGACGTCGAGCGGAGCGGGGGCCGTTTGACGCACGAGTGGCGGCTGCCAGGCGCATGGCCTCTTCAAAGGACAGCGCAGTCGACCGTCTCGCGTCGACGACCTTTGTTGCGACGTCGACAGTGAGAGCCAGACCGAGCAGGGTGCCCACCACGACGGCGACCATTGGGAGATCACCCGACATCTTGTTCAGGAGCAGCACTGCCAACGCGAAAACACCGGCTGACGCCAATGCCTGCAGTGGGCCCTGCAGTCTGCCATCGGCGGATCCGGTGCCTTCAAGGATCTGCTTGACACGGATAACCTGGTCGTCGCCATCAAGCTGCGGCACCATCGGATCGAGCAGGATCGCCTCGATCGGGGTGGTCGCCGCCAGCTCGGCAACCTCGCCGTGGTTACTGCGGTAAAGGAGAGTGCGCCGCTCAGCAGCGACCCGACGCTGAAGTCTGCGGCCCAGCCGAGGATCATTCTCGTAGTTGGCCAGGGCGTGGAGCCTGTCGGGCAGGGAAGCCTCGTTGACGACCGCGCTGAGCTCGCTGTTGCACGAGATACCGTGGGACTCCTGCGAATTCGGTTCCTCGTGAATGTCAGGCATGTCTGGGCCCCTCATTTGTCGTTGATCGGTGCGCGGCGGATCGAGGGCCGATGCGATGAGGCGCACCCCTAGGGGGCGATGCACACCGATGTTCGGTGCTGACTGAGCTCGTTGATTCTACCGACGCCTGAGACCACGCGGTGTCTCTCTGTGAGTTTCGCGCGGCGGGCCTCTTCCGGGGGTTCACCCCGTCGACGTTCATCAGCGATCGACAGCGATTCGGCCAGCAGGGCGACGCCGGGTGGTGCACCGCGGCGCTCTCGCGCCTGGCCTCTGTGCGAGCGAGCGTTTTACCAGGCACTGTGACCGCCACCGTGGTTCTCGCCGCCGCAGGAGCATGAGCAGGCCGGACCGACGGCGCTCATGCAGCGGTCGTCGCACGTCCGGTCGGCAACGTAGGTGCCTTTGATGCGGACGACGTTGACGTGAGGCGAGTGGCAGGCGGGGCAGGGTGTGCTCAATGCGCGGTCAAGGTCGTAGCGATCGCGCAGGGTGAACGTCCGGCCGGCGATCTCAGCGGTCTGGGTGACCGAGGGGCGGCCGAGGCGTTCCCGGAGGGTGCGGGTGATGGTGTAGTCGCGGCGTCCGGCCGCTTTGCAGTCGCGGCAGCGAAGGATGACGTGTCCGGTGCTGCGGGTGACCTGGGCGTCGGCAGCAGGAGTGGTCGCCGATGTTGTTGCCATGGTGGTCGCGCTCCTCACAGATTTATTGGCTTGCCATTTATACTAACGTCGGCCCCTCGAATTGGCAAGCCATTTGCTCGGGCGCCGCTCCCTGCCGGACGTCACCGCTGCCCGCCAGGCACCCCTTCCCTCAACGGTCACCCGGTGTGCGGAAGGTCCGCCGGAGACGTCAGCGACTGAGCCGAAGAAATCCGAATCACTTACTCCGAGCCGCAATAGGCCGAATTTTTCTGATCCGCACCCCCCCAACGACCTATACCGTTATCCCCATGAGCGGAGGCATGGACGGTGCAAAGGCATCCGTTCGTCGTGCGGCCGCAGCCAAGCCGAAGTTGGATTGCTCGTGCGGCCGAACCGTTTACAGCAATGCCGGTATTCGCGCCCATCAGAAAGCCTGTGAGGTCAGCCTCCGCCAATACGGCTGGCCCCTCGACGATGCGATGCGCCGAGCGGTATTCGAGGAATACGGCACCAAAGCGGCGGTCGCCATACTGCGGCACGTCCAACTCGGACTCGGCGCGATCTATCTGACACGACGCCTGGCCGGCCACAAGACCGAGATGCGATGGACCGACTTCCGCGACACCGTGTGGCGCCTGGCCGACGAGGCTGCCACCCACCCGGCGTCGTGATGGCAGCGGAGTTTGAGCGATGCACTGGCCCTGGGCGGGAATGGCGTTACGTGCTCGTTGCCGCGGGTGGAAGTACTTCGCCCACCGACTGATCGACTGAAGTCAGGAGACACGATGAGCGAATTGCCCAGCGCGGTAGTGCAGAACCCCGCGTGCGGGGTGTGTGGATGCGAAACCACCTTCGATGACGGATATTTCGTCTGCGAGGACTGCCAGCTCCGCTTCGACCAGCCCAACTTCGGCGCATCATTCCTCGATCCGACAGTCCAACCATGCGGAGCGCGGTGTGACAACGCATGGCACGGCGATCACAAAATCCAACCGGGCGCGGGCTACGACTGCGGCGCATGCAAGCTGCCGACCGGTCACACCTCGATTCTTCACTGGACGGGATGTCTCCCCCGCTCCATCGCGAGCTGACCGAAGCGATCCGTGATGGGCGACGATGATGCCAAGGACGACGTGGAGCTGGATGAGTACGTGTGGAGCGAGCGGACGACATTCTCACCGTGGTCCACAAACGCAAAATTTATCGGCACAACCTACGGAGAACTGATCATAAATGAGCACCATTCCAGAAGGTTTGAAAGACATCCTCATCGAAGCGATCGAAGAGGAACTGGAACTCGGCGGCGATGCAGGGTCCGTAGTGGCCTGCGTGGAGAACACGCTCGCCGAAGAGCGCTACGACATCAGGCCGAGCGACCCGACATAAGGAATTGTGATGAGCGCCCACGAGCAGCACTGCAACGTCATTCACGGCGCCGGCACGCAATGCGAACATGTGCCACCCGATGACGATGACGACGACGTGGAGCCAGACGACCACGTGGGCTCGATCGGTGAACAGTTGCACGAGGCATACCAGGACGGCTGGGCCGCCGGATACACCGCCGGGATCGCCGCCGAGAAGGAACGCCGCAACAGTCGGGAGAGACGAAATCGCAAGCTACGCAAGCTCCGACCGCGCAGGCTGACGTAAGGAGATGGACGATGCTCGATCAATGCCCTGATTGCGGGGTGGATCTAGAGGACCGCGGCACCGACGTTCACTGCTGGAAATGCGGCAGGGACGTGGCGAGCGGCCGACGACAGTCGTGGATATGCCGAACGATCCGAGGCGATTTCTGACCGCGAAGACTTCATCGCGCGTCACCGCTGAACCTCACGGAAGGAACGGTGGCATGGCAGACAACAACCCCCAATGCACCTGCCCGTACAACCACGCTGGCGACAATCCACACTGCCCGACACACGGAACGCAAGCGTGCCCCTGCGGTCGCTCAGGACTGCACCCGGGCACGCTCGAATGCCTCACGAAGCTGATGTAAGGCGATGAGATGAGCGTCGGTCTAGGGCGAGTAACGCATGCGATGGTGGGCGCAGAGGTGATGCATAAGCCAACCGGCGCGCTGGTCACTATTGAGCGGGTGTCACCGCCGAGCGGTGTTTACGTCGACTTCGGAGAGGGCCCAGAGCTTCACGATGCCGAGGACTTCCGGCGCTGATCCGCTGGAAATCCCGACCTGGCCCAGGAGGTGCAAATGTACAACTGCAAGGCCGAGCTTTGCCCGATGTGGGTGGGGACGATTGCCTGTGTGAGGTGTTCGACCTCGATCCAGACAACCCGCCGCGCAATGGGACATTCACCGTCACCGTCGCCGACACCCTCCCGTAAGGGATCCCGTTCCATGGCGCTGCAAATTCTTGGCTGGGTTTTACACCTGGGCGATCAACCTGGCTTGTCCTAGATGGAAGGGAGAAAAGCCATGAGTAGAGACGCCATGCTGCCCTGCTTCAAGTGCGGCAAGACACTCATCAATGCTGACGAGGAATCGCAGAACCAGCCACGGGAGGGCACCGAGTTCCGCACCTACGGCCACTACGGCTCGACGTGTTGGGACAGCGTCGACGGAGAGGAACTGGTACTCAACGTCTGTGACGACTGTCTGCGGGAACACGCCGAACGCGTGGCCCAGCACAAGCGGTTCCGGCCAGTTGTCACGACTGGCCGGCTGTTGGTTGGCAAGCACTGGGTCGAGCGCCCCCTGGTGCCCTACACCGGACACCCCGACGACGGCGAGCTGATGATCGAACCCGAGGAGGTCGGTACCGAGATGCCCAACACAGAGTGGCCCGACAACGCCGCTGAGCTTCGTGAGTACGCCGTGAAACTGGCCGACGACCTGACAAATAGCACCGCGGACCGCCGCGCCACACCCAGTCGACCACAGGAAAGCCGATGACCATCAGCTATTGCTATGACACCGAATTCCTGGACGACGGCTCGACAATCGACCTGATCTCGATCGGCATCGTCTGCGAGGACGGCCGCGAGTACTACGCCGTCAACAGCGACATGCCCCGAGAACGAATCAGCCGCGACGACTGGCTATGCCAGAACGTCGTTCCGCACCTGCCCCTCGTCGACGGCAAGATCGAGCAGCTCGCGGGAAACAGAGGCTGCGTCTGGGCGCTCGACATGACGTCCCCCTTGGTCAAGCCGAAGCAATGGATAGCCGACGACGTTCGGGAATTCTTGCTGCCCGCTGCCAGCGATCACAATCCCGAGCTGTGGGCCTACTTCGGCGCCTATGACCACGTGGTGCTCGCGCAGCTCTGGGGAAAGATGATCTCGCTGCCCGCCGGCATTCCGATGTACACCCACGACCTTAAGCAGGAGATGGACCGGCTCGGCATCGCAAGCACCGCTGTCCCGCACAACCAGGACGCGCACGACGCGCTCGCTGACGCGCGGCGGAATTGGGCCATGCTGCGCGAGATCCGCCGCCCCCAGATCACAGATGGAACTGGGGCGTTGGCGTGACCACGCGGGAGTTTATGGATCGGGTGCGGCGAGAGATCGAAACTCATGCGCATGAGGGCTGGCAGCTTCAACAGAGCGTCCAGGGTGGTTGGTATTGCGCGGCGTGTGGTCAATCCGTCGGTGCCGACGGGCACTTCGATGGTTCAACCGACGACAAACGCCTAGCCGCCCGGGGCTCTTGTCCCGACGCTGGCCAGGGCTGCGAATGCCGGCCAGGGCCAGTGCGGTGTCTGCATTGCGCCGTGCGAATCGTCATGGTTACCCCGCTGATCGGGATGCCGCGGTGGGAACACACGCTGCCGAGCGGTGATTCGTTTCTGCGCTGCCGTCGCTGGCCGTACGCGGTTGCCGAGCCCGAACCGTGGACGCTGCAGTCAATGCCCGAGTGCCAGCTGGTAATCGTGGCGCCCACGTGCCATCCATCACAAGCCCAGGAGTGACTGTGGACGACTGCTATGTGTGCGGTGACGGTGTGGTGAATGACGGCCGCGGGTGGCGACACAGCGACGATCGCGCGATCGATGTTGATGGTCAAACGGTCTTCACGAACTGCCAATGGGGAAAGCCGTTCGCCCCAAATTCAACACACCAACACGCCAGCTCGTCGTAAGGGAACACGATGCGGTCAGTAGCGCAGAGGGATTCAGCCGATGCCGCTGCTGGCTGCCCAACTCCAGGCTGCGTCGACACGCGGTGTGTTTGGTGTGGCTCTGCGCGTTCGGAATGCACCGGAAACCGATCCGGTCCGCCCAGATGCTGTCCCGACTGCCATCACCCCCAGCGCCTTCAACGTAAGCGTGTCAAAGGCTTTCATCTACCGGACTCATCGATAAGCATGGCGCGGCCAAGCCGGCACGGCAATCCATTCCGGGTCGTGGGGCTTTCCGTCGTGGGAATGAGCTGGCCCGAGGTGACCGAATGGGACCGCGCCGTAGTCGCCATGCCGGATGCCGAGGTGCTCTATACGTGCGCGCCAGATCGCTGTGCAGCTGTGGCGCACGCCGTGGCCCTGTATCGCCAATTGCTGAGGTTCCGTCAAAGCAACTGGTCCCCTGCGCGTTTCGACAGCTGGTTGCAACCGGTGCGACGCCGCGACCTTGCTTGCTACTGCGCGCTCGACCAGCCGTGCCATGCTGATGTGCTGCTTGAGATCGCGGGCGGCCTCAGCTGATTCTGCTTTCGATTTGACTGGCGGCGGCGCCGGCGACTGTGTCGGGCTCTGTGGTTGAGACAGCCACGATAGTGCTTCCGTGCAACCGGTACTCGCTCGACTCGACGTGGCGGTTTGGCATGTCGACCTTGAGGTTCGGGTTGCGCCTGTAGGTGAGGGTCGTCGGTGTGATCGCGCCGACGGACAGCAGATAGGCCCGATCAGTCGCAGCACTGCACGCCCTGATGTTCTGGGCGGTCCGGGCGAAGACGGCGGCCGCGGCTTGAGGGCTGTCATAGTTGGCGACCACCTGGATGAGCCATCGCTGCCGCGGTGCGCCCATCGAGCCGGCCGCGTACCCGACCGGTGCCGGTTGGCCGCCGGCGAAGTCGATCGCGGCCACCCAGTTGCAGGGATCGCCGGCGCCGCCAGGGTAGTCGGCGGGGTCGCGGGGCGCGGTCTCCACCGGGTCTGGGCGATCGAACTGCACGCCGTCGGGGTTGTGCTTTCGGATGGTGGCGTTGACCTCGTCGACTTTCAGCAGCGCCTTGCTCGGGTCGATCGGCGCCGGGTTGTCAGCCAGTTGCACTGCGCGCTTCGCAGCTGGCTGGCCGGCGGTCGGCGGGGCGGTTGCGGCACTGCACACGACTACTCCCGCCAGCAGTGCCTGGGCGCAGGCGGCGGCGATCACGGTGTGGCGGGATCGAGTCACGCTCAGCACTCCCAGATCTTGCATAGTTGCGGGTTCATCGCTGAGAAGATCGCCGTGTCGTCGGGTGGTGGCGCGGCAGTGGGGCTGGCCGTCCACAGGCTCAGTTCGGTCACTGAGCTGCCGACCACAGCCAGATACAGGTGGGCGGTGAGCTTTTCGGCCGGGTTCTCGATAGACGCGGCGAACTGCTTGCAGCCACCGCGCTCGATGCTGGGGCAATGGGAAGCGGCTGTGGTGACAGTCAACCGAGTGCCGGCGGCACTTGCGGCGCAGTGGGCGATGACGTTTTGGAGCTCTGTGAACAGTTGGTGGGCGGTTTGGCCCATAGTCCACGGATCGCCCGGGTAGTGCAGGATCTGTTGCTGGACCGACCACTGGTCGGCGCTGTTGTCGGCCCGGGCCCTGGCCACGTCGATGCCTTCAGCTCCGATGAGCCGTTTGGCCGGCGCGGTGATCTGGCAGAGGCCCTCGGCCCGGAACGCATTGTCTGTGGGCGGGCCAGCGATCGCGGCGAACGCGGGCCAGTGGTCGACGCCGCTGGCCGGCAGGCGATCCGGATCGATCCATGCCGCAGCCGGCACACTGGTCGTGGCCAACCGTATCGAGGTGAGCTCAGACACGGCGGGGATCGCCGCTGCTGTCGCAGTTCTCATCGCGGATGACGGCACTGCCGTCCAGGCGCAAGCCATCGCGAGCACTGCGAGGACCACGGCAGCAGCCACTGTCCGCCGGCGTGCTCCGCGATCGACCTTCACGGCATGGGTCATACCGATGATGCTAAGCCGCACCGACCGAGTGCCGGCGCAGCAGTCTGGCGGCCCGACAATGCTGGGTCTCACTGCGTGGTCCGCGCTGGAGCGCCAACGGGAAATTGGTGCATTTCCCGGCACGTGTGAGCCCTCAGAATGAGAGGCATGAATCGGATCCTGCAGGCAGTTGGCGGCGCGCTCCTCATGGTTGCCGCGGCGCCGGCGCTTCCTGTCCATGCCGCACCGGCTGTTCCTGATTTCGAGTCTTATCCCGCGGTGTCGGCCGACGACTACACCGTGCGGCCGGGGCTGGCGTACTCGGTGCGCGGATTCCGCACTCCCAGTGGGTTGTACTGCACGTCGTCGATGCATCGCGCGATGTATGCGCTGGACTGCACGGGACCGTTGGTCGGCGCTCCTGACGGCGCAAACTGGGTGAGTCTGTACGAATCGGGCACCGTGGTGAGCCCGGTGAAGTTCAGCAGGAGTGAAAGACCACAGCCTGCAGGAGTCCCCGAGTTCGAGGGGACGCCCATCAACCTGCTGCCCAAAAACACTGCCTATGCCTTCGACGACGCGATCTGCGTGTGGACCGACACCATCCAATTGGCGTGCCGGATGGGGTCGGGTGAACAGTTCAACGGTTTCGTCGCCACGGCGCACGCGATCACCACGTTCGGCAATCGGTGATCGCCGCAGCGTCTGGGGCCGACATGAGCGAGCCGAGCTTCCTGACGCCGCTGCCCTGGCGGTCGGTGATGCCAGCGCAGGGCTTGTTGAACTGGCTGAGCTCGGTGACGTTCATTGTGCTCGTGCTGGTGCAGATCCTGTACTGGCCGTTGATGTTTGGCTTGTTGGTTCCCAGTATCACCGTGGCGCTGGCCAGCCCTCTGCTTGCCTTCGTGCCCAGCGGCATCATCGTCAGCGCGCTGCGTCGACGGGAGAAGAAGCGCTGGGCACGCGCGCATGGTTTTGCGTTCCACGATCGGCCCGGCTGGCCTTTGCCGCAATATGATGTGGCGCCGTTCAACATTGGGCGCGCCCGGCGCCGGCGGATCGTGGATGCGATCACCGGGCAGGTGGGCGAATTTCCTGTGTGCCAGTTGCATTACCGGTGGTGGAACAACAACAAGGTGCAGTTTTCGAGCCACTTCAGAAACGTCTTCACGCTGACGTTGCCGCACGCCCTGCCGCCACTTTCGATCGGCCCGACGATAAGCCCGGATGCTGGAAAGACGGTCCGGTTTGAGTCGATCGATTTCAATGAGGTGTGGTCGGTCGTGTGCCCGGACGCGCGCTTCGCCAAAGCGGTGATTACTCCGAGGACCATGGATGGGCTTCTGGGTCTGGATCTACCGGTCACCGCGAATACCCGCATCGTCATTGCCGGCCACGATCTGGTGGCCATCAGTATGGGTGGCAGCCGCGGCAGTGACATCACTCGAGTGTTCTCGGCGCTTCAGATCATCGCCGAAGGAATTCCGGATTACGTGTGGGATGAGTTTGAGGTCGACCGGCAGGAGTCGCGCGGATGAGCTGGTGGGTGTGGTTGATCGTTGCGGTCGTGGTGATCACGGTGGTGAGTTGGCCGGTCGCCGCGCACAACCGGTTGGTGTCGATGCAGATCACCGTGGTGGAGGCATGGCGCGGCATTGACGTTGAGCTGGAGCGGCGGTGGGAGTTGATTCCGAGTCTGGTGGAAGTCGCCCGCTCCTATGCACGTCATGAGGCTGATGTGCTGGCCCGTGTCGCTGGGGAGCGCAAACCGTCCCGGGTGGATGCGAACACGTCGAATGCGTTGCAGCAGCTGCACGATCGCGTGATCGCAGAACAGTCCGCGTCTGAGTCTGAGCTGAGCGTGGCGTTGAACCAGTTGTTGACTGTGGCTGAGGCCTATCCTCAGCTGCGTTCTGCCGAGCACTATCGGCGACTGATGGAGGCGCTTAGTGAGGCTGGTGACCGCGTCGCCGCCGCCCGGCGCCTCTACAACGGCAATGTCACACGGTTCAACGCCGCGCTGCGTAGCTTTCCGACCTCAGCCGTCGCAAGGTTCACGGGGATCGATGCTGCGGATTTTCTCGATGTTGCGCAGCCGGGCCATTCGGGTGTCCCGCCGGTGCGCGCGGGAGAATAGTTGCGTCTGCTGAGAAGCTAGCGGGCGCCGGACAGTGCCGGTCGACGTGTATCGATGCCCAGATATCGCTGCACATCGAGGATCTCGCCCTCGTCGAAGCGTTCCCGCAGAGCGGTCGCCACAATCTCGAAGCATTCGGCTCTGCGAATGGGTCTGCCGCAGGCACGGACCAGGGCGTGGTGGTAGGTGCCGAACACCGTGGCCAAGAGTGCTTCGTCGGTCCTCCAGGCCCACGCCAGCAGGCCAGCGACGGTGGTGCCGGCATCGTCAAATCGACCGCCGCGGCGGGCTTTCGCTGCGGTCGTGCTGGCTTCGCGTTCACACAGCGCGGTGATCATGGCCTCCATCAGCCGGGGGTCGTCGATCACTTTGGCTCGGGTGGGTACGAGGTGTCCCACGATCCGTGAGCCTTTCGCGATGTGGGTGATGACACCGTTTTCGAGGTCGGCGATCAGCGAGTTGAATCCTGCCCGCGCATCGGATACCGAGCGGAGTCGAAATGGCCGGATGTTCACCATGTACACCCACGCTACACACGTCGACGTCGGCCGTCTTGATATATCCGGCACGCATCCAGCAAAGGCCCGAACTGGTTGAGGTGGCGTGCTGGTTCAGTTGTTTCAGGTCGCCAACAGGGGCGCCAGCGATGCTCGCCGAGGGTGCTACTGCCGCCCGTGTGCGCGGTTTGGAGTCCTGCGCTGTGCGCGCTTGGCCGGCCATGATCCAATACGTCGGCGCGCCATGCGCATCGGGCGCAGCATTGGACGCAAGGAGACGGGTGCAATGAAGCCGAGGACTTTTATCGTGGCGGTCGGTGCTGTGGCGATCCTCGCCGGGATTTTCGTTGGCACGAACCGCTTCTCGGTGTCGTCCAACGGTATCAGCGCCGAGTGCATGTCGTACTTTGAGAAAGATAGCGGCGTGCTGAACTTCGAGTCCGGGGTCAACTCTTTCACGCCTGGCGCGGACCTGCTTTCCGTGAAGTGCGAGTCCAAGAAAGAGCTGTTCGGGATGCTCACGTGGGCGTTGGTTGCAGTCGGTGCGCTGATGATCGTCGGTGGCGTGGTAGTACGCGTGAGGAATTCCGCTGAAGGTTAGGGTGCGCGACTGACTGCCCAGCTTCGCCTGCTGCGAGCGCGGGACCCTCAGCGCATGTTCGCGAAGGGCAGGCGGCCGGCGTGATCGCGCGTGAACTCGTCGAGTAGGCGGCGCTCGATCAGTGGTGCCTGGGCGTCGGTTGTGATCAGCCATCCCACGAGAAGTTGGGCGCTGTCGGCAAGCTGCCAGATCCGTCGCCCGCCAGAATGTGGGGCCGGGCGGCCTGCTCCAAAGTCTCGGTACTCCTTGAGTCGGGTCCACAGTCCACGTCTGCGCCGGGTTCCGGCTTGTGCTTTCCCGATGTAGACCACCTCGGCTCCATCAATCCAGAGGGACTCGAGTTCGGCGAGCGGCGCTGTCGGGTCGTTGCCTTTGAAGTGCCCCGCCGGGCTGAGCGGCAGGAACGTGGGCTGGTCGGGCGCGGTTCGAACCACGCAGTAGACCCCTGGATCGGCGGGAACTACGGCGACGGTGAGTGCTGAGAACGGTAGGAAGCCTTGAAATCCTGTCGCCTGCATTGCATCCCGGGTCCACGACGCGATGTGGTGCCGGTCAGAGGGTTTCGGGATCCGCCTGGTGGTCTCACTGGTCATCACGATGGCGTGGCGATGAGTCTGCGGCGGCGTTTGGGCGGGGACTGGTCCGGTCCGGCCATTTCGACCCACGGGTTGGTGGACCTGTACGGCGGTCTGGGGCCGAGCTCACTGCCCGTCGCTTTGGTTTGACATTGTCTGGCATAGGTCGCGGGACCGTTGAATGGTTTCTTCGTGGGTCTCCTTGTCGCTGAACGAGACAGCAGCCATACGTTTGGCGCAGTCGTCGACGCGTCGTTGTTCTGCTGAGGGGACCATCGCCCACACCAGCAGAGCGGCGACGACCACCAGGAGGCCGGCGATGAAAACGCGTCCGCCTGTCGAGGTGGCTGCCCACCATTCACGAACGTTGTAGAAGCGGTTTTCAGAGGAACTCACCCGGATCCTTCTTTCTGGCGGTTCGACACACGCGCCGCGGGTGGTGTCACCACCGCACGGCCCGGATTGACGATAGCCAAGTCCTTGTGCCGTCGGTGTTGAATTGCTGGCTGGGTCCCCTGGCCCACCGCGCGATGGAGGTCGTTGTTTTCTAGGCGAAGTTTGTGTTGGTCCCGAACGGGCCGCCGACGACGAGTCGGTCGTAGAGGTAGTGCGCGAAGACCGTTGCCAGCAGTAGCTGTGGATGGTTGGTGGGTCGTGAACACTGCAGCGTGTAGTCGTAAAACGTGACGCTGGTGTCGACGTACCTCCATTGTCTTTGCACTGTGGCAACCACACCACCTGACGTGTCGACGATCGGTTCGTTGATCGGGGCGAAACGCGCCCGCGGAGATACCGAAACCCGGGTTTGGCCAACGATTTGTTGCCCGGTGTCCAACGTTATGTCGATCGCCGATGAGCGGATTCGCTGCCAATAGTTGTTCGTCCGGCACAGCCGCCCGACGGGGCGATGGGACGCATCGCTGACATCAATATTGCCGCGTACTCCTGAGCCGCTGCCGCGGGTGAAGAAACCCAGGGCCATTTCGTGCTGGCTGAGTAACACATAGTGGCGGTTCGATATCGGGCGGATCTGCGCGATCTGCTGCCGATGCGCATTCTCGATCGAGCACGCAACGTCGATATCGGCACGCTGTGGCAGGGCCCGCACGTGGAGGATGCATTGGCCCAGTGGAAACCCTTGTCCCTCGGTGGACCCCGGCTGGCCAAGGTCGTGTTCGGCCGGGGTCTCGGGGCGCGGCGTTACGGTGGTGGTCCATTCGCGGCCATCGAAGTAGCGCAGTTGGTCCGGATTCCACGGGTCGGTGTGCCAGGCTGGTTGGTTTGCGGGGCTGTTGGGGCTGCTGATGGCACGCCTCCCTATTTCAGGTGAGCGAACAGACTTTTTGTGGCCAGGGCCGGTGGTCCGGAGCTGCCCTCGTCGCCGCGACGGCGTGGCAGTGCCGGTGGCTCATTCTCCCCCACCGGTGGGGCGGGTCGGGAGGTGTCATTGGCGCGACCTCAGGCTCACGGTGGGCCGAAGATCGCGAATCGCCATGCGTTGGTTTCCGGCCATGGGACGGGTTCGGCTGCCGTGGGGGCCCGATTTGCTGCTCGATCCGGATGGTCATGTGGATAGTGCGACGAGATCGAGTTTGGGCCTGCATTATCGTTCTGCTGAGAATTTGAGTGAGGGGCGGATATGGCTCAGTTGTTCCAGGCGTCGACGAAGGTCATCGAGGCGCGCGTCAACGGCAGCAGCATTCGGGCGTTGAGCGGGTCGATGGTGGCTTACGAGGGCAATGTGTCGTTCAAATCGGCCGGATTCGGTGGTGGATCGGGAGTCCTTGCCGGCCTCAAGCAGCGCGCCACGGGGGAGGCGTTGTCGCTGATGGAGTGCCAGGGCAATGGCCGGATCTTTCTGGCCGTCAATGCCCAGCACGTGTGCGTGATCGAGTTGAACAACGAGCAGCTGCGGGTCGAATCGCGGCAGCTGCTGGCGTTGGCCGGCAATCTGCAGACCGATGTGACGTTCGCCGGGTTGCGCGGCGCCAGCACGGGGCAGGGGTTGTTCACCACGGTGGTCTCCGGTGTTGGGCAGGTGGCGTTGTTGTCCGCGGGTGGGCCGCTGATCCATTTGGAAGTGTCACCGCAGTATCCGTTGGTGGTCGATCCGGACGCATTCGTGTGCGCCAAGGGCAATCTTCAGCAGTCGTTTGTCACGGACGTGTCGTGGCGCACCGTCGTCGGGCAGGGCAGCGGGGAGGCATTCTCGTTGCGCTGGGACGGTGTGGGTTTGGTGTCTATTCAGCCGGCAGAACGGTAGGCGTCGATCGATGGTGTTCACCAAGGTCAACTCGAAGGTCGTCAAGGTCAACGTGGGCCAGGCCGGCGGCGTCGTCGCCCGGACCGGTGCGATGTTGTTTTACACCGGTGATGTCGCCTTCTCTCCGCATCAAGTACCCGGGGCTGCTCAGATGGGTGGTGCGGGCGGGTTGATGCGCATGGCAGGGCGGATGATGCAGGGCGAACATGAGCGGACCATGCTCGCCCAGGGCTACGGCGACGTGCATTACGGATACGCCGGGCTGGAGGTCCACGTCGTCGATCTCGCCCCGGGTGCTGTACTGCGCGTGGAGGCTTCGCGCATGCTGGCCCACACTGCGGGGCTGCAGAGTTCGGTGGTCTCGGTGGCTGCGAGCTCCGGTGGCGGTGGTGGCGGCGGCATGATGGGGATGTTGCGCGGGGCCGCCACGGGCGCGTTGACCGGGCAAGGCATGTTCACCACCCAGTTGTCGGGCCAGGGTGGGGCGGTACTACTCGCCCATGGCGGGGTGCTGGAGTTGCAGGTCGGCGGGCCCGCGCCGGTCGTGGTCGATCCGCAGGCATTCGTGGCCGCTTACGGCAATGTGTCCACCGAGCTGAAGTCGGCGCTGAGTTGGCGTGATGCGGTGGGCCGCGGCTCCGGTGAGGCGATGCAATTGCATTGCGTGGGACAGGGTGTGGTGTACGTGCAGGCTTCGGAGGAGAAACTATGACCCAGCCGCTGAATCCGTCGACGCTGCCGGCTGATGACAATGTGCCCGGCAACAACTACGCGTTCAACATCGCCATGACCAAGCCGTGGTTCATGCGCAAGGGCGCCATGATCGCCTATTACGGGCAGGTCGAGTTCCGGGCGTTGACGCAGGGCCTGCAGGGTCATCTTCTGCATATGGTGGCTCAACAGTTTTCTGCGCCACTGTACTTGGGTGACTATGTGGTGGCCGAGGGCCACGGCAGCCTGGTGATTGGCGATCGCGGGTACGACATCAATGCCTACGATCTGGATGCCGGGAACCTGACGGTTCGTGCGGCGAATCTGCTGGCGTTCGAGCCGGGGCTGTCGATGAATCAGTCGATCGTTCCGGGGTTTGTCACGCTCATCGGGACCGGGAAGTTTCTGGCGTCATCCAATGGTCCGGTGATGTTCGTCGAACCGCCGGCGCGGGTGGATCCTGAAGCATTGGTCGGGTGGGCGGATTGCCCGTCGCCCAGCCATCACTTCGATCAGCGTTGGATCAGTGGCTTCATGGCCGCTGGGGCGGCGCGGATGGGGTTCAACTCCGGGGAAGAGCGCCAGTTCGACTTCACCGGTGCGGGAACGATTTTGGTGCAGTCCAGCGAGAAGGTGATGAGTGATTCGGCGATCGTGCGCACGATTGAATCACAGTTGCATGGCCTGACATTCTCTGGCTTGCAGCACCTGAATTCGGTGATTACCTCGCAGATGTCGGCCCAGCAGCGCTGAGCCGACCTCCGCGATTCGATTTCGGTTCGGTTGTCGAGCGGGGAGCTACTTTCGTCCGGCCTTCCAGCTCATCCCCCACTGGTATGCCCTGTCCAGGTCGGACTGGCTTCCGTTGATGTAGTTGACTTCCCGGTTGACGTGCAGCGCACCCTCGGCGTAGTAGACCTGGGCGATCGCGCAGATCCTGGCGCCGTTGACCGGTGAGTCCAGGCGGACCTCGATTGGCGGGCCCGAGGTGGGATACATGGTGACAACGCCGTCCACCGACGCCCAGTTCGCCGCGCCCGAGTAGATCATGGCGAAGATCAGGATGCGGCGGAAGCGATCTGGCTGAGCCAGGTTGATGCGCATCGTCTCGCCGGCGGCGTTGTTGCCGGAGCGGTCGTCACCGTCCAGAGCGATGAACGGCTTGGACTGCTCGGAACCGAAGCTGTTACCAAGGGCCTGCACGACGCCTTTGCTGCCGTCGGCTAGCTCATAGAGGCAGCCCAGATCCAGGTCGACGGCTTTGGAGCCGCCGAACAGGCTGCGCTTGCCGGCGTTCCAGTTCAGGTTGACCCGCATCACGCCTTGCTGCTCACCCTGTTTGGTCAGGCTGACCGTTGGCGAGGCCTTGGTCAGGCTGATCTTGGACAGGTTGACACCACCGGATGCCGGGGCTGCGGGAGTCGACTGCTGAGGACGTTTGCCGTAGTCGATAGCCATGGGATTCCTTTCAGACTGAAGGTTGGGCGTTTAGGTGGCCAGCGCCGGGGTTTGATCGTCCGTGTCCGTGTCCGTGCCGGTGGCTGGCTCGCCGGCGCGGCGGTTGCGGATGATGCTGGAAATGAAGGCCGCGGCGATGAGCACGACACCGATGAGGCCGGTGAAGATCTCGTCGACGTGCATACCCAGGGACACCAGCAGGACGACAGCGAGTGCGCCGATGGCCCAGTGCGCGCCGTGCTCCAGATAGACGTAGTCCGACAGGGTTCCCTTGCGCACCAGGAAGATGGTGATGGAGCGGACGAACATGGCTCCGATGAATCCCAGGCCCAGCGCGATGATGATCGGGTCGGTGGTGATGGCGAAGGCGCCGATGACTCCGTCGAAGGAGAACGAGGCGTCGAGCACTTCGAGGTAGAGGAACAGGAAGAACCCGGCCTTGCCGGCTTGCTTGGCCAGCTGGGATGGTTCGGATCCGGCGGTGCTGCCTTCTTCGACCTCATCGCCCTCCGTCTCGAACATGGAGCCCAGTCCGTCGACCACGATGTAGGTGATCAGGCCGAGGGATCCGGCGATGAGCACGGTGAGTTGATCCTGGGCGGGGGCCAGGACGTCGGAGGCGATCACCAGGGCGCCCAGGGCGACGACGACGGCGAGCTGATCGAGCTTGCCGGCCCGGCCGAGGGGACGTTCAAGCCAACTGAGCCAGGTGATTTCGCGTTCGCTGAAGATGAAGTTGAGGAACAGCATCAACAGGAACATGCCGCCGAACGCGGCGATCTGCGGGTGGGCGGCGGTCAGGGCCGTCTGGTAGCTCGGCGAGCCGTCGGCGAAGTGGGTCGCGCCGTCGGCTGGCGGGTTCAGTGCGATCTTGAGCGCGTGGGCCGGGTCGAGTCCGGCGGTGATCCACACGACGGCCAGCGGGAACACCAGCCGCATGCCGAACACTGCGATGAGGACACCGACGGTGAGGAACATCTTCTGCCAGAATTCGCTCATTCGTTGCAGCACAGTGGCGTTGATGACGGCGTTGTCGAAAGATAGTGATACCTCGAAGACGCCGAGGATGGCGGTAAGAATCAGGGCCTCGACACCGCCGTAGAGGAACGCCGCGATCAACGCCGCGACGGTCACCACCATCGAGAAACCGAATGTGCGAACTAGCATTTTGCCCCCAAGTTTTTTCTTTTGAGTAGGCGGTGGCCGCCGGCGCATGGCGCCGACGGCCACTTCCGATGAACGTGATGTGTTAGACGGACACGCCGTAGTCGCGGGCGATGCCGGCCAGGCCCGAGGCGTAGCCCTGGCCGATGGCGCGGAACTTCCACTCAGCACCGTTGCGGTAGAGCTCACCGAACACCATGGCCGTCTCGGTCGAGGCGTCCTCGGACAGGTCGTAGCGGGCGAGTTCCTTGCCGTTGGAGCGATCCACGACTCGGATGAACGCGTTCTGCACCTGGCCGAAGCTCTGCTGACGTCCGTCGGCGTCGTAGATCGACACCGGGAAGTAGATGTTGGTGATGTTGGGCGGGGTGGCCGCCAGGTCGACGTTGATGACTTCGTCGTCGCCTTCGCCCTCACCGGTGAGGTTGTCGCCGGTGTGCTCGATGGATCCCTCCGGCGAGCGCAGGTTGTTGAAGAAAACGAAGTGCTGATCCGAGAGAACCTTCTTGTCCTCACCGCACGCGATGGCGCTGGCGTCGAGGTCGAACTCAGTTCCGGTCGTGGTGCGGACATCCCATCCCAGGCCCACGGCGACCGCAGTCAGGTTCGGCGCCTCCTTGGTCAGCGATACGTTGCCGCCCTTGCTCAGACTGACACCCATTTACAAAACCTTTCATCAAATGGTTGAACCAAACGGCGAAGATCCGCGTGGTGGCTGTCCCACCATCCGGCGCGACGCTTCGTACCGTAATGCATATGATGCCGCCTCCGAGAGGGGTCCCAACACACTTTTTTCGGGCATTTGCGTAGACCGAAATTTGTGCGTTTTTGAGTCGGTGGTGGCCGGTACGATCCAGACGTGCCCAGTCGTTGGCTGCGGCGGTCCCGCAGTCACTCTGAGGACCGCCTACCCGCAGTCTCTCCCGAGCTGACCGGTGTGTTCCTTGAATTGGACCACCGGCAGTCAGCCGTGCAATCCGCAGTTCAAACACTTGTCTCACTCAAACCCAATTCGCCAATAGTGAGCGAGTGGGAATCTGTTCAACAGGGTTGCTATGCCGCCACAGCGGCCTATATTTCGGCCACCAGCCCCACCCGCCCCACCGGTCTCACAGACGCCGGCCCGCGGCCCACTGCCGCCGAGGTGCAGCGCCAACTCGATGAGGCCCGCTCGGCGCTGGAATCCTTCTACACCCGTCACCAACGCGCACTCGACAATGCCGTTGCTGCGGCCACGGCAGCAACGGCTCGGGCCACCACCTTGCTCGCCAACGCCCAGTCCATGCAGTCGCGGCTGGCCGGCGTCGACGGCCAGTGGCTGCAGTACCCGTCGGTGCAGACCGCCCACGACGCGATGCAGACCGCCACACGCGAACTGCAGTTGGCCCGAGAACGCGCCGACCTCGTCGCCACCCGCGATGCCGCCGAACGTCTCGATACTGCGATCACGACCCTGGCCGCAGCGCTCGACAGCGCACCAGGTGTGGCCGATCAAGCGCGACGGACCACGTCCTCGGTGCGCACCCGACTGGAAGCCGTGCGCACCCGCGCCGCCGACATCAAGGTGAACCTGTCGACACTGCTGAGGGAATTTCACGCGAACTGCTCAGCGGATCTGGTGGACAACGAACGCCTCAGCCGCGCTGATCTCGACAGCGCAGATGCGCTCCTGCAGCAGGCGGTTCTGGCCAGCAGGCAAGGGCGACCCGAGGCGGCGCTGGACTTGGCCAAGCAAGCACGCGCGGCCATCGCCGCAGCCGAGGACCTTGTGGATGCGCCGCTAGACCGCCTGGCACTGATGCGGGCACTGCGGGACAACCCCGGTGAGCGTGAACGGGCGGTGCGGTTTCGGTTGCGTGATGCGCAGCGGCTGGCCGTGGACCGCGGTGCAGTCGTCGAGTGGGGGTCTGCGCTGGATGCGCAGGTCGAACGTATTGATCGGATCGTTGGCGCACTCCAGGGGCGCCATCCGGACTATTGGGGGTATCACCTTGCACTGGAAGAAGTTTCCGAGTTCGTGGCGGGCATTGTGACGCGCATCCGTCAGCGATCAGCGCAGTGAGCGCCCTCAGCATGACCGGCCCTGCGCGGCTGGTCGAACATTTCCATCACCTCAGCGAAGCTGACCGCGCGCATCTGTTCTTCGCGGTCCCACAGCCGCTGGACTTGACTGCTGAGCGCGAGACGGTGGCCGCCGCGCTGGGTGCGACGCTCTACATGCCGGCTGATCGCGACGATCTGGCCGCCACCGTGGCTCGGCGCGCCGGCGAAGGTATCTGCTCAATGGTGCTCGATCTCGAAGATGCCATCGATGAGGCCAACGTGGAGGCCGCCGCGCTCAACGCGGTCAACGCGCTCGACGAGTTGGCCGCCGAAGGTCTGGCAGCGACCGCGATGGTGTTCGTACGGGTGCGCAGTGAGGCCTGCATCGAGCGGATCGTGGGGAAGCTGTCGGTGGGGGCCCAGGCCCTGGCCGGTTTCGTGGTTCCGAAGTTCTCGGCCGCCACCGGTGAACGGTATCTGCGCCAGATCGTCGAAGCGGCAGAGACGTTGGGCAAGCATCTGTACTGCATGCCGGTGCTGGAGTCACCGCAGATTCTCTACCGCGAGAGCCGTGATCATGAGCTCGCCGCGATCGCCGAGATTCTGAACCGCTACCGCGAGACCGTGTTGGCCGTGCGCGTCGGAGCGACTGACATGTGCGGGATGTATGGCATTCGGCGCGACCGCGACCACACCATCTACGACGTGAAGACGGTCGCCGACACGATTGCCGACATCGTCAACCGGTTGGCCCGCAACGACGGGACAGGGTTTGTGGTCACCGCCCCGGTGTGGGAGTACTTCGCCGATCACGAACGGCTGTTTCGCCCGCTGTTGCGCACCACCCCGTTCGCCGAGCATGACGCCGTGCGGTTTAGGTCCAGCCTGGTCAGCCGTGATCTCGATGGGCTGCTGCGTGAGATCAGCCTGGACCGGGTCAACGGGCTGCTTGGAAAGACGGTGATTCACCCGACGCACGTGGCTGCGGTGCACGCCTTGTCGGTGGTGACGCACGAGGAGTATCGCGACGCCACCGACGTGATGGCCGCGGCCGAGGGTGGGGTCCGCCGATCGGAGTATCGCAACAAGATGAATGAGCCGCGTCCGCACCGTATTTGGGCTGAGCAGGTGCTGCGTCGCGCCCGGGTGTTCGGTGTGGCCAACGAAGGTGTGACGTTCGTGGATTTCCTGACGGCGCTGGTCAGCCGATGACGATGACGTATCAGCCGTGGGCCACCGAACGATTCGGCCTGCAGATCCATCATCATGATGGCGCCGAGCTCGTGACCGATCTGGTGCTGCCGGGCCTTCGCCGCAATCCGCGCCGCGCGCACCTGCTCGTGTCCACGGTGTTGGGCAAGCACATCGCGGTGGCGCCGCACACGGTTATCGGCGCCGGCCGGCGCCTTGGCAGAGTGATCGCACAGCGCGGTGTAGGCGAGGTCGATGTGCTCGGGATGGCCGAGACAGCGACCAGCTTGGGCCACTGTGTGGCCGACGAACTCGACGCGGCGGTGTATCTGCACACCACCCGCCGCCCCGCAGATGAGCGGTCGATCTATGCACAGTTTCAGGAAGGGCATTCGCACGCCACTGATCACGCACTGCAACCCAGCGCTGCCGAGGTGTTCGACGGGCAGCGCACGCTGGTGCTCGTCGACGATGAGATCTCCACTGGCAAGACCGCGTTGGCCACTATCGAGGCGCTGCAGCGCGTCCTGCCGCGCCGGCGCTACGTCGTAGCTTCCCTGGTCGACGTCCGGTCGGCCGACGATCAGGCCCTGGTCGAGGATGCATGCTGCGCGCTGGGCACCCAGATCGAGTTCGTCAGTCTGGCCCAGGGGCACGTGAGCTTGCCTGCAGGGCTGGTCGATTCCGTGTGTGCATTGCAGGCACCGGTGCTCAACGAATCAGCCGTGACACCTGGGGTGGGCGCGGTGCGTGAGGTGACGCTGGGCTGGCCCGCGGAGGTTCCTGAAGGCGGCCGGCACGGATTCTTGCGCAGCGATCGACCTGGTTTTGACGCCGCGGTGACCGATTCGGCGCATGCGCTGGCCGGCGACCTCGATGCGGGGCGGCCGGTGTTGGTGGTGGGGCACGAGGAGTTGATGTATCTGCCGTTGCGGTTGGCTGAAGCACTCGGGCACAACGGATTTGATACTCGTTTTCAGTCCACCACCCGCTCGCCGGCCTATGTGTACGACGATGAGGGTTACCCGCTGCGGGCAGGCTGGACGTTCCGGGCCTGCGAGGCCGGCGACGAGGCACCTCGGTTCTTGTATAACGCTTGGCGCGCTTGCGATGACAGTCAGCCTGTGCAGCTGGTGCTGGTGATGGATGCGGTCGCTGCGGCCGGGGACCGTCACGTCGTTGAGGTGCTCGCCGCGGCGGGCTTCGAGGTCACCGTAGTGACCGTCGCGGGCCCTGACCTGCACACGCTGGCTTCCCACCGCGGGAGTCACCGATGACTACACCACTGCTGGGGCCGACCTTTGGTAGCTACGCAGCCGACGAGGTGAGTTGGCTGCTGACTGACCTGTCACACGTAGCGCTGGAAGCAGACACCGCGCAGCGGGAACGTGAGATCCAAAGCGGTCGGGCACATTATGCCGAGTCCCTGCCGGTCGAGTATCAGCCTGATCAGGCCTATCGGCGGCTGTTCGCCGAGGTGCTGGACCAGACCGCCGCACGGCTTGCCACCGCGGTGGGTGTGGTCACTGAGTTGGTGCTGGCCGAACGGGGCCGCGACATCGTGTTGGTGTCGCTGGCGCGGGCCGGCACCCCAATCGGCATCCTGATGCGGCGCTGGGCGATGCAGCGGCACGGGTTGGCGTTGCCGCACTACGCGGTGTCGATTGTGCGGGGGCGAGGTATCGACGCTGCGGCGTTGGACTTCCTTGCCACCCACCATGATCCGGCCACCGTGGTGTTCGTGGACGGCTGGACCGGTAAGGGCGCGATCACCCGCGAGCTGACCGCCGCCCTGGCCGCCTACGCCGAATCGTCGGGGGTGGTGTTCAATCCCGATCTGGCGGTGCTGGCCGACCCGGGCCACTGTGTGCGCACGTTCGGCACCCGCGACGACTTCCTGATCGCCTCGGCCTGCCTGAATTCCACGGTCTCAGGTCTGGTCTCGCGCACCGTCCTCAATCCGCGGCTGACCGGTCCCGACGATTTCCACGGCGCCAAGTTCTATCGGGAACTGCGCGCCGACGATCAGTCCGGCGCCTTCTTGGACGCGGTCACCGCGTGCTTCGGCGACGTCGGGGTGCAGGTCAAGGCACAGTTGGAAGCCTTGCAGGGCACCGATCGCACACCGACGTGGTCAGGGATGGCGACTGTGGCGCGAATCCAGCAGCAGTATGGAGTCGACACCAGCAATTTCGTCAAGCCTGGTATCGGTGAAACCACCCGAGTGTTGCTGCGTCGGTTGCCGTGGAAGATCGTGCTGCGCGATCCAGATGCTGACGAACATAGACACATTCGGCTGCTCGCCCAGTCCCGCGGCGTGCCCATCGTGACCGATCCGGAGTTGGCCTACGCCTGCGTCGGCCTGATCAAGGACATCTCTTCGTGACCGCTACTGCCCTCGTTTCCAGCGATCTGGACCGCACGCTGATCTATTCACGCCGGTTCCTCGATCCGGAGGCCGATGGCGCGGTGTGCGTGGAAACTCTTGACGGCGAGCAGATCTCCTTCATGACGGCGGGCGCGATCAATGCCCTGGAGCAGCTGGCTTCGCGGCAGGTCGTCGTCCCGGCCACCACCCGCACGGTCGCGCAGTACCAACGCATCGCGCTGCCCGGCGGGCCCTACCGGTTCGCAGTCACGAGCAACGGCGGCACCATCCTGGTCGACGGCCAGCCAGATCCGGTGTGGAGCGCGTCGGTGGCCGCGGCGGTGGCGGCCGGTGGCATCACACTCGAGGAGGTCCTGGGCGCCCTGCACGAGCGGATCAGCCAGACCTGGGTGCGCTCGGTCAAGACCGCCGAAGGCCTGTTCTGCTATCTGGTGGTCGATGAAGCTGCGATGCCGGCGGACTTCGTTTCGACCTGGCAAGCCTGGTGTGCGCCGCGGGGTTGGAAGGTGTCCCAACAGGGCCGCAAGGTCTACACCGTGCCGCGATCACTGTGCAAATCCCATGCCGTCGACGAGGTCCGACGGCGCCTGACGACCACCGGCGAGCTGGCGGCCGACGCCCCGGTACTCGCCGCCGGCGATGGCGCACTGGACGCCGAACTTCTGCTGGCGGCCGACGCCGCGATCCGCCCATCCCACGGCGAACTTCACGCCATGGGATGGCAGGCAGAAGGCCTCACGGTCACCACGGCGTGCGGGGCCACGGCCGCTGAGGAGATCTTGGCGTGGTTTCACGCCCGCGCAAGTGCTCAGAACGCACAGGCGTTCTGACGAGCTGTTCTACAGTGTGACGACTTCGACACGTACGAGGAAGGACCTGGTTTGACCACCCAACTGAGCAAAGGTCAGAACGGGCCGTTGACGGCAACGGATCTGGTGATATCGGTGCAGCTTTCGGCGCCGGCCGACTTGTCGGCGCTGTTGGTGACCGAGAACGGCAAGGTCCGCTCCGACGCTGACTTTGTGTTCTTCAACCAGCCCACCGGCCCGGGTGTGCGGTTGCAGCCCGGCGCCCAGGGCCAACCCGCCAGCCTCGGCGTGACGTTGGGGGCGGTGCCCGCCGATATTGCCCGGGTACGCGCGGTGATCACCCTGGATAACCCCAACACCACCTTCGGAGCGTCCGCGGCGCCGATGGCATGGGTCAGCGATACCGCCGGCCGCCCGCTCTACGAGTACCGCATCGACGGTCTGACAACCGAGTCGATCGTCATCGCGATTGAGCTGTATCGCCGCAACGGCGAGTGGAAGGTGCGTGCTGTCGGGCAGGGCTACGCCGGCGGCTTCGCCGCACTGGTGACCGATCACGGCGTGACTGTCGATGACGCGCCTGCCCCTGTGACGACACCTGCGCCGGCGTTCACTCCCCCACCGCCCCCGCCGCCTCCGGCCTACACTCCGCCGCCGCCCCCGCCGGCACCTGCCTACACTCCCCCGCCACCCCCGCCTGGGCCCACGTACGCGCCGCCGCCCCCGGCCGCAACAGCGCCTGCCCCGGCCGCCAATGGAGAGGTCAGCCTGGTCAAGGGCCGCACCGTCAACCTGTCCAAGGGCCAACGGGTTTCGCTGAAGAAAGATGGTGGGGTGGCGCTCACCCAGGTCCGGATGGGCTTGGGGTGGGATCCCATCAAGCAGCGGGGAATGTTCGGCAACCGCACCCCCGACATCGATCTGGACGCCTCGGCTGTGCTGTTTGCAGACGCTCAGCTCGTCGACGTGTGCTACTTCGGCCAACTGGCCTCCAAGGACGGATCGATCCGCCACACCGGTGACAACCTGACGGGCGAAGGCGAGGGCGACGACGAGGTGATCAACGTCGACCTCACCCGCATCCCGGCATACGTGACCACGGTGATGTTCATCGTCACCTCTTACAAGGGCCACACTTTCGACCAGCTGAGCAACGCGTTCTGCCGCCTCGTCGACGCTACGACCAACGCCGAGCTGGCGCGCTACACCCTGCAGGGCGCCAACATGCGGTACACCGCGATGGTGATGGCCAAGTTCTTCCGGGCCGGTAACGAATGGAAGCTGCAGGCCATCGGTGATGGCATGCAGGCCAAGCACCCCGGGGAAGCTGCACCGCAGCTGCCCCGCTTCCTGTAGGACATGACAGTGGACACGCTCGTGGCGGGCCAGAATTGCGCACTGTCACAACGCACTGTGCGATTCGAAGTCGACGGCCAAAACGGTGGAGTTGCCGCATTACTGCTCGATGAGCGCGGCCGCGCGACGACGCCCGATCACTTCGTGTCCACTGTCCATGTGGTGCGCCCGGCCGGTGTGACCCTGGCGCACACCGGCGCGGTCGACATCCGCATCGCCGCTCTCGATGACGAGGTCGCGCGGGTGTTGTGCATCGCTACCGACCCGCCCACGCACGCCGATCTGACGTGCCGGTTGACCGGTGAAGCCGACAACATCGTGTTTCCCATCGCGGCCCAGATTCATCCGGCCATGGTCTGTTTCGAGCTCTATCGGCGCGACGGGCGATGGAAGGTCCGCGCGGTCGGACAGGGCTACGGCGGCGGACTGCGCGAGCTGCTGGGCGCTCACCATCTCGATCTGCCCCTCACCGCGCAGCTTTCGGCTCCTGCCGTGCCGGCGGCGCCGCCGGCTCCTGCCGCGTCCGCGGCACCAGCGGCGGCGGGGGCCCTCTCAGCTGCCCCTGCGGCCTCACCCATGCACGCGCCGATACAGCCGCTCGGGGACAGCAACCCGCTCGAACGCCTCGCGATGATCCATGAAGACGCCGCGCGCATCACCGCGGCGCTGTTGACTGCCCGCAACTTCGCCGAGGATCGCCGCGACACCGAAATGTCGGCGGCCGTTGCAGATCCGGCCACCCGTAACACCATGGCATCGCAGGATGCGCTGGCCGCCGCTCAACGGCGCCACGACGAGCTCGTGGCCCGCGCTCAAGGTGACTATCAGCGCGACGCTGCCCATCTGATCGCCGAGTTGGCTGCGCTCGACGGTGAGCTCCCCACAGCTCTTGCCCCATGGGAAGCCCCGTCCTGGAACCAGGCGGTGCGTGCGCCGGGCAACGGGATCCGGGTGGGGACGGTCACGGTGTCTGACGTGGGTGCGCTCACCGTGCCGTTCTGCGTGTCAGCACCACTGCGTCGCCCGATTTGGCTGGACAGCACCGAGTCTTCGGCCGCCGCGCCCGTAGCGGCATCAGTGGTGCTGCGGCTGCTGGCCGCCGTGACTCATGCCGCTCCTACGCTCGACATCATCGATATTTCCGGTGGTCTGCAGCCACTGTGGCAGCCGTTGGCCGCACACATGCCCCGCCCGGTGGTGACCGCACCTTCTGAGGTCGTGGCACGGTTGCAGCACCTGATCGAGCAGGCCGACCTCGCGACGCTGCGCCGCCAGACCGGTGAGGCAACGCCTGCTGGTGGCGTGCTGGTCATCTCTGATTTCGGCTACGCGATGCCCGAGCAGACCTACTCCGCGGTAGTGCGTCTGATCAACATGGCCGAGGGCGCCAACGTGTCACTGGTGTTCACCGGTGACCCACAGTGGGACACACTGGCGCCCACGCCGATTCTTCGCGAGATCGCCGAACATTGCCTGCACCTTCCGGTTGACGCGTTCGGCGCCTCACTGTGCGATCCGTGGACCCACACTGCCTGGCAGTTCACGCCATGCGCCCTGCCGATCGATCAGCGGGTCGGTCAGATCAGCGCGGCATTGGCTCAGACGTTTCGCTGACCGCGACGAGTAATACCAACGGAGGAGGCGCTCATGGGGTTCGGGTTGAGCTTCAGGGTCGCTCCGGGCGTGCGGATCCGCGCGTCAAGTCGAGGGGTGCGGGCCAGTCTCGGTCCCCGCGCCGCGCGCATCCATCTCGGCGGCGGCCGCACCGCGATTTCCAGCGGTGCCGGACCGTTGACCGTGTTCACTACCGTCGGCGGAGCAGCAGCGCGCCCTCGCGGGGGTGGTCAGAGTCGCGCGAGCTTGGATGCTCTGCAGCGCCGTTCGGCCGCGGCCGCGGCACGCGAGGACGAGATCCGCGCCGTCATGGCGATCGAGCACTCGCTGCTCACTGCTCACCACGAGGAGTTCGAAGTGGCGACGCGGCCCGTTCTGCCGCAGCCCGCGCCGCCCGACGTCGACGCTCTGATCGAGGAACGCAAACAGCAAGCCCTGCAAGGGGTGTCGTTCTTTGACCGGGACGCGCGCCGCAATGCCACCCAGTGGGCCCAAGACACCGGCCGCCGCGACGCCGAGCAGCAGTGGCAGCAGAGCCTGGCACTGCACGCCGAGCAACAGCAGGCATTGGCTGAGCACTGGAACCGACTCATTGCCCACGACGCCGACGTCGTGCACGACGTCCTCGAGGATGCTTTCGAAGACAACCAGTCCCCCGCCGCCTGCCTGGACGTCGGCAAGGACCTCAGCAGTGCAGCCGGCATTCGCTTCGCGACGGTCTTGGTCTTGTTCGGTCCGGTCGATCAGATCCCTGAGCGTCAACCCGCCCTCACGGCGGCCGGCCAACCCACGTTACGCAAGCGCACCAAGACCGAGCGCAACGATTTCTACGTAAAGGCACTGGGGGCAACGGTGTTGGCCACGGTCAAGGAGGGCTTCGCCGTCACACCCAGTGTCAACGAATTCCGTCTCGTCGTGCTGCGCAAAGACCCGCAAGCCTCCAGCCCGGAAACGTATGTGGAATGGATCTATGCCGCACGCTTTCCGCGGCAGTGGACCATGTCGCTGCCGTGGCAGACTCTCGACACCGGCGAGGTGCTCTTGCAAGCCCCTGAGGCGCAGCTGCGCCGGCACGGCGCCGCAGGCAACGTGGTGGGCCTGCCATTGGACGACGAACCAGGCATGGCCGACATCGTCAATCAGGTGCGCGCGGCGCTGTAGCTCCCAGATCGGCTATCGCTGCGTCTCATACGCGATAGAACCGGCCGGTTCGAATCCCGCTGGGCAGCAGAGCATCCCAGGTCGATTGCTTCGCCGGCGGCTCGCGGTTAGCTCATCGCCGAGTCATCGGACATGCACATTTTCCATTCGCCGCCTTCCTTGCGGAAATGGACAGTGTCGGATTGGCCATCAGCTGTCACTGTGGCGGTGGCCTTGTCGCCGTCGACCTTGACATCGGTGATCTCAACCGAACCCGTGGGCTTCGTGGTGGGCTCGGGAACGTCGATGCCGAGCTCTTCGAGGACCTTTGGGTCGACGGCTTTCATGTATTTCTGGTCGGCGGCGCAGAAGAACTTTTTGGTCGCAGACAGCGAACCGTCGGTTTCGGCCATGTCTTTGAAGAGCCGTTCGATGGCGCGCTGGTCGCTGGACCCGCCGATGCCCCCGATGCCGCCGGTGAAGAACATGATGCCCACGACACCGAGGATGATCACGCCGCCGATAGCGGCGAGGAGCACGATGGGGCGCTTGCTGTTGGTCGGGGGTTGCGGGGGTGTCCCGTAGCCGTAGGGCGAGGGCGCACCATAGGGCGAAGGGCTTCCGTAAGGCTGCTGCGCACCGTAGGGCTGGGGCGCTCCGTACGGTTGCTGGCCGAAGGGCGGTTGCGTTCCGTACGGTTGCTGGCCGAAGGGCGGTTGCGTTCCGTAGGGTTGCTGGGCCCCGTACGGTTGCTGCCCACCGTATGGCTGCTGCGGCGCCCCGTACTGCTTCGGATCACCGGGTTGCTGTGGTGGCCATTGGCCCTGCGGTCCCTGCGGGAACGTCATGAAATCTCCTCGAAAAGTGCTGTGTTGATCAGCACCCTAGCGCCCTGGGCGCCTGCCAACCCGCACCAATCCCGCGATCGCCAACGCTGTTCGCGGCGCCCAGGAGCGCCGCCGCGGCTAACGGTGCGATCGGGCGTGGTCGGCGAGCACACCGGTGTCTGACGTCAGGGCGCAGTGTCCGCCCTGGCCAGGGTGTTTCTCGTCCCCCAAGTCGAGATTCGCAGCGGAGTGCGCGGCACGACAGGTTCGACCCGAAAATGCAGTCGCCGGCCGGGTTCAGAGGACCAGAATTGTCCCAAGGTCGCCGCAACACTGCAGGCCGCAGCCATGCCACCGACATCGGGCCGCAAGTCCAAACCAGGAAGAGGTCAGCCATGACGATTGGAATCGAAGAGTTCGTCCGCCGCGGGATCGCTGCCCAGGATGCTGCGGACCGGGCCGCTGGCCGGCCCACCGCTGCCGACCTTGACCGCGACTACGACATCGAGCGGCTGCGTGCGCGTCTGCAGACTGAGCTGACCGCGGCGCTCGGCGCCGTGGCGCAGGCGGCGCGCACCGTGGCGGAACTGAGTAGTGGCTCTGTCTATGACGTTGAGTTCTCCGAGAGCGACACAGGTAGGGACATCACGTATTTCATCGATTCGGCACGGCGCGGCCTTGTCGCGGCGCTTAGCCAGATCCCAGTCTGAACATCGACTTCTGAGCTGGCCATCCTCCGGTGCGGGTTGATGTGCCCTACTTCGAGGGTGCGGCAGGTCTGTGTGGATGCCCAGCGCCTCACCGACGTCTGCGGGCCCCGTGCGGCCGGTGACCCCTCAATCGGCTTGCCGTCGGTGTGCCGACGGCCGTCCATGCTGGTAGCCAGTCCGGCATTCACATGCACAATCAATCGCACTAATGTTCGATTCATGGGTGAGCTTCAGGCGATCGGGTACGGCGGGCAGCCGGTGCGCGATGTCTTTCGCCCGGTGCGTCCGGCTGAGCGTGTGTTGGTGGATTTGCGGGTGCTGTTTCCTCGGCAGCCGCATGCAACGGGCCGCTACCACCCGCACGGGCTGCAGATGACCAAGGTGGTCGAGGGTGAGCTGAGCTGCTGGGCGTTGTGTGAGCAAGGAGTTTGGTGGGGTCTAGTCACCTATCCGGTGGCCTTCGGCCCGCGGGTCAAGTCGGTGACGCACTGGGTGCCGGCGTGGACGCTGCAACCGGTTCGAGGCGCCGATGACGGCCGATAGGGAGTTCACATTGCCTGGGGTGTTCCACCGTGGTCTGACGGTGTCAGCCGTTCTCGTAAGACCCTTCGTCGGTGTAGTCGGTCACGTCGAGATTCCATGCTTGCCATGTGCCCGCCAGCAACATCAGCACGTGGTCCCGCTCGCAGTCCGGGCAGCGGAAGGCCGCGATGTTGGCTACCAGGTGTCGGCCGTTGTGCAGCCGGGCGCGGCCGATCGCCCGGGGTGCGTTGGCTGGGTCAGTCCAGATTCGTCCTAGGTTCATCCGGGGTGGGCGCGTACTGCGGCAGTGTTCGCACGGCTCGGGTTTCGGGGGCGGGCAGATGAAGATGTCAGCCGTGTCTGACCATTGGCCCCATTCAACGGGAAGCCCATCCCAGCGCGGCGGCAAGTCATGCTGACGTGGCCATAGGTCCAGTTCCAATGTTGCTACCGTTCTTCGCGTTTCGTGGACGTTGCCTTCTGTGGGAGGTGCCAGAAGGTTCACTACGCCTGGCTCGGGGCAGTGGCGCGTGTCTGCGAGCTGGTCAGAATTCGACGAGGGCGATGTGGCGGTCGTGACCGCTGGGGTGGTCGTCCCAGGTCCTGCCGTCGATCGTGCGGACAACTTGGTGCGCCTCGACGCGCCGGGTGCCCCACCAGTGCCCGGAGCTGATGTGCCACAGGTCATGGTCGGTGGCCCGGCGTCCTGTTTCGCGCTCGACGAAGGCGGTGGCGTCGTCGTCACCGGGCCGTTGGGTGGGTTCCCACCGGCCCCAGCCGGTGAAATTGAAAGCGATGCCGGCCGCGGTGGCGTGGTCGCGCAGAGTGCGGATCCAGTCGGGGTGCATCGGTCGACGGCCGCCGGCGGCGACGATCCAGTGCAAGACTTCGCCGGCCGGCAGGCGGTGTTGGTCGGGCGCCGTGGAGGGCGTCCACCTCTTCAGGGCCTCGGGCAGATCGATTGGCGTGGACAGTCCTTGGATGTTGAGCCAGCGCACAGTGGCGACGGTGTCGAGCAGTGTCGGGAGCGCAGCGTTGGCCTCGTCTTGAGTGCTGATGGTGGCGCCGAGCCAGACGTTGGGTAGAGGCCATTGCCACCGGGCGCCGGTCAGGATGTCTGGTTGGCGTTCCCTCACCAGTGTGCGCACCTCGGCGCGGAATTCGGTGCTGTTGACCACTGTGCGCATCCGTCGGTGGCGGGTCGTGCTCACCTTGTAGGCCAGCCGGGGGGTCAGTGCCATTTCGGTGAACACTCGGACGAGGTCGCGATCGCTGACGCGCCGGTGAAACAGGTCGTCGACTGATTCTGTGGGCCGGGTTGCGGGTGTGGTGTCGTTGGGCGCCATGGTGATTCAGTCTGCGTGGTGCGCAGTGCTCGGCGTCCGGATTTTGGAGGCCAATTAGCGTGGGTCGTGGAGGTGGCGACGGTAGTAGTCGCGATTGATCAGTTTGACCATCCCGAACATTGCGATGATGAGCACCACGAAGGCGCCGATGCCGATATAGATCAAGCTCGATGATGCGGTGCTGGGCCTGGCCAGGTAGAGGTCGTTGAGGTCAGCAGGGTTGGCACTGGCATCGGTGCAGTTGACCGTCAGCGGGCCTTTGTCGGTGGGCAATTCAGCCACGGCCCAGTACTTGGTGCTCGAACTTCGCGAGCCGCGGGAAATGGTGTTGTGGTCGCTGGGCGCCACCGACACCTTCTCGCCGTCGCGGGTGGCGGTGCAGTGGACATCGCTGGCCGACCTGCCGGCGAGGTCTCGATCTTTGACGTACACGGTGTAGTTGTCGGCGTTCGGGGTGACTTGAGCCCCGTTGGCGAAGTAGTGGCCGCCCATGCCGTCGTTGACCAGGTAGGCCATTCCGCCGCCGACGAGTGCCATGTAGCCGACGACGATGGCGATGAACACCGCGAGCATGCGGGGATTGGCACGGCCATAGTTCGGATCGTTCGAAGGAGGCGGGTACGGACTAGGTGTGCCCGCATACGGAGCGGGCTGTGTGTACGGGGTTGCGGCGGTGTAGCCGTAGGGCTGTTGGCCGTAGGGCTGCTGAGGCGGCTGGTACTGCTGCGGGTAGGGCCGCTGCGGGAACTGACCGTGGGCCGGCGGCCCGTATCCATGGCCGGGCGGGTAGGGATTGTGCACCTGCGTCCTCTTGTTCCAGTTGCCTCGTTGCGGTTTCTGCGATCCTAAGGCCTGTCCGACACTCGCCCGGACACCGAATTTCTGCTGACACGAGCCGTGCTACCGCAACGCTGATCTGCTCTTTCCTCGTCCCTCAAGCGATGTGGGGCCCGACCCACCCCTGTCAGACAGGAGTCGGATCCGGCAGGTCTTCGCCCGCCGTCTCCCCTGCCGACTCCTTGGCACCGGCAGCCGGTGGCGGTGTGGCGGCCGCCTTGCGCGCTTCCAGGTGGGGTTCGGTCGGTTCGTCGAAGAAGTGGCGGGTGTGGCGGCCCTGGGCTTTGGCGGTGTACATCGCGAGGTCGGCGTGGCGCAGCATTTCGGTGACGTCGCGCCGTTTGTCGAGGTCAGTGGCGACGATGCCGATGCTTGCGCTGATGCGCAGGGCGGCACCGGCCACCACCATCACCGCTCCGACCGATTCCAGGATTCGATCGGCGATGGCCTGCAGTTCGCGACGGCTGAGTTCGCCGGTCAGCAAGACGATGAACTCGTCGCCGCCGAGTCGTCCCACGATGTCAACGTCACGCACGGCGCCGCGCAGGCGTTGGGCGGTGATCCGGATCGCGTTGTCGCCTGCTTCATGGCCCAGGGAGTCGTTGATCTTCTTGAAATCGTCGAGGTCGATGAAGAGCACCGCCGCCGGCGACTCCCCCGCCTGTTGCAGCCTGGCGATCCGTTCTTCGATGTGTGTTCGGTTGGGCAGCTCGGTGAGGGGGTCGTGGGCGGCTTGGTAGGCCAATCGTTCTGTGGCTGAACGTTGTTCGGTGACGTCGCTGAAGGAGATGAGAATGGCCCGGTCGGCGGGGTCGAGCGGGTTGAGTAGTCGGCAGTTGACCGAGAGCCAGATGCGCTGGCGGTCTGGGATGTCTACTCCGATGATGTGGCCAGTGATTGGTTGGCCGGTGCGCAAGGTCTCGGTGATGAGAAATTGCGGGTTGGCGATCTGGTGGCCGTCGGTGTCATAGAGCGCGTAGCTGTGGGTCTTCTTGTTGAGGTTTCCGCGCAGGAGGTCGCCGGGGGTGATGCCCAGGATTCGGTGGGCGGCGGGGTTGGCTGTTTTCGGACGGCCGTGGCGGTCGACGACGATGACGCCTTCCTCCAGGGAGGAGACCACCGCCTGGAAGTGCTGTTCGGCGCGGCGCACCGCGGTCTGATCTGAGCACAGCAGGACAAATCCGTCTTCCATCGCTGCTGCAGACACGCGCATGAATAGGCGTGAGCCGTCACAGGCCCGATGGATGCTCAGCGTCATACCGCCGGCATTGAGGATGTCGCCGGGGTTGAGCGGCGCACCGACGAGGTCGCTGACCGGTCGCCCCAGGGCCTGCTCGGCCCGACATCGGTAGATGGCTTCAGCTGCCCGGTTCCAGCTGGTGACGATCCCTGAGCCGGTGGTGGCGATGATGGCATCAGAGGCGTGATCGACCAGCGCGGCTTGGTAGCGCAGGGTGGCCTGAGCGGCCTTGTGGGCGGTGACGTCTCGGAAGATCACCTGATAGGCGGGGGCGCCGTCCCAGGTTGTCAGGACTGAGACAGCTTCGACATCAAGGGTGGTGCCGTCAAAACGCAGCATCTTGGCTTCAGACGGTGCCGATACGTCACCCTCGTGCTGCAATGCGTGAATTCTGCTGAGCATCGGCCCGATCGAGTCCGGGTGGACGAAGCGGGTGATGTCGTAGCCGACCAAATGCTCTGCTGACTGCGCCGCCATCCAGCGAACACCGGCCGCATTGATATAGACCAGCTTGCCCTGCTGATGCACAACGATGGCGTCAGGGCAATGGTCGATTAGTTGTCGGAACCTGCGTTCGGCAGATTCATCGACGCGCTGACCCCCGTGTCCCACATTTCCCCTCGAACCGCCATAGCCGTTCCCCTACTGAGCCCATCGAAGCAGTGCAGACGATTTCGATCAAGACCAGCCATGTGGGCTGGTTGTTTCCGGCTCGCTGACGGTTAATCAGAGCGTGGCGGCCCACCCCTGGCGCCGCACGTGAGGAAAGGAACGCAGTGAATACCGATCTGACCTTTGTGGCAGGCATTGGAGCGGTTACCGGTTACGGCTGGGGCGCCGACGAGTTGTGGGCGGGGCTGCTCAGCAGCAAACCGGCCGCAACACTGGTCGCGGGCTACGCCGACGATGGGCAAGGAAGTGCGTGGCTGGCGCAGGTGCCGGCGGGCGGCGATCCTCAGGACGGGCCGACCCGGTCGGCGCGGGCGATGCGCGCCGCCGCGCGGGAAGCGATCACCGATGCCCGGCGGCGTGGATGGCGTCCCGGGCCACGCGTGGGCTTGTTGCATGCGGTGGTGCTTCCCGAAGTCGAGGAGTGGCGGCGGTTCTATGTTGAGGAGGGCGGGCAGCGGCGCGTGCGCGACTATTTGGCCCTCATGCCTTCCACGCCGGTGTCGATGCTGATGCAGGAGTTCGGGTTTCACGGCCCGGCGATGAATGTGTCGGCGATGTGTGCCTCGGGCAACGCCGGGCTGATCACCGCGAAGTTGTGGCTGGATGCCGGGGTGGTCGATGACGTGGTGTTCATCGCTACGGACTTGTCTCTGACCCCGGAGAATGTGGGGCATTTCGTGAAGTTGGGCGTGGCGGTGGTCGACACCGAGCCACTGGATGCGTGCCGGCCCTTCCAAGAGGGCAGCCGCGGGTTCTCTGTCGGCGAGGCATCGGTGGGCTTTGTGCTGTCCAAGCACGCTGACAGTCCCTATGTTTCCTTGCTCGGCGGCGCGATGACTCACGACGCGCACCACGTCACGTCGGTGGACCCGGCGCGCACGCAGGTTGATCAGTGTGTGAAGTTGGCGTTGTCCAATGCCGGGGTGACGGCGTCTGAGGTGCGCTATATGAACGCGCACGGTCCCGGGACTCAGCAGTGCGATACAGCCGAGGCAGGCGTTCTCGACGAGCTGTTGGAGGGGCGGCCGGAGATCTATTCGGTCAAACCGCTGACCGGTCATTGTCAGGGCGCTGCGGCCGCGGTCGAGGTCGCGGCCGCAGCGTTGGGATATGAGCGCGGTGTCGTGCCGGCCTCGCCGACTGTTGCTGCCGGTCACCGGCGCCTGGTGGACGGGCCGTCGGCCATGGCCGCTGGGTTGACGCTGAAAACGTCGCTGGGCATGGGCGGGCAGAACTCGGCTGTGGTGCTCGGCCCGGCGCCGTACCGTCCTGCGCAGCCGTTGCGGTCTTGCTGAGCGGGCCCTTGGAGTTCCGACACATCGCTGGATCAGCTGTTGAGTAGGGTCCGCGCTGCTCAGTTGATTCTGAGGCCCTGTTGATAGGTGCGCCAGGCGCCGCCGGCCCCTCGGGGGTGGCCGGCGGCGGTCCCGGTAGTTAGATGGGGTGCCGGCCGAGGCGCTCGAGTTCGGCGACCGCGGCGTCCACGTCGCGTTTGCGTACGCCGAACAGGGGGTTGAGGCCACCGCTGTCCTTCATCGGGTAGCCGGCCATCAGCGCGGCGGCGATGAATTCGCCATTGGTCACGTAGTGCTGGACGCTCTGCTCAGCGACGTGCTTGAGGTAGTAGCTGCTGCGCGTCGGTGTCTTGATCATGCCGATCGAGGACTGGAGCCAGAAGAGCACGCGAACCACGCTGACAAATCCCTCGCGAAGGTTCTGTCGGTGCCGTTCGAAGTCCGCCTGTTGTTGAGCCAGGGTGGTCCGGCGATCACGGCTGAGGCCTAGCCCGTTGGCGGATAGGCGGGGATTTTTCTCAAGAATCGACTCGAATTCTTTAGCGAGGCGGGCCATTTCAGCGTAGCTGCGGCCAGTCGCTTCTGAAGCGGCGCGCACGAGTTCCTTGTGCGATCGGTTGGTGGTCATGAGATAGTCCGTTCTGCCGCGACGCTTCCCACGTTCGTTCCACGGCTCTACTCGACAGCATCCAGAGCAACGGTGTGTGCGCGATTCCCAGAACCTTGTCCTCTGACGTCCTCGCCGACGTGGGCGGTGAGGACTCAGATCAGGCAGGCGCGGCTGCCCGGTCCTGATTCTACGCTGGGGGCCCGGAGGTCGCCTGGGTGAGCAACGTCTCGCGACGTCGCGTGGGCGCAGGAGCCCGAGACCATCTGTCGGCGCTGAATACCTCGGTGTGTGCAGGCACCTGGTGCTGCGAGGGCGCGCCCGCGTTCTGCTGGCCTGATGTACACCGAACCGCAATCCCGGCGACGTGGGCGACGTCCAGGATCAGATCCCCGATTCGGCAGGAGTTCGGGCGCAGACCCGAGACGATGCTGTATTTCTTTCTCAGCGACGTTCCTCTTACGGGAGCGTCACTAGTGAAGGGGCGCAGGGGTGAGGAACTGGATGACACGGCTCGCGGCGGTTGCAGCTGTGAGCTCGGTGGTGGGTACCGCAGCCGGGTGCGGGGAGGACGCAGGGCCGTCTGGGCACGCATCCGGCGGCCCGGCTGACTGGATTTCCGCGGCATGCAAGTACGTCCCCCCGGACGGCCCTGGACCGTTGATGTGTCACGGTCATGAAGATCCCACCAACGGTCCGTTGGCGTTCACCCCGCGGTTCACGATCTATCAGTACAAGTCGCTGGAGCAGATGCAGCAGGACAACACCCGCCGCGACGTGGGTTTCGGCTCGGCGCAGTGCGTCTCACGTGATCGCGGGGCGATGGTGTTCATTGCTGACGTTAGCGGGATGGGTGAGCGATCGGACGCGGTGCGAATAGCAGCCCAGGCCATGCAGCCCCTCGATCAGTTTGGCTGCACCATCACCGACGCGACTCCCTCCAACCGCCGCCCAAGCACTGTGCCTCCGAAGGCAGCCAATCCTCCGGTGACACCTCCCTCGGCCATACCCCCATCGCCGTCAGCGACGGCCCCCGCTGGGCGAGCGTTGCCCATCAACTCGTTCGGGTACGCCGCGGTTGCCACGAAAAGCGGCCTGACGACATGCATGATCGCCGCCGATTACGTGGGGTGTGAAAGCCGTGGCGGCAAATGGCCGGCGCTGGGAGTGAAGATCCTTCCCGACGGCTCCACCAGTTGGATCAACGGCAACCTCGGAGACATCAACCCGGTCTCGATCGACTACCAGGTCTACACCGCGCTGGGGTGGACGGTTACGGCCACCGCAGCCGGGACCCGCTTCAACAACGACCGCACCGGCCACGGAGCGTTCGTCAACGCCCAAGCCGTCACACCCTTCTAGACCATGTCGCCGGGTTCGCCGGTTCACCAAGGGGTGCCCGCGTCAGCGCTCTGCGCGCCCGTACCGCTTGATCCAGTTCCCGATGGGCATTCGAAAACTGCCCTTGTTCGTGGGGTCGTCGGCATAGGTGTAGAACACCTCTCCGCGCCGGACAGCGGTCACTTTCATCACGGCGAAGGGTTGCGTGCCATCGGGGAGCAGTCGACGGAAGCTTGAGTGGGTGAACTGCATTCCGCGCTTTGGCTGTAGCGATACAGGTTCGTCCGCTGCCATGCCGATCTCCTTGTCCCGGGCGTTCGTCACCTGATTGTGCACCTCCTCAGCGACGCTGCTTGGTCAAAAACGGCCGAAGATCGAGTGGGTACCTCACGGCCGCGAGGACGCGGCGCTCGCCGGTCTGCACTCCGGGCGCGGTACGCACTGATAAGGGGGCTTATCAGTTCCATCTTTGCATTGTCGCACTCCAGCGTTCGAAACTGGTTGCTATGACGACTGTTTCGAGTTGCAGGGAGGACCATTCGATGGTGGCAAACATCGAAGTACCACGGACCACCGATGCGGCACACGCTAGCTCTTGGAGTGATTTCAGTCGACCGGTCTGGGATTTCGCACAGGTGCTGCGCGCGGCTGATCTCATGCCGTCCGATGAGGATGAGTATTGGGGAAAACCGCACAAATGGGATCCTGAGCATCAGTTGTGGGACGCTGCGGGCTGCCCCTGTGAGCCGGACGGTGGCGAACCAATGTCGTTGGGGTGGCGCCGATTCCTGGATGCTGTGACCCAGCGCGAGGCGTCGCAGTGACCGGAAATGCAGCAGCTGCTGCGCAGTTTGAGGGGCAGATGTTCGAGTATCGCGGCGTGCGGTACACCATTTGCGAGACGGACGGGGTTGTGGATCTGTTGCCGGACGGCTCAGGGCTTTTGTTGGCACGTAACCGACGAGGGGATCTCGTCACCTTGGCCGTGGTCGCGCATGACGGTCGGATCGTGCGCGTCGCAACGAAGCGTGGACCTTGGGCTGACGTGGTGCCGGTCGATGACTAGCAGCTGCACTGTTCCATGATAGTGGTTGCGCAGCAGGGCATTCGGCGGATCTGGCGATACATCGCTTGGACCTGCGCGTGACGCAGTCCGGGCAAGGCCAGGGGCGTCCAGGTTGGTTTGCGACGGCTCATGCGGAGTCTCTGGCAAGGTCGGCGATGGGCTGAGCGATCCCAGATCCGCCCGTCCAGCGGCTGATGTCCATGACGATCCCTCGTTGGGGTGGGAATATGGCCGATGCCTGTTCCCGTCTTGCCGCACTTTAGGACATACGACTAGCCGGTCGAGGAGCCTGATAGCGCGTCGGTGGCCGAGATCTCCAGGCTTCTCTGTGTCGAGCCGATGCGAATTGGACGCCGGTGTCGATCCAACGAGTCGATGGTTCCCGTGAGTCCGTACTCCCGTCGCCCCGCGGCACCGCGGTGCAGGGCTTCCGCGGGTTCGGGCGGGCCGTCACTGTGACGGTTTGTTGGCGGTCGAGAGGATGCCCAGGATCAGGGCGAGGTGTTCGGGATCGGCGCGGGGAGGTTGGATTCGGGCGTCGTAGCCATTGGGATGGTTGAGGTTGATCCGCCGGCGGCCGCGAAGGCCTCCGTATTCTCCGTGAGTGAGCGCTTCCATGCCAGTGGAGAACAGTTCGGTGAAGCTGGTATTGGGATAGTCCTTACCCATGTAGCTGGAGGCGAAGCCGTCTTCGATTACGTATTCGTTTTTGGCGTAGCGGGTTTGAGGTAGCCCGGCAGTGCGACGGCGCAGGAACTCTTTGGTTGCGATGCTGATGTCGGGGTTGAAGTCCTCCATGCGGTGCCCGAGTTCATGGACCATCGATCGGGAGTCGGAGTAGGTGAGTTCGGCAACGGGCTCGGGGTCTCGATGTGTGGTGACCATGGTGCGGGTGCCGGTCACGTAGATGACTTGTTCGGGTGCGCCGTCGTGTGGGGATGGCCTGGTGGCAGTGCGGAGGGTGGCAGGTTCGCGGGGGCGCTCGCTGTTCCACAGGTCGATGAGCTCTTGTACGCGCGCGAGGGTTTCTGGGGTGTTGACCAGCACGGTGCGTTGCGCGGCGCGTCGATCGGTGTCGTCGGCGGGGTTTCCTTCGGCCATGGCGGCGGGGTTGGTGACGTAGGGCCAGCTGGCGAAGCGGCCCGTGGTTAGTGCGTCGCGTAGGTCGAATACCTGTTTGGTGGTGCGGCGGCGCTTCTGGCGTTGAGCGCGGCTGTAGTGGGCTCGGGCTTTTGAACGTTTGGCCACCATGGGGAGCAGACTGTTTGATCGCTCGACCATGTCGTCGGGGTATAGGGCTGTGGTGGCGGTGAGCATGGAGCGGTCGGAGCGGGTCATCTTGTCGTGGTTGGCTGGCGTGATTGTGACGGTGCCGAATGAGCGTTCCTGGCTGAGCAGTTGATAGTAGGTGTCTCGGATGATGTTGGTGCGCAGGGTATTGAGCTGCTCTTCGCGTTGTGCGATGTCGCGGTTGATGGTCGTTGCCGCGTTGAGGTAGGCGTATCGGGCGGCAGTGATGTCGGCCTGGTCCGCTGGCGGGTGCTGGTCGCGGATCCGGTAGAAGGCGTTTTCTGCTTCGATGCGGCGGCGGTTGAACTGCTCGACCTCGGCGGCGATGGACGCGTCGTCGAGGCCGTGGGCCTGGAGTGCGGCTTCGAGTTGGGGTTCGGCGCGGTCACGTAGAGCGGCTCCGTGGTCGAGCAATGCGTTGAGGTATTCGGCTCGGGTTTGTGGGTCCGTGGGATTGGTGCGCAGCGCGTTGAGCGCGCCGTCTGCGACGGCGCGCGTCGACAGATGGTTGTGATGCGGGTTGTCGTCGGTCGCCTGGTGCTCGGTGGACGCGACGGGGCCGGTGGGATCGAGGAGGTCGGTGCCCGCGGGCACGGACTGGGCGGTGCGCAGGGCGTAACGCAGGCGTTGGTAGGCGCGGCGACGATCGCCACGGGCGCATGGGCAGCGGCGGCCACCGTCTGTTTGGGATCGGCACATGGTGCGAAAGCTATGCTCACCTGTCTTTTCCTCGTCCCTTCCCCGGGCGTGTCGTGTCGTGGGTGTCGCCACCGGATGGCCCGCATTGAGGGTGAGCGATCAGAGATAGCCCGAGAATTGCCGGCCGGGGTGGGCCTGGCCGCATTACCGTGGAGTGCATGGGCAAGCCGGTCACGTTCACGTTTCGCACCGATTCGGGTGTGGTGGCGTATACGGCCAATGAGCGTCCCGTTGGCGGAGATGCGGGTTTTGTGGCCGGCGGTCTGCTCGGTGGAGACGAGCACCTTGTGGAGTGGGTGACGTTCATGCTGACCGAGCGTCAGGTCAGCAAGGTTCGAGTCGTTGAACCCAACGTCGACTTTGTGTTCACCGAAAGCCGGGATACTCCCGCCGATGTAGCAGCAGCGTTTCTCGCTGTCGGCGGCGGCCGCGGGGAGCTCTCCCCCGCCGGCTGGGACGTTCTACTGGATGCGCTGCCCGTGGCGGCACGCGCACCGCGCGACGATGCCGTCGTGTACTGATTGCCCAGCGTCATCTATCGCGCATTGTTTGCCTACGCTGTCGTGACAGCACGCTAATGCTAGTCTGCTGATTGCGGGCACTACCCATCCTTTCGGTTGACGCCAAACCTAAAGCGTCCGCAGACTGCCCCGGCCGCTGTGCGGTCCGGGGCGATGTCTTTTGTAGCCAGCGCTGCCTATCGCGGCCGGATGTACTGCCAGGTGTCCCCTACCCGCCGGCTCAGGTGAACTTGTACCCGCCGCCACGCAGGCCGGGTGAGTTTGAGGGCATAGGCGTTGGCGTACAGCGACTCTGGAAGACCGATCGCCTGGGCCTGAGCGAACGACTTGTGGTCGCGGGAGCGCAGCTCCTGCACGAACTCGCGGTGGGCGATGTCGATGGGAATCTGAGTGAACAGCCCGGCGGTGCGCGACCATAGTTTTGCGCTGGGAACGTCGGGCTGATAGCCCATTTGTCGTTGCAGGATCGCCAGGATTTCGCCGCGGCGCAGAATTCGGAACACGTGGGAATGTTCGATTTGCTGGCTGTGGCTCTTTGCCGATCGCAGTGTGGTGAGTGCGCCGGTTGACTCGACAGCCAGGATGCCAACGTGTTCGGCGGTACGTTCGGCAATCCGGACAGCGCGTGTGGGTGAAGCGACGACGTTGACGTATTCGAAGCATCGCGAGTACTCACTGAGTTGCAGGTCCAACCTGCCAAGGGTGTCGAGGTCTGTCTTGATCTCATGGGCGGTGGCGGTCGTTCCGACTGTTACGACGTCGGCGACGGCTTGGCCGGCCGCTAGTTCGAGTAGTGCGTTGACGGGGCGTGGGGGCTCAGTGGTGCTGGTTGCGTGGCGCAGCAGGGTGTTCTTGTAGACGTACTCGTTGCGGTAAGCGCGAGTGAGCGTTGCATAGCTGCTGTCGAATGCGGCCGATAGGGTGTCGCGTGGATCAGCTCCGTCGAGCACCGGGAGCAGCTGTTGTGGCAATACCGTTGCGCTTCTGGCCATTTGACGGATCGTTGCCGTGGAGAAGGCCTGCGCGAGCGTGTGCAGACCAACCGGAGTGGTCGAGCTTTGGCCGGTGCCGGCTCTGGTGGTCACTATCTGAGTGTGCCAATGCCAGCTGCGCTCAATGTCTGCGTTTTGCCGCTATTTTGGTCCGGCTGAGGGGAAAGTGCCCGCGGTCAAGTGATGGTCGCCGCGGGCACTTTCTGGTGTGGTTGGTCAGGGGAAGCGCTGGTAGCACTGCTCGGCATTGCCGGTGAGGCCGGATCGGAATGCCGCGATGCGGGTGAATCCGGCCGGCACCGTGTTGCCGTCCTTGTCGCTGGCCACCCAGCCGTTGGTGAGCAAGCCCGCGACGGCTTCGTCGAGGTCTCCTGCGGTGAGTTGGAAGGTGTTGCCCGAGGGCAGTTTGACCGGTTCGGACATGTCGCGGTTGGCCAGGCCGGTCATGCATGCCGTGCGAAGTGCAGCCGAGGCGCCGGTGAGGGACGCGCCGTGGGCGTGTTGCAGCGCCTGCATGTATCGGGAGGTGACGATCGACATTGCAGAGTTGTCGCCTTGCAGGAGAACGCCTTTGGACTCGTCTCCGGAGGCGCCGATCTCTTTAAGCGCTGAGAGGTCGACGGTGATGGTGTTGGTGGCTGGGCAGTAGTCGGCCGGAGATTTGGTGTCTTGGCCATCTGGGCACGGCGCCGCGTCGTAGGCCAGCTTCGGCGCGTTGGCCGGGGTGTAGATGGTGTTGAGCAGCTCCATCAGCGCGGTGAGGGTTTCTTCGTTGATCGGGGAGTTGGGCGATTGAAGGTTGCCTTTGTCGTCCTCCTGCAGGGCGATCGGCAGGTTCGCGCGGCGCTGGTCGATTTCGTCGAGGTTGATCTCGGTGCAGGCGCTGTTGCCAGTGGTGAACCCCATCTGGAAGGCGGTGACGCGGTCCAGAGCGGTGCCGTGACCGTCTTCGACGAGCTCGCTGTATTCCGGGGTGATGAGCGGGTCACGGATGGCGATGGCGGCGGCAAGGACGCGGTTGAGGCCATCGCCGGTGTTGATGGTGAACCGTTTCGAGTTGCCCTCGGCGACCCAGCGCATGTAGGAGCCGGCGAAGCAGTCGGCTTGCTGCTCAAACACGATGGTCGGCGTGCGCCGGTTGACCAGGCCGGCCATGCGCTGCACTGCGTGACCGTACTCGTGAGCCAGCAATGCGGGGATGCTCATCGTGCCGAAGTACTTCTGCCCGGTGGGCACCAGCGCGCCGCGGTCCCAGGCGATCATTCTTTCGCTGTGGCAGTAGAACGCGTTCGGGTTTTTGTACGGGCTCGACCCACACAGTTCGCGGGCGGCGGGGTCGGTTGAGTCGTAGGACACCAGGGTCTGGACTGGGCGAAATGCGCCGTCCAGGCCGTTGTAGGCCTGCTTCCAGAACTCCTCGACGTCATTGACCGACTGGAGTGCCAGTTTGTCTGCGTCACTGTTGTTGGTGTCGATGACGGTCCCTTCCGGTGCCGCCGCATCTCCGCGAAGTCCGCTGGGGCCGTCGGTGACGGGCATTCCGCCGACGCGGTCGGGGTCATAGAGTCCCGATACCGGTTCGCCCGCAACGACGTTGCCGGCGAATGTGCTGAACAGCAGGATCGCGGCGGTACCGATGACGACAATCACCACCAAGGTAGCGGCGAAGGCGCGCGCTGCGGCACCCAGCCGGCTCGGCCGCGGGTGGGCGGGCGTGGTGGAGGGTGTCTCCTGGTCGTTCTTCTTCTTGGCAGTTTTACGGCGAGACATGCGTGCAGGGCTCCGGTTTCAGCAGTGGGCAGCGTGTGACTGCAGGACAAGTTCGAGGGCGCCGACGGCGGTGTCGGAAATGGGCTGTTCGGCTTCGGCGGCGTTCACGCTGTCGACGGACACGCCAGCGGCGTAAGCGGTTTCGTCGACGGTGAGTTTGGTGCGGTGACGGAAGGCATAGAGACGCTGCCCGAGGGTGGGCCCGGGCGCGTGGGCGCACAGCAGCATCAGGTCGTGGTAGGCACGACGGACGTCGCTGAGGACGAGTACAGCTTCGACGCTGGTCGCGCGGTGATGGGCGGCGCGGGCACTGGTCTCACGCAACTTGCGCAAATCCTCTAGTAGTGGCGCGGCCGCGGCGGTGAACCCGGCCCTGGTCGGTGGCGGTAGTTCCCCGATGCGGGTGGTGATGTTGTCCAGCGCAATCTGGGCTGCCTCCACGGTGAGGGTGATCTGGTGTGCGGCCTCGCCGCACGAGTCCGCGCGACGGTGGTCATTGTCGTTGATTAGACCAGTGCGGATGCGATCTATGGTGCCCAACGGCCACTGGAGTCGCACTTCGAGTTTTGTGCGGGTGCTTTGCCGTGGCCAGGACCGTCCCCGTTCGAAGGCAACCAGGACACTCTGGCTGATCGTCTTGTCGTCGTTGAGATCACGTTGGGACAGCCCGAGTCGCTGGCGGCGCTCAGCGACGGCCTGGCCGGCGCGTCGACGCCCAGCGTCGTCGATGGAGCGGGCGAGTGGGCTGGACATCGTGGTCATCGCTGGGCTGCTCCTGGGCGCTTGGGGTGCATTGCATCCGCGCGGGCTGCACCATCGGTTCCGTTGCGTCAAACCATAGCAGTCGCAGCGTTAATGCGGCAACGGTGCTTCACTTTCGGCCGGTTTTGACGCCACCCTCAAGGCAGAACCGGTGCATTCCGAAGCGGTCAGGAGCGGATTCCCTGCCCGTAAACACGCCGTTTACCTGCACTTATCGTGCACGCCGCGTTGTCTGCGCCAACTTCACTCGAAGCCGCTGCACCTTTCTGTTGCATTGCTACGGTTTAGTGGGTTAAAGTCGTAGCACTTCCAGAACAGGAACTCCGAAGGGAACACCATGATCCGCACCACGACCGCCGCCACCCTGCTCGCCGGCGTTGCCGCCACCGTGCTTGCCACTGCCGCGCCGGCAGCCGCCGCGCCGGCAGCCCCGATCCCCACCTTCAACTACGGCACCAAGTCCGGGGAGGTCCTGCTCACCGCAGAACAGATCGGCGAGATCACCGATGCACCTGAGATGAGCGTGGTGGGCCGCAGCGACGACCTGATCGATGCGAAGAGCTCGATCAGCCCCAAGGAGTGCCTGAGCGCGTTCGAACCCGCCCGCGCGGAGTCCTTCTCTGATGCCGATCCCAAGTCGGTCACCATCGAGCAGCTCGCCGACGGCAAGCCGGGCAAGGCCCCCCATGTCGTGATCCAGGCCGTGATCGGGTTCAGCGACAAGAGCGAGCTCGGTGACCACATGCGTGCCACCGCGCGGAGCTGGAAATCGTGTGGCGGACAAACGGTCACCACGACCTCCAAGTCCGGCGATGAGGTCGAGTGGCAGCTCAGCGACCCGTCGACCAAGCAGGACGACACCATCCTGGTCATCTCGCAGCGCTCGGGGAAGGCCAACTGCGAGCGTGCCATTGCCGGCTACGGCGCCACGTTCATCGACGTCATGTCGTGCAGCTTCGAAGGCGGGCGCGCGACCGGTCAGGCCGAGGACATCGCTGCTCAGATCAGCGCCAACCTCGCCGACCAGAAGTGACTTTGACAGTCACATCTTCGTTCCCACTCCGATTACGCAGCAGAGGATTTGACCAATGATGGCCGCTGTCGACGGCACTGCTCGGCCGGGGGTTGGTGATGAGTTCTCCGACGCTGACGAGTTCACCATGCTGTCGCGCTACGCGCAGGCGTTGATCGCTGGATGCCATGAGGTCCTGTCCAGCACACCTGGTGATGCTCGGGCCAAAGCAGATCTTCGAGCACTTCTGGACGAGGGGCCGCCTCGTGGTCGGCCCCTCAGGGATCCCCGATGACAGGCGGGACTCGGCAGATGCGATTGTCCCCCAACCTTTCTCGCTGTTCGAAACGAGTAATCGACGTGCTACTGATTGCCATGCTTCTATCGGCTCTGGCCGAGGTGCCCATCAAGGATCTGCGGTTGGCCCTGGGCTTGTCGTTGCTCGCGTTGATCCTGCGTATCGCCATCGGCGTCCTGAAGGTGGTCGGTCAGCACCACGCTGAGAAAGAGGCGCCTGCACCACCCTTCTGCGACCCCGGTCCCTCGATCGGGCATCGGTGTCCGGCGATCTGATGCACCACCGCCTGAGCACCGCGAAGAAACCATCGGTCCGATCGGGCTGCATGCCGGCCCGCACGGGCCGCTCACGCCGAACCAGAAGCGGAGCGGCCTGCGCGGCTAGGCCGGGACCCCGTTCTGTTTGACCCATGACTGCAGGCCGGGCACGAGGTTTTCGACTACCACTCCCCCTGGTTGGCTGCTGAGCTCACGCAGCAGCTTGCGGGCGGTCGTCGCAAATTTCTTTTCGGCCCTGGCCCGGCACTCGGCCAGCAGGTGTTCTTTGTCCACGCCAAGTTTGACGGCCAGCGCGTTGGCCGTGGTGTCGATGCTTCGCACCCAGTCCTGCCCAGATGGATGCGCGTCGCCGTACCACAGGAGGCTGTCGAGTCCCGAAGCGATCGCATTGGTGGCCGCGCGTTCGGTCTTAAAGAGCTGTTTGCCGCTGGCCGGGTCGATGACCGCGGCCGCGGCCTTGGCTTGCGCCTTGTCGGCCTTCTCAGCGTCGCGCCGTTCGCGTTCGACATCGGCTGGCCGGCGAATCTCCCCGACTCGAGTGAGCGCCTCCACTGGCGCCGACGGGTAGCAGATCGTACAGGCGAGTTCTCCTGCTGCCCAGACGATTTCTTCTTCTGACTTTCCGCTGTAATCGGTCAGCCAGGCGTAGCGCGTCGACGCATAGCACGAACTACAGCGGGTAGAGCTATGGACATGGCCCCCGTTGTTTTGCACCAGGAACGCGCGGGTCCAGCCGCCGCGGCGTACATACTCGGCCTCCAGCGGTGCGATTCGGCCGGCCAGGTCTTGCGCCTTGGCGCGCTGCTGCTCGGCCTGCTCCTCGTAGAACTTGGCCTTCACGGGGTCGGGTCGCTGGTGTCGTCGGCCTTCGGCCGATTCCTGCGCCAGCTTGGCGAACTGCTCGGCGCGGCTGCGTACCACCGCCAGTTGGTAGCCCAGGTCGTTGAGCACAGCGTCGATCTCGGCGGGTGTCTTGGCTTGCAGCAGCAGCAGATCGGTCATCGGGGTCCTCCTACCCAAATAAATGGCTTGCCATTTAAACTAGCGCGAACGATTGAAAATGGCAAGCCGTTTATGTGAGAATCCAGAGCGTGGCAGAACAGAAAGGCTCAGACAGAGACCCGGCAATGACCGTTCGCATGCCAAAGGGCCTGAGAGAAGTTGCGCGCAAAGCGCTCTCGGCACGCGACCGGAAGTTGGGCGACTTTGTCGTCGCGTGCATGAATGCCTTACGCGAGAACCCCGACGACCTCCTGGAGAGACTCGCACCACACTGGCCAGAACCTAACCGCCGAGGCCGCCCACCGAAGCATCGCAGCTGACACTGCCCCTGCCCGACCTGGACGTTCCGCCCATTCATGGATCCAGTTGGTGCGGGCGCAACTTCCAAACGATTGACCCGTCCCCTGCTGCGTGACGGGGCCGCAATGAACGGCCGCCAGAACAGAGGCCACAGGCTCCACCCGCCACGCATGCGGCAGCATTTCAAACTGTTGCACTGCTACGGTTTGAGCGTTATAGTCCTAGCAACGCTTCGGTTACAGGATGGAATTGCTTCGATTACCGGGTCCCGTGGCGTAGCACGAGGAGCCTGGGTCCACCTGGCGCTTCAGCCCCACTGTCTTGCCAGAGAGGACACCATGGACACACGATTCCAGGCCGGCGCCGGCCACGGCGAAGAGGCCACCGTCCAGGTTCAACAGATGCCACGCCCTCAGGCCGCTCAGGCCGGATACTCCGCCTACCAGCACCCCTCGGCTGGCACACTGCCGCATTCGGCACCCGCTCCCCACCCTCCCCACCCGGGTGTCGCGCCCTGGCAACAGCCCACTGCGGGCGCCTGGAGCGCACCTGCACCTGGCAACGGATACCCGCAAGCTCCGGGTCAGCCGCCCGGGGGCCGCGGATCGGCCAAATGGTGGGGCGTGGCCATCGGGGTCCTGGTCCTGATCGTGGCAGTCCTGGTGGGCTGGATGGCGATCCCGTTCGGCAAGGACAAAGAGCCCAGCTCCCAGGATCAGACGCCGGCCCAGACTGCCGAGGATCCCGCGGCCGAGCCGGTGAAGGTGACCGCGTTGACCGGGTTGCTCTTGAGCCCGACCGAGGCCGCCTCGGCTATCGGTGTGCCGACCATGGGCCCCAGCAAGGACACCGGCTTGCGTGTGCTTGAACGGATGGGAGCGGGCTCGGCGATCGACCAGGAGTGCATGATCATGTGGCCCGGGTCGTTGGCAGGCTACGAGGGCAGCGGATACACCGCTGTCAGGCGCCAGTACCTGACGAGCCCGGAAAACGGCACCAAACTGGGCCAGACCGTGGTGTCATTCAACGACGCGGCCGCCGCTGAAAACTACATTGCTGCAGCCAAACCCAAGCTGAACAAGTGCGCCAACCGCAATGTCAACTACCGTCCCATCGACGAGCCGAACGCGCCGAACAGGTATTGGTCGGTCGGCGCAGTCAACGAATCCAACGGGGTCTTGAGCGTGTCCCAGGTCCAAGAAGGCGCCGACGGCTGGGTATGCCAGCGAGCGTTGGCGTCACGCAACAACATCGTGATCGACTTCTTCGTATGCGGTGACAACTTGGCGCCGTCGGTAGTGACCCCGGTCGCCGACAAGATCGGGGAAAAGGTACAGGCCGAGGAGTGAGGCGACCTGATCGGGCCTGCAGCGGGCACGCCTCCCAGCCGTGCAGCGAACTTTCGGCCTTCCTGATCGAGATGATCACCGAGCGAACAGAGGACCAGAGATGACCGGCCGCGGTGGATATGACCACTCCGAGGATTCCGAGCAGACCCTCCAGTACGGGCAGGTGTACCAGCAACACCCGAATTGGACGGCCCCGCCGTCGCCAGGGGCACCTCAGGCCCTATCCCAGCAGCAGACGCCGCGGTGGCAGGCGACGGCTACACCGTGGCCGCCGGCCTCCTCTCCTGCGGCGCCGCCGGCGCCCAGGCGCGGTGGTCGTGGCGCCTGGCTGGGAGCCGGCGCCGCCATCATCCTGGCTGTCGCCGCGGTGGCCATGGTGGTCATCCAGATGCGCGGCGACGACCAGTCAAACCCTGCAGCGCCCGCGGCGGCACCAAACTCGACTCCGGCCGGCGCCGACCAGCAGTCCACATCGGCCCCCGCGCCTGCTGCTGCGGCGGTCAGCTCGCAGGATCTACCCGCATTGCTGCCCAACGCGACCGAGCTGTCCGACATGCTCCTGCTGGGCACGCTGTCACTGGTCAACGACGCCGCTCTGCCCTATGGCGATACCAGCGACCAGGAAGATTGCGGCGGCGTCGCGGCGCCGGGACTGCACCAGGGATACGACGGGTCGGGCTACACGGCAATGCGGGTTCAAGACCTCTACGACGGAACACCGGACACCTTCTCCGTTTCGGTCAGCCAGGCCGTGGCGACCTTTCCCGATGACCAGAAGGCCCAGGAGTTCGTGCGCACGGAATCGGGCCGCTGGGCTCAGTGCAAGTACAAGGCGGTCACCTTGCGCTACCCGGGGGTTGCCGACAAGGTGTGGCAAATTCGCAATCCCAGTTTCACCAACGGCGTCCTCACCGTTTCGATGAGCGGTTTTCCTGGCGGTGGCTGCCAGCACACACTGACCTCTGCGCGCAACGTGGCCATCGACGTGCGGATCTGCACCGACAGAGGCAGCGCGCAGGCTCCACAATTGGCTGCCAAAATCGCCGAGCGGGTCCCTGCGGCCTAGTCGGCGGCACGGATCGAGATCGGGTGGTGTTCGATATCACCATGCTGGGATATGACCAGTCACGGGGGCACGGTAGTCGAGCACCCTGGCTACCTTTCACCGGGTCGGTACGTCCCGGGAGGGAGCAGGCCAGCCAGGCGCGGATGCATGCCGCGGCGCACGACCACATCAGTCTTGGTGAGCACTCTCACCACATTTTCAATGAAGTTCTAGGGGAAGGCTTTTCAACGCAATGAGCAAGCACGACGGCGACAACCAGCCAGAGGATATGACGGTCGATTGGCCAGCCCGCCAACGTGAGCAGACCCCGCCGACGGCCAGCCCAGACGAAGAACGCACCACCGTGCTGCGCAATACCCCACCCCCGCCCGCCGGCGGCTACTCATCACCCACCCCGCCTCCTCCCCCACCCTCGACCGGCTATGCGCCGCCCACTGCCCCGGCCGGCGGATACGGGAGCCCGGCAAGTGGCTACACGCCCCTGCCCCCCGCACCAGGGACTCCGACCGTGGCCGCTCCGGCGGCACCCTGGCAAAGCCCGCCCCCGCCCGCTACACCGGGGCAAGGGTGGCCCCCGGCTGGCCCCGGTGGCGGGTACCCACCGGCGCCCCCGACTGGCGGGTACCCAGGTGCTCCGGAGCCCTCCGGTCCGCGACGTGGCGGCATCCCCAAGCTCGGGATCGCGTTGGGCGCTGTCGCAGCGATCGCCATCCTGGCAATCGGCACGGTTGCGTTCCTGCGGATCAACGACGGCGAGTCCACGCCCAGTGACACCACGACGACGGCAGCCGCGGCCACCACCACCCCGGCAGGTGAGCAGTCGCCCACCTCGTCGCAGACCACCTCACCCACCGACACTCCTGCCCCCACCGGTGGCGCAGGCGCCGGCGGGTTGGTCGATCCGGCGAACCTGTCCAAGCTCTTGCTCACCGCTGACGTGGTCAGTACCCGAATGAGCAGCCCCGGAATGACGCCGGGCGATCTGTCGACCAAGCCCGTTTCCGGCGTGAGTGTGGATCCGCCGGGATGCACCGGCGTGTTCACCCCTGCCCATACCATGGTCTACGGCGGCGAGGCAGGGTTCGCCGCGCAAGCAGTTTTCGATCCCAACAAGGGGCCGCACACGGTGATTCAGGCGGTCGCGTCGTTCGAAACTGCCGAGCTGGCCAGGCAGTTCTTTGACCGCCAGGCCGACGATTGGGCCAAATGCAAATTCACGACGCTCACCATTTCAAGTCCGGAGAGCTCGGACACCAACACCGTCAAGACCAGCGCGGTCAACAACGACGAATCTGATCCTGATGCACCGATGCTGCAGACGTTGATGATTCAGGACGCACCCAAGAAGATGTGCGGGCGCAACATGACGGTTCGGGCCAATGTGGTGATCGATGTTCGAGCGTGCTCGGACAACCCCGGCAGCGCGGCGTTCACCATGGTGCGTGACATCGGAGAAAAGATCACCGGCAAGCGCTAACAAGCACCCCGATCCCAGCCGTGACCGGCAGCACGGCTGGGATCGGGTTCCCACCGACAGCCGAAACTGACTGGGCACTTGTGGCGCCACGGCCGGCATCCCTGCCACTGCGACTACGCCCACATTGCACGCTCAAGGCGATAGAGGACAGATTCCATGACAGGCAACAGCGGCTACGGATCGGAGCCGAGCGAAGACGCCACGGTGATACGCCCGCAGGTGCCCCGCCCGGGAGCCCCGACTCATGGGGCCGACTCGAGCGCACCCTGGGCCGGCGCCGGGCAGCCCACACCGCCGTGGCAACAGCCTGGTGGCACACCGGGGTGGCCTAGTGTCACTCCCCCACCACCTCCGCCAGCGCCGGCGCCACAGTCGCGGCGTAGCCCCGCCCTGTTGGTTGCCTGCGTGGCAGTCGCAGTCCTGGTGGCGGCCGCCGCGGTCCTGGTCTACAACCAGTTCAGCGGTTCGTCGACGAGCACCCCATCGACCGCTGAGCCCTCCGAGGGCGCACCAGCAGAGCCGACCCCCAGCTCCACCACCGCGGCCCCAAGCCCCGAGGAGCAGACCGTGAATCCCTCCACGATCAAGAATCTGCTGCTGAGCACCGACAAGCTCAACCACATGCTCTACACCCAGGGGCTGGCCGTTGCCGAGGAAGGTAATAACGCCGGCGATGACGCACAGCCGGCGAACTGCGTCGGCGTGTATGGGCCACTGGAAAAAGGGTCCTACGAGGGATCGGGCTACTCCGCCAGCATCGTTCAGGTCATTGAGCATGCCGATGGGCAGCCGCGTGAGCGCAAGGCCGTAATGCAAGGCGTGGCGGCATTTCCCGGAAGCGCCGGGGCCAAGCAGTTCTTCGACGCTGAGACAGCGCGATGGAATCAGTGTGCCCACTCGGACGTCTCCGTCGGCACAACCGCGGGCCAGACGTTGGTCATGCGGGTGTTCGGAGTGGAATCCGCCAAAGGCATGACCACGATCGAGTGGGTGCGCATGGGTGGGACCGGCTGGGGCTGTGGCCGCGGCTTACAGGTGCAGCGCAACGTGGTCATCGACGTACGGGTGTGCGACTACGCCGGATCTCCGCTGCGCATAGACGAACTCGTCGACGCGATCGCCAAGCGCGTGACTTCGAAGTAGTTGGCGCGGTCAGGCCGCCGTTACAGGTGGGTGACGCCGTTCAGCGGCCAGCCGCCTTCCTCGCGCCGGCTCGCCCATTCGATATGGTCGCGGACCCGTCGGGTGAGTTGATCTGAGGGCGTGACACGCAGGGTCTGCTTGTCGATGGTCAACACGCGAGTCGCGGGGCCACGGTCTGGGCGGCGGACAGCGAGAACCGTCAAGTGGTAGTCGACCGAGTGTTCGTCTTCCCGGGAACGCTGCAGCGTGATCTCCCACCGATATGGGTAGACCTGGCGGCCGGGCAACCGCTCGCCGTTGCGTTTGGCTTTCGAATATCGTTCGGTCACCGTGTTCATTGGCAAGCTCGACTGCATTGTCACGATTTTGGTGTCGGAGTCGATTATCAGGCTCGCCGCACCGAGGCCCCGTCCCATGTTCTCGTGCGGTGGCAGCCCTTCCTTGCAGATCCATCCGCCTTCGAACCTATGGACGTCAAACGGTACGCCCCAATAGATCTGGGACAAATAGGCTCTGACCTGTTCCTCGGTTTCAAGGTCAGGCATCGAGGGCTCCTCAAGGAGTTCGATCGGCAGGTTGACCAGCTGGGCGGGGCCGAATCGGTGCGTTAGCTGGCCATCGCTTCCCCCCGGGGCCTTCGTTGCCCTGGTCCAGCGATCACCAACCCGGGATGTTTGTCTGCGGGCTTGTCTTCGTTATACGTCTCGTGTTGCGTTGTGTGTGAATCTATTTGATCTGCCGGGCGAGGTCTGGAACCAGGTTCCCGTTCAAGAAATCAGTAGCCAAAACTCCCCCTGGTTCAGCCAACGCGGCGACGGTGTCTGGATTGTCAACGATCACCATTGTTCCGAGGTAGGACTTGAATTCGTTGGGCAAACCACCGAACCCACCACCACCTGCGGCGGCGTCGCTGCGAATCACGAGTAGTACATCGGTTTTGATCCTGAATACCGCGCTGGTCTCAGGCATTGGCCGAGTAGCGCCGGTATCGGTCGGCTTGCGGCGCAGGTCGTCGTTGTAGCGGAAGCCAAGGCCTTCGAGGTAGTCAGCGGCGTTTGAGGGAGTGAGCATCTCGGCGACACCGCCGTCCGAGACGGTCACTGCTTCAATTGATTTCCCATTAAATGCTGGGTTCTGGTTCTTCAAGTCGGTCTGCTGATCGCTCACCGACTTGATTTTCTCCTCAGCCGCGCCTTCTCGGCCCAGGATTCGTCCCACCCACTTTAGTTGGGTTTGCCAGTTCCATTCTCCGCTCTGGCTGGGGCGGGCGATGGTGGGGGCAATGGTCGAGAGCCGTTGATAGGTGGCGTCATCGATATCGCTGGTGGCGATGATGACGTCGGGCTTGGCGGCGGCGATCGCTGCGGTGTCGACGAAGCTGACCACGGTCGCGTTGCCGAGCTTGTCCTCCAGCCAGCTGGGCACCTTGCCGTTGGGCGCGGTGATCGCCACCGGTGTGAGGCCCAGTGCCAACACGGCATCGGCGTCGCCGGCTCCCAGGGCTGCCACCGCGCTCGGTGCCGCTTTGAGCTCGGTGGATCCGTGGGAATGGTCAAACGTTTGCGGTTGGTAGTCCGGTTGCCCACTGCCGGTCAGAAAGTAGGTCGTGGACGCAGCGACCAGCAGAATGACCGCGGCCGCAGCACCAATGATGCTCCACCGCTTCTTGTTGCTCCGACCTTTGGTTGGCGGTGCTGACCGGGCGGGTGGGGCGGGCGGCCCGGGGGCCACCCGTGCGTGCTGTCCTGCTGCGGGCGGTCCCGGGTACTGGCCAGCAACGGCAGTGCGGGCATGGGGGCCGCTGTCGAAATTGGTCGGGTAGGTCAAGGCGGCAGACCCTGTGGGTGGCCCCGGAGGGTAGGGCGGGGCCGCGTGCGAGGGGCCCGGCGGCTGCGATGAGGTCGACCACTGCTGGGTGCCGCTTGCCCGCGGTCGTTGTACGGGGGTGGTGGCCTCACCGTTGAGAGCTGCGGCGGCCGCCGCGGCCAGTTCGCTCGCGGTCCGGAAACGGGCCGAGGGGTCTTTGGCCATGGCGATCGCCACCACGGTGTCGAGTGCCGCCGGAAGGTGCGGTGCTTCGTCGGTGACTCGGGGCGGGGGCTTTGACAGGTGACCGGCAGCGACGGCGGCCATGCCTCCAGAAGCACTGGAAAACGGTGTCTTTCCGGTCAGCAGCCGAAACAATGAGCATCCCAGCGCATAGATGTCGGCGCGATGGTCCACGCCTTCGCCGCTGAGCGTTTCGGGGGCGGCGTAGGCCACCGAGGCCATCACCATCCCGGTTTGCGTCAACCCGACCGCTTCGTCGACGGCACGAGCAATGCCGAAGTCAGCCAGGAAAATTCGTTCGTCGTTCTCGGCGAGCAGGAAGTTGGCGGGCTTAACGTCGCGGTGCAAGATGTTGCGGCGGTGCGCGAAATCGAGGGCCTTGGCCACCTCGGTGATGATGTGCACCGCCCGGGCCGGGGTCATCTTCTTGTCGCGCAGTTCCTTGTCCGCATCGGTGCCGGCGACGTACTGCATCGCGATCCACAGTTGACCATCGTCGGTCTTGCCCCTGTCGTAGACCCCCACGATGTTGGGATGGTCGAGGGAGGCAGCCAGGTCGGCTTCCCGGAGGAATCGGGTACGGAACTGTTCGTCTTGGGACAGTTCAGCGCTGAGCACCTTGAGAGCGTCGCTGCGCGGAAGGGTGCGGTGCCTGGCCCGGTACACCGTGCCCATGCCACCGGCCCCGAGGACACTTTCGATGGTGTAGCCGGCGACCACCTCGCCGACGTTGAGAGCCATTGCCGCTCAATCCCTTTCTATTGCCTGGTCCGCATCATCGTCATTTCGCCAGTGCCATGAGGTACTGCGCGGCCAGCTGTTGGTGAGCGTCGCGCAACTGGGTGGCGTTGGACTCGATGGCGTAGCGCCCGGCGGCCGCTGTGCAGTAGAAGCTGCCCGACGGTATCTGCAAACAGCGTGACCCGGGCAGGTGCTCAACTGGGTCGGCGGGTCGGCTGACCGCGGCGGTCTCGTCGATGAACGCCGCCGCGATCCGGGTCGCCCCGGCATCATCTTTGGTCTGGTAGAGGGTGGTCATCCCTCGGACCATCGTGTCCATTCCAGTTTCGTTGAACAGCGGCGCCGAGGTCACCGGGTTGGACTGGAAGTGCAATGTTCCGTGTTGCCCGAAGGTGGCGTTTTGCACGATCGTGGCCGATTTGTCCGGCACCGGCAAGGTGCGCGCCAGCAGGCCAGTCGGATCCCTCGGGAGGTCAGCGAACTTTTCGGGGTCGGTGGGCTGGAACTGATCGATCAGCGGAGCCTGCAGATCTAATGTCTTGGCGATCAATTCGAGGGCGGGGTCCAGCCCGTCGGTGGATTCGGCCTGTTGCAGCAACACGTAGGGTCCGTGCGCAGTGACCCCCTGCGCCACCGACCAGCGTCGGTCCGAATCCGTGTCGACGAAAACGTGGCTGACACCCGACGTTTCAGGATGGCGTGGGATTGCCGTGGTCTCGATCGGTGGGGTGGCGACCTTGGACTCCAGTGCTGCGCGCGCCAACACCTCGGCTGCAGCATTCGCTGCTTCCGGTGTGCGGTACCGCAATACGGAGTTGATGACGATCTTGCTGCCGTGGACAGAGCGGGCAGTGACAAAACCGTTGACGAAGTCCGGTCCGCCGATGGCTTGCACGATTTCGCTGGAGAAGGTGTTCTTCAGCGGCTGCGCGTTCCGAAGGACCATGGCGCCGAAGCCGTAGCCCTCGATCAGGGCGGGGTCGACCTCCCAGGGGCCAGTGACGAAGTCGGCCATCCGCTGACCTTCGATGATCGCCCCGTTGACCCCTGAGGTGCCCAGCGGTGGGCGTGGCTTAGTTGGGTAATTGCCCACGTCAAGCAGCGCTGGATCAGCAGCCCCGGCTGCCGGTGCCCCGGTCTCCTTGGACGCCGACCCGTCGACCACACTGTTGCATCCCGCGGTGACAATCACCGCGCACAGCGCCATGACAAACGCCCGTGGTGCTGACGCACCACGCCCCCGTAACCCTCGAATCCTGCGCAGCATCCCCGCAAAAGTACCGCCTCGACCAGGATTCACAACAGCGAAGTACCCACATTTGGGTACATTCTGTGATTATGCGCAGCAAAGAGGCCGAAGCTGCGTTGGCGATCCGGGCGGCTGACCAGTGGGGATTGTTTACCACCGGACAAGCGCGCCGCCTCGGTCTCACGCAGAAACGCCTCACCCAACTCACCGCGGCCGGCCGGATCAGTCATGCCGAGGCGCGCGGGGTGTACCGGTTCGCCGGCACCCCGACTGAAGCGACCCACGAAGCGCTGCGCGTGCATTGGTTGGCGCTCAACGCCAGCAGATTTGCTTCCGAACGCGTGCAATCTCTGCGCGATGGAACACCCGATGCGGTGGTATCGCACATGTCGGCGGCCGCGGTCGTCTATCAACTGGCCCGGGCCAAGTCCCCACTGCTCGACTACACGGTGGCCGCGCCCAGACGCACCACGATCCAGTACGTCCAGCTGCACACCGCCACCGCTGCCGTCGAATGGGATTGCGTCGACGGGCTGCCGGTGACCACTGTCACCCGCACCATCGTCGACCTGTTTCAAACCGGCACCGCCACCACCGTTCTGGGCGGCATCATCACCACCGCCCTGCAGCGCGCCATGGCCGATGTCCGCGCCATCAGCCAGGCCCTCGACCCGTTGACCGACGGCGCCGGCCGCGACACGGTGATGGCGGCACTGACCGCGGCGGGCGCGCCTGACACTCTTGCCGAAGGCAATCGACTGTTGTTCAGCGGGCGGCGATGAACCGGCCGTTCGTGTGTTCCGACGAGTTGACGTGTGACCAACCCCCGAAAGGACCCAGTCCATGGTGACCCCTGCGCCCCGATCCTCGGCCGCACCGTTGACGGTATGGCTGGGCTCGAAGATGTACACCTTCGCGCCCGGCCGTGAAGTGACGATCGGACGAAGCGAGCAGGCCGACATTCGCGTTGAGGCCCCTGGGAAGCAGGCCATCTCACGCATCCACGCCGTGCTGAGCGCTCAGGGCCCGGAGTGGGTCGTCATCGACAAGAGCAGAAACGGGATCTACCTCAACGGTGGAACGCGGGCGGCGAACGTGGTGGTCAACGACGACACGGCGGTGGCACTCGGCGCACCCGAAGGGCCCCGCCTGACGTTTCGGGTGACCAGCCAGCAGATTCCGGCCGCCCGGTCGGTGCCGCCACCGCCACCGCCACCGGCGCGGCCTACCGGACCTGCCGCGCCAGCACGGGGCCCGCAACAGCCCGGGCCGGCGCCGCTGGCCGGCGGACCGCGACCGCCTCAGCCTCCCGGGCCGCCCCACGGTGGACCACAAGTGGGCCCGCCGCCGCGCGCACCCATGCCCTCCGCCGCGCCGCAGTCGCCGCCGGGATATCCGGCTGCTCCACCGCCGACGCACGCACCGATGGCGCCCCGGCCAACAGGTGGTCCTGTTCCTCATGCCGGGTATGCGACACCGCCGCGGCCGCCGGCGCCGTCGTACGACCAGGTCCCGGCCGCGCACCGCACCGTTCAGCCGGAACCTGAACCGGATCTGGTGGGCCGTCTGACCGGAGTGGTCAAGAAGGCATTGCCGGCGCGCCCGGCTACGGCTGCCCCTCCAGGGGCGCGCACCGTCGGCCGTTCGGCCAGCAGCGATGTCGTGGTCGACGACGCGCTGGCATCGCGCGTCCATGCGTTCCTGGTACAAGGACCCGCGGGCATCGAGATCCGCGATAACGCTTCGAGCAACGGCATTTTCGTCAACGGCAACCGCGTCGCCGGGGCCCTGCTCGCACCTGGCGATGTGGTCACGATCGGCAACACCGACCTCAGTTTTACCGGCGCCACGCTGGTTCCGCGCCAAGCCAGCCCACAAACCGGTGGTCTGCAGGCCTCCCAGATCGGGTTGAACATCGACGGGCATCAGCTGCTCAGCAACGTGTCGATCGCGGCACGGCCGGGCACCCTCACCGCGGTGATCGGACCGTCGGGGGCAGGTAAGTCAACGTTCAGCAGAATTCTGTCTGGCGCCAACGTGCCCAGCTCCGGCGTGGTGACCTTCGACGGACACAACGTGCATGCCGAATATGCCTCGTTGCGTTCGCGTATCGGCATGGTGCCGCAAGACGACGTCGTGCATCGCCAGCTCACTGTGCAGCGGGCGTTGAGCTACGCCGCCGAACTGAGGCTTCCGCCAGACACCAGCCGCAAGGATCGGCGCGCGGTCGTTGATCGTGTTCTTTCTGAGCTGGAGCTCACCGAGCATCGCGACAAGCGCGTCGACACATTGTCTGGTGGGCAGCGAAAACGAGTGTCCGTTGCCATGGAGTTGCTGACCGGGCCTTCGCTGCTGATCCTCGACGAGCCCACCTCGGGTCTCGATAAAGCCCTAGACCGACAGGTGATGGCGATGCTGCGGCGGCTGGCCGACGCGGGCCGCGTGGTCATCGTTGTCACTCACTCGCTGGATTACCTCGATGTCTGCGATGAGATTTTGCTGCTGGCACCGGGTGGCAAGACCGCGTACTACGGGCCCCCGGCGGCGATCGCTCGAACGATGGGGACCGGCAACTCCTCGACCATTGGCCCCAACGACTGGGCTGACATCTACACGTGGGTCGCCAACGATCCTGATGGGGCGCACCGGTTCTATCTGTCGAAGAACCCCGCGGCCAACCAGCCACCGCCACCAGCTGCCCCGCCAGGGCCGCTGGGCGAGCCGGCGCACACCAGCCGGCTACGCCAGATTCTGACGCTGGCCCGTCGCCAGGTGCGCCTGATCTTTGCCGACCGCGGCTATTTCGTGTTCCTGGCGGTGTTGCCATTCATCCTGGGCGCGCTGTCCTTGGCGGTGCCCGGCGATGTCGGGTTGGGCAAGGCCGACGTCGGAGGTGATGCCCCCAGCGAGCCGAATCAGTTGCTGATCTTGCTCAACATCGCCGCGGTGTTCATGGGCACCGCGCTGACGATCCGTGACCTGGTCGGCGAGCGTCCGATCTTCCGTCGGGAGCAGGCCGTCGGGCTGTTCGCCGGCACCTACATGACCGCCAAGATCGTCATCTACAGCGTCGCTGCGGCACTGCAAGTCGCAGTCTTGACCGCCATCGTGGTGGCCGGCAAGGGCGGACCCACCCAAGGTGCGGTACTGCTGGGCAATCCGGTCGCCGAGCTCTACGTGTCACTGGCACTGACCGCGATCGTCTCGGCCATCGTCGGGTTGGCGTTGTCGTCGCTGGCACGCACCAACGAGTGGATCCTGCCAATGTTGGTCGTGATGATCATGCTGGCGATCGTGTTCTCCGGCGGCATGATTCCGGTGACCGGACGCGTGGGACTCGACCAGGCGTCGTGGCTGCTACCCGCCCGGTGGGGTTTTGCCGCGTCAGCATCGACCATCGACCTGTTGGCAGTGGCCCCGCTGATGACCTCCGATGACGTTCTGTGGCGCCACCAACCGATGTGGTGGCTGCTCGACATGGGCATGCTGCTGGTCCTCGGCTTGGCCGCGATCGCGGTGGTCCGGTGGCGGCTGCGGCTGCCGGCGCACACCGGCGCGGCCGGCAGCGGGCAAAGCGGGATGCCCGGATGGGTCATCGGGGGCGGTGCGCTGCTGCTGATCGCGGCTCTGATCGCCGGACTGACCGTGGTGACCCGCGACAGCGGCACCCGTAGCGCCAGCCCCATGGCCGGCGCACCTGCCCAAGGCCCGGCACCAGATCAGAAGCCGGTCGACGCCGCCGCGTTGCCGGGGCTGCTGCTGGCCGCAGGCGAGGTCGCCGATGTGATGGGGGTCCCGGGACTTTCGTCGGCGACACCGGTCACGGTGGGCAAACCGCGCGCCAATACCGCCACTCCTGCCGAGTGCACCGGCGTCGTCGATCCGGCCAACCAGGTCACCTACCGTGACGCGAATTTCACCGGATTGGCCGGGCAGCTGCTGACCGATACCAGTGATCCGAAGACCACGGTGGAGCAGTTCGTCGTCAGCTTCGTCAACGCCGAGGACGCCGCACGCTTCCACGATGCCCAGAACACCGCGTGGATGAGCTGCGCGTCCACCACGGTGACGTTGACAGTGGGCTCGGAGCCGGCTCGCGAGATCGCCGTAGGAGCCCTGGAGTCCCCCGAGGGCCAGATCGCAGTAGAGCTCAAGGAGACCGACCGGGTCTGCCAGCGGTCACTGTCCAGTGACTCCAACGTCGTCATCGACGTCAAGACCTGCACGGCCGCCGGCGGCCAGCAAGCCCAAGCCATCGCATCCAAGATCGCCGAGCGCATCGGCTAGCCGGAGGTGCTGCGGTTCGGGGACTCATCTATAGCACCTCGTTCCCGGATTGCATTGCACCAAATCCAGCGAAAACTGGTGCACTTGATCCCTGCCAGTGTTAGCTACGCTAAGCGGGAAGTTGAGCGCACCAAGCAGTACGCCCACAGCACCATCATTGCTGTGAACCAACAGAAGGGGAAATATATGAAGGTCGGGATCCGTGCCGCCGTAGCGGCAACCGTTGCGGCAGCGCTGATGCTCACAGCATGTGGGACCGATTCCAAGGAATCCGGTCCCGCCGGTGAGGGCAGCGGCGGCGACGCTGCCGCGCTGGTGCAGCAATCTGCCGACGCGATGAAGCAGGTCACCGGCCTGCACCTGGAACTCACCGCCGAAGGCAAGGTTCCCAACCTCAAGGTGTCCAAGGTCGTTGGCGACATCTCGACCAAGCCCGCACCGGTGGCCACCGGATCGGCCAACGTCGAGGTCAGCCGCGACAACACCGTCGACGCCAAGCTCATTTTCGTTGACGGACACCTGTACTCCGACGTGGCAGAGCCCGGCGTGTGGACCGACTACGGCGAGGGCAGCGCCGCCCTTTACAACCCGACGCGACTGCTGGACCCGAACATGGGCCTGGCCACCTTGCTGTCGAATCTGAAAGACACCAAGAACGAAGGCACCGAAGACGTCGGCGGGGTCAAGGCCACCAAGGTCACCGGTACCTCCACATCCAAGGACGTCCTCGTGCTGGCCGGCTCCAACGTGGCACCCGAAAAGTCGGTGGACCTGCCGGTGACCGTCTGGATCGCCAACGACGACCCGCACCGCCTGCTCAAGGCGCAGATGAACGCCACCGACGACGCGACGGTGACGCTGACGCTGTCTGACTTCAACAAGCAGGTCACCGCAACCAAGCCCGTCTAGCCGTCCCCTACCCACATTCTTCGGGCCGCCATCACCGGCCCTCCAGAAAGGAATCCATCATGAAGGTCAATGTTCGTCGCCACGGCGCCGCGGTCGCTGTCGCCGGTGTGACCGTGTCAGCAGCCATCGTCGGTACGCCGGCAGCCAACGCCGCCCTGTACTACGGATCCATCGCCTACGCCCCCAACGGCTCCTACGGCCGAGCATGGGACTACCCCACTCGCGAGGACGCCATCACCAACGCGATCTACGCGTGCGGCTGGACCTCATGCAAGACGCTGACCACATTCACCGAATGCGGTGCAGTGGCCGAGAACTCCGAGCGCTTCCAGGGCGGTTCTGGCCGCACCCTCATCGAGGCCCAGAACGCCGCCCTCGCCCAGCTGCGCGGCGGCGGTGGCTGGATCGCCACCTGGGCATGCAATTAGCCTCTGAGTAACACCTTGAGGGGTACGCGCCGGGCGGGCCAGCATAGGTCCCGCCCGGCGCGGTCTTTTTGGCAGCGCCGCCAGGGCGCTTCCTCCACGGGGTTCACGACAGCGCTGTCCGACGACCTGAAAGGTTCGAGATGTCCTCTGCCAATGGCGATCAGCCAGCCGACTCGACCAACGACCCCACCCCACCACAACCGCAGGCCGCTACTCCGTCGCAAGGAGGTCGGCGCCGTGCCCCCGAACTCAATACTGCCGCCGACCAAACGCTTGTCATGCCGATGCTGGGTCCCCTTGCCGACAGCACCGCCGCCAGAGCCACTACCGAACCGCCGGCCGACAACGATCGATTATTCACCGAGCCGAACGGCTGGCCCTCCCGCATCAATGACAGTGACTCACTGTGGCAATCCCACCTATTCCCGCCGATGCCCAGTCCCGGACTGATGCCCTCGGCCGAGGACTACGAGATCACCCCGACCAGCCGGCATGCCAGCGGGCAGTATCTGCAACCCGCCGCACCAGCCCAACCGCAGGGCCCGCCAGCACCCGCACTACCGCCGCCACCACAGCAGCAGCCCACCGTCGGTGTCAACGACGGTGTTCTGCCCAGTGTCGTGCTAGCGACTCCGCCGCGTGCCGTCCTACCTCCGACGCAGGGATGGCGCCGGGTCCTGCACTCAGTGGCCAAGATCAACCTCGGCCCCTCCCGAGATGAGCTGCACGAACGTGATCTTCACGCGCGAATTCGTCGCGCGGCGCGCGACTCCTACCAGATCGGTGTCCTGGGCCTCAAAGGCGGCGCCGGCCGGACCGCGGTGACGATCGCGCTCGGATCGCTCCTCAGCCACGTTCGAGGTGACCGGATCCTCAGCGTCGATGCCGACCCGCACGCCGGAAATCTCGGCGATCGCACACCGCGCCAATCCGAGGCGACCGTTTCTGAGCTGCTGTCGGATCCCGAATTGGTGCGTTACAACGCAATTCGCAGCTACACGCAGATGAACACCGCGAACTTGGAGGTATTGGCCTCCCCGGACTACAGCCGGATGGCCCGGCCTTTCAACGGAAAAGACTGGCATCGCACCGTTGAGGCGGCCGCTCCCTACTACAACCTGATCCTCTCCGACTGCGGGAATAGCTTTTTCGACGACACCACGCAGGCTGTACTGGCCTCCGGAGCCAGCGTCGTGGTGGTTGCCAATGCGTCGTTTGACGGTGTGAAGCAAGCCGCGAGTGCACTCGAATGGTTGCGCAATAACAACTTTCAGGACGTACTCGGTCGCGCGTGCCTGGTGATCAACCACGTCACCCGGGACAAGCCGAATGTCGACTTGGACGTTGTCATTGACCAGTTCGGCCGTCACCTGTCACCACACCGGGTGATCGAGTTGCCGTGGGATAGACACATCGCCCACGATCCTGAGATTCGGCTGGAATCGCTCGGACGTACCTACCGGCGCAGGATCACCGAACTCGCCGCCGCCTTGTCCGACGACTTCAGCATCCGCCACGAGCCCAGACACTGAGAAACCGCGGGCCTGACCCGGCCCACCCGGGTCGGACCCGCCGGCGGGAGGCTCAGCCGGGCGCCTGCGTGCACAAAGTGCCGCGCGCAGCGCCGAGTGCCGCCGACGCCTGATCCGGTGAAGCACCGTATTGCGCTGCCGCCGCGTTGATCACGGCCTGGGCGGACTGCCCCGTGTACAGGCCGCGGCACATTTGGCGGCCAGCAAGCAGCCTTTGGTCATCGTCTCCCGGGAAAACGCCTCTGGTGGCATTGAGGTAGTTGATCTCGTCGGAAGTCAGCGGGATCGGCCAGGCCGCGGCGGGGCCAGCCGCAGCCCCCAACACCGCTCCGCAGGCCAGCGCCGCGGCGCCGACGATCCGCGCGCATCGAGTTGCTGTAGTCATCGCTTCCCCCTTGTGAGACTGCGCCTGGTCGGCGCATTCGTGTTGTCCGGCTTGGACGGTCAACGTTCACTCTAGTTCCAGGCGCGCGCCCTCTTGTGCACCAGTTTTTGCTGCCGCGAACCCAGACCTGGACACGGCGGGGCGGCCAGGTTCGCGGCCTGGGCCGGATATGGATTGCTCTCGCTCGATTTGTTCAGCGGCGCGGCCCGGCCAGCGCCGAGACGAGGTACTCGATGGCGGCGATGTGACGCTCGGCCAGTGCCGCATCGGCTTCGGCCGCGGCGATCACTTCTGGGGTGACCGCGGCTGCAGCCGCGGTTTCGTCGACGCTGAGGTTGGCCCTGTGGCGGGCGGCAAAAAGACGTTGCCCCAGGGTGGCGTTGGGCGCATCGGCGGCCCGCAGCATGAGTTCCCGGTAAGCGTGCCGGATTTGGCTGAGAACCAGCACGACGTTGGGTGCACCGGTGGTGCTCTTCGCCGCCTTGGCGGCGACCGTTTCCAGCTTGCGCAAGTCGGCAAGGATGCTTGCGGCCCGGTAGTTGAAGTCTGGGTCGGCAGCGTCTGGTAGGTCTGCGATGGTCGAATTGATGGTGCTGAGGGCGACTTCGACCGCCTCTGCCATGAACCTGGCTTCGATCGTCGTTGTCCCGCCGGTCATTTCTGCCCGGTCCGGCTCATCCTCCACATGGTCTCTAAGCCGCTCAATTGTGCCGGGCGGCCACTGCAAAACCTTCTCGAGCCGCGCCCTCGTGGCTGCCCGGGGCCAGCTCCTGCCCTTCTCGAAGGCGATCAGTGCGCCGGCATTGATGATTTTGTCTTGAGCCAGGCTGCGTTGCGAGATGCGCAGCTGTTCGCGTCGAGCGGCGACGGCGGCGCCGGCGCGGGTGATGTTGGCGGTGTCTTCTGCGGCGCGCTCGGATGTTTCCTCGGCGCCATCGCCCAGATCGTCGACGTCGTCGCCGACGTCGGCATCGGTCGCATCGGTGACGCTGAATCTGACGGCGATGCCCTCTTCTGGGTGGCCCAAGTAAACCGTCAGCCCGTCGGTGATGTCGAGCGTCGATCGGCGTTGGCCATTGACGAACACGCCGTTGGAACTCTGGTCTATCCCTGTCCAGCGTCCGTGGTGTTCTTCGATCCGCAGGTGTGATTTGGAGATACCCGCGTGCGGGATTTGGACTTGCGCCGGATACTCGCGGCCGATCACCACCGGCCCACCGACGGCTGGAAATGGATACGCTTCCGCGCCGACGTGAATCGTCAGCGTCGACCGGTGGTCCGCCGTGGACAGGGCGCCGTGATCCGGGCGCGCGTTCTCCATGCTGAGATACTCCTTTACCGTTGCATCTGCTACACATGCTACGGCAACGCCTGCCAGCGCTTCGTCGAAACTTTGCCCAATTCTTCTCCGCGGCCCAGTCTGCCGTTTGCATGCATTGCCTGCGGATATTCGCTGGCTCGTTGCGGATTCAACCGATCTGCGCGCCATTCGCGCGTCCCACACCGACAGCCAAACTGCAGCACATTGACAGCAAGTAGTAGCACTTGCGCAGCGTAGGGAGTCGACTAGCTGGGCGCCGGGCGCGGCTGTCGATTTGGGCCCTGGGCCTCGATAGACTTCGGATGTGGCCGATGGCAAAGCTCGCCGCGAGCAGAACCTCATCCCCGGGGGGAAGTCTCTCGGGGGCGACGGTAGCCACTCGCCAGCGCTCAAGACGAGCGTGCCTGAGTCGGTGAAGGAAGATTTCAGCGCGCGAGCGCGCGCGCAGGGGTCAAGTCCGGCGAAGTTGCTTCGCAAGCTGGTCTATGACTACCTCGCTCAGCCACAGGACTAGATCGCGGTCACTTCGGAATTTGTTTCCATGAACAGGCCGCACGAAAAGGTAGCCGCCGTATAGCGGACCGGGTTCTTGGCGACCAGAAGATGTTGGTGACGGACATGGATGGTGGAGCCCCACCACGGCGGAGCAAGCCAACCTAACCCTCGTTCACTCGGGTCTGCTGCACGATCAGGTGACAGTTTCGGTCACGCGGCCTGACTGGCCGGTGCGGTCATAATCGCTTCGAATTCGATCGGGGTCAACCGCCCGAGTCCGGCTTGGCGCCGGCGCCGATGGTAGGTCCGTTCGATCCAAGTGACGATCGCGATCCTCAACTCTTCTCGTGTGCTCCACCGGCGGCGATCGAGCACGTTCTTCTGGAGCAGGGCGAAGAAGCTCTCCATGGCCGCATTGTCGCCGGCCGCCCCGACGCGGCCCATCGATCCGACCATCTCGTAGCGGCCGAGGGCGTGCACGAATTTCCTTGACCTGAACTGAGATCCGCGATCGGAATGCAGAATGCAACCGGCCACATCACCGCGGCGTGCCACCGCACTACTGAGCGCTGCGGTGGCCAGCCGGGACTTCATCCGAGAGTCGATCGAGTACCCGACGATGCGGTTGGAGTACACGTCCTTGATCGCACAGAGATAGAGCTTGCCCTCATCGGTGCGATGCTCAGTGATATCTGTGAGCCACAGCTGATTTGAACCACCAGCGGTGAAGTCGCGCTCGACAAGATCATCGTGCACCGGCGGACCCACTTTTCCGTTCTTACCGCGCTTTTTGCCGAAGACGCTCCACCACTTATTGTCCGCGCAGATCCGCCAGGCGGTGCGCTCGGCCATCGGCTCACCGGCATCACGGGCCTCCTCGACCAGGTAGCGGTACCCGAACTCTGGATCCTCGCCGTGGGCGTCGAACAGCGCGTTGGCGCGGTAGGCCTCGACGACCTCCGCGTCGGTGATGGGATTGGCCCGCCAGCGGTAATAGGGCTGGCGGGCGAGCTTGAGTACCCGGCACGTCACCGCCACGGGAATCCCGTCAGCGGCGAGCTCACCTACGAGCGGGTAGAGCCTTTTCCCGGCAGATTGGCCTGCGACAGGTACGCCGCGGCCCGGCGCAAGACCTCATTTTCCTGCTCCAACAACTTAATCCGACGCCGCGCATCCCGTAGCTCACCGGACTCGCCGGTGCTCTTACCAGGCTTGGTGCCCTCGTCGATGTCGGCTTGGCGCATCCACTTGTGCAGGGTCATCGGGTGGACTCCGAAATCGGTGGCGATCTGCTCGATCGTCACACCGTCGTCGCGGTTGCGGGCAATGCGGACGACGTCGTCGCGGAACTCACGGGGATAGGGCCTGGGCACAAGGACATCCTTCCAGCTCGCCCAGCACGGGCAAGCCAACTCAGATGTCACCTATTCGTGCAGCAGACCCAACTGTCAGATTTGCGGCAACCACACGGATCAGCCACCGCCACTCCAGAGGCGTCAACTCATCGCTGGCTTGGATGCGGCGTTGCTCTTTGAGCCATTGCCGGTAACCGGCTTCAATCGTGCTACTGCTGTGGATAGTGTTCATGCCGCTAGATCATCCACTGCGGGTACGACATTCGTATCAACGGTGGCAAGTGACCAAGGCTTCACGCTGCGGAGTCCTCCTCGAACTCGGGTTCGGCGTTGGCCGCCCAGCAGGTGTCGCACACTGGTACCGGGATGGGTAGCTTGGTGCGCAGGGTGCCCGGGGTGCATTGGCAGTTCACGCAGTGGCCGGTGACGGTGCTCATGGCCAGCTCCACACCGAGGTCCGGGACGATCGACGCCGGCCGCTCGTCGGCCGCGGACCGTTCCTCGAGGATGGTCTCGGCCCAGCGGCCCAACGCGGTGGCCAGCGCCTGGCCGGGGAACCTGCGGGCAGCGGCCCTCGCCGCCGCCACCAGCGCCGTCTTGGGGTTGGTGATCGTCCCGAACCGGACCGCCGCCGCCTGTAACGCGTGGTCGCGTTGATCGGCTGTGGTGGCCTCGGTGACCTCGGCGAGCGACCGCTCCACGGCCTGGTCGCTGCGGGTCCGCTCCGCCGCCGCAGCGCGGGCGTCCCAGGCCTGCTGCAGCGGCGCCAAGCGTGGTCCGGAGCCGATTTGGTTCTTGGCTAGGCGCCACATGGCTAGGTGCAGTGGCGATTTCACCCCTCCGGGCAGGGGTGCGGCCAGGATCGCGACGACCTGGCCGGGGCGCCAGCCGCGGCCCAGCTGGCGGCGAATCAGACCGCCGAGACGCCACCGGGTGCGGGTCCCGAGGCCCTGGTAGGCCTCGGGCAGGGCCGCGAACACCTCGCGGACCTCGTCGGGATGAATTTCTACCCCCGTCGGTCGAGAGTCGCTTGTGGCCTGGGTGTCGGTGCTGCGGGGGGTAGGGGGGTAATTGGCCTTTGGCCTATAAGAGGAAGGGGCTTCAGAAAGGTGACGGATTCAGCGCTCGCGGGCACGATGACACGGCCGGTTTCGTCGCGTTGGAGTACTTCGATGTCGTCGACGAAGCGGCGGTGGATGGCCACCAGAGCCCGGTTTCCGCGGCCGCGGGCCGGGATGTAGTCGACGAGCTCGTCGGCGGCCAGAGAGGCCAGCGCACGCCCAATCGTCTTGTCGCAGTACCGGCGTCCGCCGGCCTCCACGATCAGATCAGCCAACTGATACAGCCGCACCGCGTCATCAGTGATCCGGCTGTGCCGGCCCGGCAGCAGCTCCAGCACGGCGGCCAGCACCGCTTTGCGGGCCCCACGCAGGCCCATACCGGCCGCGTGCGCCTGCACCCGCGACACCACCCGCCGAGCATCGGACTTCAACACCCGCGGCCGATCCTGGCAAATACCACGCCGAGCCCGCGCAGCGGCGGATCGGTACCGTGCATTTGTGCAGCTAGTATGCCTATTCGGCGGACCAGCTGCGACCGAATTCTGTCCGACTTCAGGGTAGGAAGTAGCCTCAGAAGTACCTGGCAAAGGTATTTCTCCTCGTGAATCGGGGAGCTGAGATGCGAATGGCCTTCGATCTCGTGCTGGCAGGTCTCAGGGCTGGCACCCTGGACGACCGCAATTGGTGAGTGGCCCCCTCACGGGGGTTCTCTCACATCGCGCACGCGCTCCCGATGAAGTTGTTCTCAGATCTCGCGATCGAGCAGGTGTTGTGTGTCGCCACGCTCCTTTCGATCCGGTGTGACCAGATGGGCCTCGTCGCCGCAGAGCTGTGCGATCGAGGACGATGACGACCGCGCCGGCGGGCAGGTCTCAGCACGGCGGCCAGCAGGCCGGGCGCACGCGACAGCGGCGGTCAGCGGAGTGCGCATGACCTGCAGGTAGTGGTGTGTTCCGCGCGCGCAGAGACTCGCGTCGGCGGTATCGCCGCGGCGCACGGGCGCGGCGGAGTGCTCCAGACGCGGGCATGAAGTATCGTGAGACCTGTCATTGGGACAGTCCCTTCTTGGGGCAATGTGCGCGAGCACAACCAACCGAGCTGAGACCTCGGTTTACAAAGGCCCTCGGTTGCCGCCGGGGGCCTTTGTCGTGTGGTTCGCTATTTGAGAGTGCTTAAGCGGCTGGGTAATTCAGCCGGTCCTCGCGGTGTGTGCGATCCGCGGTGAGTCGAGGTGCAGCGATGAGACGCTGCGTGAGTACGCCACTGAGCGGCGACGTCGGGGCGTGGACACCTCCTGCCTGGTATGGATGGTTACCAAGGGGATGTTCGCACGAAAAACGCGGGTACCCGCGCCGACACGCGGCGCGAGTACCCGCGCAAATTGTGAGTGCTGTGACTTATGAGGCGGCGGCGGCCTCGACTTGAGGGGCCACAAATTCAGCCAGGATGTACTGCTGAATATTCGAGTAGCCGGCCTCGGCGGCCTTGCGCATCATCACCTTCTCTTCGATGTCGAGCAGGCTGAGCTTGCACTGCCGGTTGCGCTGCCGAGTCTCTGACCCGCTGCGCTTCTTGCGGCGTGGCTGCGTGCCGGAATTCACCATCCTCACTGCGATCGTGTCGTCCATGCTCACTGTCTGCACTGGCTCTACCTCGCTAAATGTCTGGTAAGTGAACGTTCTCGACGATCGTAGAACGCCGTCGTGCGCAACGCGGGTACCCGCGTGGGCGTGTCGCCCGAAAAGAAGACATGCCTGTCCACAATTGCAACATTTTCGCAGTCCAGAGGTGCCTCGGTGCGCGCTGGCGGCGCGATAAGATGGCGGCGACCACCTCGGCAGTGCGAAGGATCACTATGGGCATCGAGAATCGGCCGCAACGCGGCCGGCCCAAGATCAGCGCCCGAGAAGCTGCCCGCATCCTGCAGCGCGACGTGCGCACGGTCCGGCGCATGATCGAAGACGGCGATATCGCTGGCGGTGCGACCGAGGGGCCCAAACAAAAACGCTGGTGGGTGTATGTCGACCAACTCCCCCAGTCTGCGCAGCACGCCGCGGCGAGCGGCGATCATGACTCGACGAGCTCAGCGCGTGCCACCATCGAGGCGCTTCGTGCTGAAAACCTTGATCTGCGCATCCAACTCAGCGCAGCGAACGAGACGAACCAGCTCTTGCTGGCCGCCCAGGCCAACATGCTCGACGCTGTCGAGCAGTATCGCCAATCAGCCGCCGAGACCGTGGGTGCTGCCGATGGCTACCGCCAGGCCGCAGAAGGTTACCGGGACGCGGCCGACCGCTACGGCCGGGCGACCGCGGGATTTCAGAACAGCGCCGAGCAGCTGATGGCGGTCGTCGACCGATACCGCGACGCACTGACGCAGTACACCGCGCCGGCGCACCCTGCCGACATCACCCGATAGGACCAACACGTCAGCGCCGATCCTTGGCCGAGTCTGACGACCTTAGATTGCCAGCGGGGTGTCTTTGAGCAGTTCCTTGCTGACGTTGATGATGTTGGTGACGGTGCCCCGATTGAGCCCCGTCCGCTCGGAAATGGCATGGGGCACATAACCGGCCTTGTGCATGTCCAGTATCCGGCAGACGTGTTTGACCGACTGTTTCGTGCGACCGCTCTCGACGAGCGTGCGGGCGAACTCAGTGAAGTCGTAGCCGGAAGCCTCGATGTCATCACTGACGGTTAGATGACGGTGCGCAGGGCGAGCGTGCGCGATGACGTTGTCGGCGCCGGTGCGTCGCTCCGGTTCCCAGGATGCCTCGGCCGGCTCATCGTCGACCGCGTCCTGCTGCCAAGTGGAAGGAGTCAAATGGCGTGCCGCCGGGGCGGTCTGCTCCTCACGCTGAGCCTGGGGAAGGCTCGCCGAGAGGACCTGAGTGGCAGGCGTCTTAGTAAGAGGTACCCGGGTCTCGGGTTCGTCGCTGGACGCTTCCAGCTCTGGGCGATCTGCGGCGAGGGCACCGACGCGGTCGATCTGCACCTGATGCGGCTGCTTATCCCCCTCAGGCTCCTCATCGTCTCTACTTCGGTGGGTCAGTGACCACAGCCCGAGCGTAGAGACGGCGATCGACGCGTCGATGATGACCGGCCACAACCATGCTGGCCGCATCCCGAGAATCATCGCCAGCTCCCTGAGCGAGTAGAACATCAGCCAGAACGCGGCAAGCCCCAAGAACACCGTTACGAAGACTGAGAGAACGAACTGGGGACCATACCGGCGGGCCCTGATCTGCAGAATCACCGAATGGGTAGCTGCCACGAAGACAACTGGGGCAACGATATGCGCTATCGCTGATCCCACCATGATCTCCGGCGGCGCAGTCATTTTCGCGTGATAGATCTGAGCGGCTGCAGAGCCCAGGGTCGCGAAGACCTGCCATCCTTGCTGGAACTTGATGGCTTTCCGGCGGTATGTCTCGTCGGCCATGTGCCCGCGGCCCTTTCTGAAGGCGCCAAGTCTAAGGCGCGGGGGTGGCGGCGGCGAAGGAGGTTTTCGGGCCGCCAGGTGGCCCCCCGCGTGATTCGACTCTAACGGGCGATGATGTTGTCCTGAGCCAGTTTTCAGGCCAGTTTTAGCGCGATGCAGATCCCATCAGGCGGGCGTGCACAGAGCGGACCGCGGCCTTCATGTCCTCGCCGGTGATGACCTGCAATTCCTCGATTGTCAGCTCCTCGGGATCGAGCACCTCGGCCTGGCGCCGATCGCGGGCCAGCTCACCGGCTTCCACGATCTGGCGCGCGTAGCGGCCGTTGCCGGCCAGATCCAGCCCAGGCTTTCCGTTGATCTGCTGACCTGCGAGATGCCCAGCTGCGGTCAGTAGTTCGTCTCTGGCCTCTTTGGTGAGGATCGAATCACTGTCGACTGCAATGACTTCAGCAATCTGCACGATCTCTTCTGGTGTGTAGGAGTCGAATTCGATGCGCACAGAGAAGCGCGACGGAAGTCCGTCGTTGGTTTCGAGGGCGCGATCGATGTCAGTCGGGTACCCGGCGATGATGACAACCAAGCGGTGGCGCTCGTTCTCCATTCGCGCCAACAGGGTGTCGACGGCTTCCTTGCCGAACGGATCGGCTCGGCCGTCGCGGTCCTGGACGACCGTGTAGAACTCGTCGATGAACAGCACGCCGTCCAGTGCGCGATCGACAAGGCGGGAAGTCTTTGTGGCGCTTTGACCTTCGTACTCTGCGCACAGATCGGCACGGCCGTTGGCCACGACGACTTTCGGTTCTGGGATCACACCCAAACCGGCCAGGTTCAAGGCAACGATGTGAGCGATGGTCGTCTTGCCGGTACCGGGCGGACCGGAGAAGATCATGTGCCTCGAACCCTGCTTGGCCTTGAGGCCCTTGGCGGCTCGAACAGCCGCCATCTGGACGGAGGCGCGGTAATCGGCGATTTGCTCCTTGACGCCTTCCAGGCCGATCTGACGCTGCAGCTGGGCGGTCGCGTCAGCGAGCAGTTCCTTGCGGATGATCGGTCCGCCACCTTCTTGGGCCTCGTCTTGCCACGGGTTCGAACGCTCGGCGATCCGCTCGCGGGTCGTAACAGGCAGTCGAACGGTGGGATCTTTGCGTGCCGCTTCGACTTTGGGCGAAGGGAAGTTTGCGTGTAGCCATTCGAGTTTGGCCATGGCTTCTTCTTCGCGTCCGGTCGCTCGGTAAACCATCGCGAGGTACCAGGCTCCGTGCTGGGCGCACGGGATCTTGGAGTGTTCAGCTTGCAGCGCGTTGATGAGCCTGCGTTCAGCTTCAGCGAACAAGCCCAGATGGGTGGCTGCGGCGCCATGCAGGACTTCGGCGCACTGCGCGTAAATCGGTTCTCTCCAAGCATGTTCGTTGAGAGCCTCGATCACCTTGTCCCATCGGGTGCCGGTGGCGTAAATGACTGCACGGACCCAGGCGATGAGATCGCTGGGTTGGTTGTCTGCGAGCACTTCAAGTGCGTCGTCGTAGGCTTTGGCGTTGATCGCCTCAGACAGGGCGTAGCCGGCGGAGAGCACGGCCGGAGAAATGACGGGTGCGCTGAGGTTGGCGAACTCGCCTCCGATCGGGACCCATGCCTGCAGGGATACCACGGACAGATCAGCGGCGTCGGCGAGCACACCGAAGTTGCGTCGTGAAAACCAGGCGCGGAAAAGGGTGGTGCGGTCATAGTCGCCACGGCTGATTCGTCCTATCCAGGCATCGCAGGCGGACTCGTCAGTGTTGGTGATCGCGGCGAATTGGTCGAGGGCGAGTTGAGGATTCTCCGCGCCGGCTGCGGCTGCGTAGGCGCTGGCTAGGTAGTCGAGATCGCTGATGTTGGCGGTCATGCCTCGTCCAGTTCGTCGTCGTGGGCGGTGTTGGGCATCCATGTGCCCGAGGGGAGAAACGTGGTGAGCTCGGATAGTGCCCGGCTGAGATTGTCGAGGGTGCCTGCGGTGAAGGACGCGTAGAGGGTGCTGTTGATGTTCTTCGGAATGGAGACGATGCGTCCGATGGGGCTATCCAGGACGCCGGCAGCAACCTCCGGGCGGCTCACGGTGCCGCCGTCGAGGCGTTCGGTCATGACGATCTCCACCCAGGAGTCAGGGCTGCGCACCGCGTTGAGCAGGGTAGCCGCTGATCGTGGGTCAGCGCCGAATCGGATGAGGTCATCGGGCGCCTGGACGGCGGAGATCTCGGAAGACGGTCCCATCACCGGTGAAGTGATGGCCGCGGGAGCCACTGTGCCGATGATGGTTTCCAGCATGCCGGCCAACCCTACTCGGCTGGAGATTCGTTGCAGCACGACCTTATAGCCGCCTTCACCGCCGCGAACGACGATCACATGTTCGGAGCCGTGACGGCAAATCGCGAACCGGGTCATGGACCCTTCACCGGCTGTGCGGAACCATCGGCCCTCCAGGGTGCGTTCCGCGCGGGTGGCGGTCTGGATCATGGCCGCGACCCCAGGGTGCACGGCACCTGTGTGGTCAAGGATCTCCTGTGCGGTCAGTGACTCCGCGACCGCCGCCCACACTTGGGCCCGCACATCGAGGTGAAAGATGTTGTTCTGGATACCTAGGGCGACGGGAAAGTCGTTGGTAACACCGAATTTGTCGGCGAGTACCAGGAGCCCGTCGAGGGTCAGGTCCACGGCCGTGGTGAGCGGTTCAGTGTTGTGCGAGCCAACCAGCATCTGACAGGTCCTTGATGTCTGTGGGGGGGTGAAGCGAAGGTATCAGCGCACAGAAAGGGGTTCATCTTCTGTGCCGATTGGATGGTTCAGGGAAGCAGAGACAGAAGCAGCCCGGTCGCGCACGGGGAATATGGCGACCGGGCTGACATCTGCGGGGCCGGCGTTTAGCCGGAGAACTGGCTCTGGACGAACGACTCGGTTGTCTGCATCTCGTCGGCCGCGTTGTGCAGCGACTTGGCGAGCGAGACCAGCGCCTGATTGGTTTCCGCAGCGCGGGTGTCCCACCGATTCTGCAGTTCGAGGTAGGCCGAGTTGGCGGATCCGCCCCAGAGTTCGGCGAGTCGCGCAAGCGTGGCCTTGCCTTCGGCGTGCAGGCCGTCGATCATCGCGCTCTGGGAGGTGATACCGCTCGCGGCAGCATGAACTGCCGGGAAATTCCATACCTGACCGCCGGGTGCTCCAGCCATGTTTGTGGTCCTTTCTGAAGAGGTGTGGCTGTGGGGTTAGGGTCAGCGCGCCGGGAAGGCGTTGTTGACCAGGTGGGAACCGTCGGAGTCAGTGTCGCCGTAGCGCAGACCCGAGGAGTGGATGCGCTCCGAGATCGAGGTCAGTTCCACGATCTCGGCGTTGGCGGCCTCGCTGTAACGGGCAGCCGACGCCTGGGCGGCGGTGCCGGTCTGACCCTGCAGGGTGGGCACGAGCGAGTCGGCCTCGGCCTCGATGGCCCGCAGGCGACCCTGGAGTTCACCGGAGATTCGGTCGTAATCCGAAGCGGCGGCGGCCATGCCCTCTTCGTCTGTATGCATCGGTTGGCTCATATCGATGTGTCCCTTCTCGTTGTGGGCTTCCCCCCGGTTAGCGCCGGAGAAGCTGGTGAGGCGTAGTGCGCATGTGGTTGTTGAGTTTTACTGATCGTATCGGTGTATTTGGAGGCGATTTCGCAGTTTTTTGACCAACTAGCTCCCATCACCAGTCGTCGATGTCATCGACGTCGTCGTCGAACATCAAGGGGCCGGGTGCAACGAGCTCCTCGACGGTTCCCCCCGAGGATTTCTGGCCGTGAGTGCCGGCCATCGGCGCCATTCCCATTGGCGCAGCGCCTGCGCGCATAGCAGAGGGGTTGGCCGCAGCCGACGGGCTGGAGGTCACCGGTGCGGTGGTCGTAGCCGCGGGCGGAGCGGTGACCGTGGCCAAAAGCGGTGTGCGCGTCGGTGCCCCGCCGCTTCCGGGAACTGATCCGCCGGTGAGCATGCCGCCGCCGACTGGGGCGCCAGTGCCCCCGGCGAGCGGGTGGTTGGACTCGGGCTGGGTGTCGAACAGTCCCACCTGAGACACGTCGGCGCCCGTGGAGTCCTTACCGAATCCCCCCGAAAACATCTGGGTGAATTGCTGCATCGGCGACATCAGCTGCTGCGGTAGCTGCATGGCCTGCTGAGGTGCCTGCATCAGCTGCTGGGGCGCCTGGGTAGCCTGCGAGATGAGCTGAGTGGCCATCTGAGGCCCCATTTGAGCAGCCTGGGCGGCCTGCTCGGGCGACTGCTGAGCGGCCTGCTGGGTGACTTGTTGGGCTGCTTGCTCACTCGCCAGCTGCGCCATATTCGCACCGAACTCGCCCTTGCGCTCGGCATCGCCACCGTAGGCGGCCGCTCCGGCCGCCTGCATACGCACCGTGGACATCACCGACTGGGCCGTGTTCAACGCCAAGGTCATGTTGCGGCCGGCAGCCTCGGGCGTGCCCGTCAAGCTGAGCAGTCCCGCGTTGGACACGGACGTCAGCCCCGCACCCGGCATCGCGATCGGCATAGGCGGTATCACCGTGCTGAGCGAGGCGACATTGGCAGCGGTGTCGGCCATGTAGCCCAACATTGCGTTGCCAGCCTGCTGGGTCATCCGCACGAAATAGTCGAACTCCTTGACCCCGATCGGCACAGTGTTGATGCCAAGGAAGTTTGTGGAGTACAGCACCGCGCGGGTGACGTGGTTGGCGGCGATGTCGGGCAGCTGAGGAACCGCGGCGAAAGCAGCCTCATAGGCGCCGGCCTGCATTGTGGCCGCGGCTCCGCGGGCAGCGGCGATGACAGCGGCGGTAGAGAGCCAGACGGGCATTTTGGCTGCTGCAGCGGCCGAACGGAACGATGCCAGGCCCTCCCATTGCGAGGCTGTCTCGCTGATTGCTGAGGCCATTACCGATGCCTGCGTGGCAAAGTTGGCGGCCTGGACTTCGTAGGCCGCTGCGGCCTCCAGCATCGGTGCGGCCTGTGGCCCCGCCTGCAATCTGCCTGTGGTGACCTCCGGCGGCGAGGCGAACCAGTCGACTACTGCCATGCCCGGACGCTCACACCGTGGTGGCGACCGCGGCGTCGGTCCCCGTGTAGGCGCCGGCAGATTCGATGAGCGCACCGCCCCAGAGGCCGATGTGCATCTGCGCAAAGGCATTGACCGCATTGAGAGCCGCAGTCTGAGTGTTGAAACCCATGGCCGCCAGGGCGCTGATCTCATCGAGGCCGGCTGGGATGATCGTCGTCGCCGGAATCAGTGTCGCGGTGGTCTGCGAGACACCTTGACTGGCGTTCTCAATCATCCGCGTACCCGACTGCATCAGGCCTTCTTCGTCGACTCGCAGCATCATGGTTAGCAACCCCCATTTCGGTTTAGCGCGCCGCAGATATTGCGGGATTCACGCATTGTGGTCCAGAGTATGAACGGATTCGTGTTTGCGCAATTCACAGAGCAAACTTCCTTTCACTTAGTTGGCGACTTTGAGGGACGACGGCGACCGCCCGGGGGACGGGGTCAAAGAATGCAGCAACTGACCCAGTCGAGACAGCCTCTGCGCTGCGACAACAGCATTCGAGGCTAGTGATTCGCGCATCGCAGGCGAAGCGGTCCTGGCGAGTGCGACCGGGTCAGAACGCAGCACCGTAGCAATGGCTTCAGCGAGCTCGCTGGAATTCGCTGAAGCTCCCGAGCTTGACTCCCCCGCCGCGGGTTCATCATCTGGTGGCGAGTGACTCCCGCCCACGTCCTCGGTGTCTTCGGAATCCGTGTCTGCGTTCGCTGCCCGAGGGGCGGCGATTGTCGATCGTTCGTCGTCAGCGTCGACGTCCTCCGGAGTTGAGATAGCCCAGGGCGGACCCTCGTCGCCAGTCGAGTCGGACCACGGCGGTCCGGCGACCTCTGCACTGGAGGTCTCTTCCTTGGTCGGTGTGAAGTTCGATGACTGTTCAGGGATCTCTGTCGGCACCAAATTGCCAAGCGCTGGCACGTCAGCGGCCGGCGTGGCACCGGCTGGCGGTTGTGCCACGAGCCGGTCGATCAATTCCCGCAGCGCAGTGGTTTGTTCACTGCTTTCCGTGAGATCGGCCAGCACCGCGGGGGCCTGGTCCACGACAGCCTGCGCGCCGGCCAGCCCAAGCCGAGCCACATCCGCCGACGTGACCGGAATCTGAGTGCCCGGCAATGCCAGTTCCTGTAGCGGCAGGATCAGGCCAGTGATCCCCTGCTGGTAGCGACGCGCGTACGACCCCGCCACACCCAGATGGTCCTGCACGAAGCCAGTGAACGTGGTGTAGGGCGCGCCAGCGTGGTCGGAAAGGTGACGCCAGTCTTCATCCCGGTAGATCTCGGCCAGCGTCCGGAACATCGTCGAGACTGACGAGGTGAGTGCCGCTGCGCGTCGTTGGGCGCGCTCAGCCGGAAGTTCCACTTCCCCGGCCGGGCGAAAAGCTAGGTCGCTCATGACTGCACCGCCGTCGCACGCTGCGCGATCGCGGCCGCCAGGTCGTTGGAGGCAGCTGCGCCAACCAACTCGCTGATGCGGGCCCGGGCCTTGGCGTCTCGCCAGGCAGTGGTGATGATGTCTGCCAGCGAGCCAGTGATTACGCCGAGATCCGCGTGGGCGCTGAGCCGGGTGCGACGCCGGGTCACGCTGTCTGGCAACAGGATCAGCAAGTTGACAGTGACACTGCCCGAGCTCAGTGCCGCCGGCCCACTGCGGTAGGTCGCCATGACGCGCTGACTGATCAGCACGCGTGACACCGGATCGGTGAACTCTCCAACGGGTACGACCTGCAGGTCGCCATCGCGGGCACTGGCGGCATCGCGCTCCTGGCGTTGGATGTACTCCTGCGAAGCCAAGTCGAGGCCGGCGAGGTAAATCTCCTGCAACTCAGCGCGTTCAGACTCTGTGGAGGCCAACTCGAACCGTCGGTAAGTCTCGGCCGCGCCGTCTGGAGTTGCGGCGTACTCCACGGCGGCCGCCCTCTCCTGGCGGCGGGCTTCTGCCAGAGCCCGACGAACGTCGATGAGCTCCTTGAGCTGCTGCGCACGCAGCGCGTCACGGTCAGACAAGGCGCGGTTCTGGCTGGAGGTATCGATGCTCATTGCTGCTCGCGTTCGTTTGCGTCGGTAACACCGAGGGCCGCGTCCGCGGCGGCCTCGGCCTCTTCTTCAGTGGATCCAGTGAAAACGTGGACAACACTGGGATCCTCAGGGTCGGTGACCTCGATCGACCAGCGTTGGCCGGCGGCGTTGGACGGGTCGTGTGCGTTGGTCATGATGTGATCCGATCGAGGATGCGCTTGCTCGCTGCGACCACCGCTTCTGCGGTGCCACGAACCTTGTCCTTGTCGCCGTGGGCCCAGCCATCGATGTAGGCAAACGAGCTGGGGCCCGGTGAGAGCCCGTAACGCCGGCCGACCACGTAGGCCACGCTCTCTGCTTCGACTTCCATGCGAGGCCTCTGACCGCCAGCTCGGGTGTGATAGTCGCTGGTGTTGCCCATGTGACCCAACTCGATGTGGGCGAGTTCGTGGGCCAACACCTGCGCCTGGTGGGCGTCGCTGTACCGATTGCTGATCACGACCACCTTGTTGACGCCGTCTGTGTAGCCTTCGGCCGCGTCGGGGCCGAGGTCGCGACGTTCGACGCGGTACCCGTGTCCGACGACCTGGGCTTCCAGATCGCTGTGCATACGTGGCGGCGCCACGCCGCTGTCGCGGCTGTAGGACACGACCGGCGGCTCCGGCAACGGATTGCCGGAAGTCTGCGACACGTCGAAGACAGGCACCGATTTGAAGCCGATGACCACCCGCTCGTCTTCGCCTGATCCGTCGTCCTTCGTGCGCTTCTTGATCATGGGTGCAAGCACCCAGATGGCCTTCTCGCCCTTGTTGACGTCGCGGCCGAGTTCCTTCCACTTGTTGAAGCCGGCCACTCGTGTCGCATCGGGCTTCTGCATCGCGATCAGCAGCTGGTTGTTGAGGCTGTAGTTGTGGAACCGTTCGGTGAACTCCAGCCATTGAGCCCAGTTCTGGGCAGTGCCCAGATTGTCGATGGCCGTGTCGATTTCGGAGCGGATGTCTTCCAGTCGTGTGGTCTTGTCAGCGAAGCTCACCGCCGACGCAGTGGCCTGATCAGGCATACCGTCAAATGCGTTGGGAGCCTGCGACTCGCCTCCGCCCACGCCTGCTTGGTCGAGCCGCTGCAGCAGGTCGGTTTCCTCACGTTCGAGGGTGGCAACCAAGGACGATGCGCGGGCGAGCTGCACGCGGGTGTCCCCAGAGCATCGGCGTGGACCACCGACCTCGGTGCGGGAACGGCACATTGCAGGCCTCCTGTGCTGTCAAAGAGGGACGCGCTACTGGCTATAGCGCTGAATCTACTGGACTGCAGAGGGGGTACCGCGCACGTTTTTTGCCGACTTTGACCCCGGGGTGGATCGGCGATAATGCGCACGTCAGTGCGGGTAGGGGTCAGTCGCAACAGGGATTTGGCCGCCGGCGCCCGGAGTGTGGGAAGCGTCGGCGGCCAGAGCCCCAGCCTGCTGTGGGCAGGCCGCTGTATTGGGTCAGAACACGAGGTTGCGCACGAGGTCGTAGACACCAGCGACCCAGAACAACAGCGGCACGATGGCCGCGATGGTCAGGCCGTCAAAGCGCTCGAGAGTCTTCTTGGTTATCGGGCTGATCCGCTTGACGTCGCGGGTCGCGGCGATCCCGACGATGACTGTTGTGGTCACGGCGAGCAATCCCGCGGTGACAGCCGGCGTATCGGCGGGGTGCCAGGCGATGAGTTTGGCGGCGCAGCCGATCGCGATGGCCGCTGAGGCTGTAAGCAGCGCCCAGGCGCACCGGCGGTTGGCGTAGAACCGCGACCTCAAAGCAGAGGTCACTGCGCACAACGCGGCCACGATGGAGCTGTGCCAGAGGAAGTGGCCTGACTGGAAAGTCATGACCGCTCCGAGCGCCAATGTCGCTGAGCCGACCCACACGAACCCGGTGAGCAGCTGCTGAGCCAACGCTGAGCGCTCCACGAGCCGCGCCGAGGACGACGGCACCGATTCAAGGATGGCCCGCCACGATTGCCTACCGGGGTCGTTGGCGGCCTCTGCCGCCGAGTCGATAACGGGATCGAGCAGGTCATCGACATCGACCGGCTCACCGGCAGCAGGTATCGGAGGCAAGGTGAACCGGGCGAACAGCACGGTGAGCTTGGCTGCCGAGGTGATCAGGAACAAACCAAGGGCGATCACTGCAGGCCAGATCCATTGATGCCACCCATAACCCATCGACAGGGCGATGAGGGTGGCGACGAGGCCACCGGTGGCCACCGTCGTCGTCACCGTGTGCCGGCGCAAGGGACCCCCGCGCAGAAACAGCGCGCACGCGAACAGGGCGAAACCCGCCCCGGCCAGGTTGGGCGCACCCAGCCACGTTGCGTCGCGAGCAAGCGGGACGGTCAGTGCCGCGCCGGTGGCAGCCAGAATCGTCGTAGCCACGAAAAGGCTTTCGGCCGTGTGGACTTGGTCGTAGCGGCGCCACAGGTGCATTCCGGCGGCGCCGAGCGCTACGGCAAGCACCAAGACGGCTGGCCCCCACCACAGGCGCTGACCCGGGTTCGCAGACCAGCCGACCACCGCCGCAGCAGCGACTCCCGCTCCGACCACGGGGATCAGGCCGTTGACCCATTTTGTGACGTCTGCGCGATTGAAGGCCGTGTTCGGGTTGAGCACGGCCACACCGTCGATGACGTCTTCCACCAGTGGCCGGTAGCGCTCGGTGTGCGAGACAGATACCAGCTGGACCAGAGCGCCGTCGACAATCCCGGCCGAGTTGAGGTTATGGGCGCGCTCGATGGGCGGTGCACCCACGGGAGCCAAGGTCCACACGCTGTCACCGTCGAAATCGAAGCCGATGTCGGCGCCGCGGTGCACCGAAGAGACGAAGTCGACGACGTCGGCGATCCACTCCTTGATCGGCACCTCGGACTGAACCGTGACGTCGGTGGTTTTCGTACCGGTGATCAACGAGATGTTGGTCGTGAGTGCGGTGATCGAGCTGGTCATGATCTCGGTGCTCTCCCTCAGCGGTGAGACGGTTCAAAGATGGTGTCAGGCCGGCGATACGGGCCGACGCTCTTATCGGGCCGGCGCGGCTTGTCGAAGTTGTCCGACAGGCGGGCAGCGACTTCGGTGATCCGACGAAGCACCGTGCGGTTGACCAATCTCAAGTTGATCTCGGTGCCCTGATCGATGTGAGGATCAAAAGGCATCTCGAAGACACGGTCCTCCCCCACAACTTTGGCGAATTGCGCTTTGACTTCATCGATATCGGCCGACTCACGTCCCCGCTTGGTGTGGTTAATGACAACCACAGCGCGCGCGATCAGACCCGGGTGGCCCTTGGCCCGGATCCAGTCGAGGGTTTCGCCGGCCTTCTTGGCGCCGTCGATCGAAGTATCGGCGACGATCACCAAACCCCACACCGATTCCAAGATGGCTTGGGCAGCGCTGCCGAACAGCCCGGTTCCGCAGTCAGCGATCAGGATCGGGTAGTACGGCGAGACGATCGCGGTGGTCGTCTGCCAGTCCGCACCACTGAATTCCCGCTTGGCATCGACGTAGTCCTGGGCAGCCAGCACCTCTAGGTTGGCCTCATTCATCGACGTGTGAGCGCGAACAGAGTTGTAGGAGTTCAGTTCCCTACCTGCGGCCACCAATTGAGCCAGCGAATGTTCCGATTCCTTGCGGGAGCGATCAACGAGGTTTCCTGAGTCCGGGTTGGCATCGATGGCCAGCACCGGATTGGCCCGCACCTTAGCCAGAACCGATCCAAGCAGCACAGTGATTGCTGTCTTACCCACTCCCCCTTTAAGACTCATCACTGCGACCTCGTAGGTCGAGTTGGCGGCGGCGGCATGCGGGTCGGTAACGATCTTGCGGATCTTGGCGTGCAGCTCGCGCTCATAGGTCTCGTCAGGCGACAAGCCCAGGTTGATCCGGGTAAGCAGCATAAGCCAACGGCGCCAACCCTTCTCGGGTGGCAGCTTGGCCATCGCGCGCACGGCGACGTGGGACATGGATTCGGCAGCACGGGACGGGACCACGCTGGCGTTCACCGCGCGGGGCTGCTGATACTGGTAGGCCTGTTGGGCCGGAGGGTTCGGCATCTGGACCTGCGGTGCCGAAGGGAACGGCGGAGCCGGCACTGCCTCTTGCCGCGGAGGAGCCGCCGATACGGCCGGGGGCCGGCTCACGGTGGGCATGGAGATCTGTTGGGTCGTCTCATGCACACCGTTGCTGCTGTAGCCCGGCACCTGTGCAGTCTGAGTGGGTCGGTTCTGCCAGAGATTCGAATGCGTCGGCATGGTCATGCTGCCGTCGCCCGGCGGCTGTTCCTGGGGCGCTGGGATCGGAGGCGGAGCCGGAACCTGGGGCGGAGCGACAGAGGGCGCCGCCGAATCGGGGCCATCGACGATGGCGTCGATGGCCGGTCGAGGATAGGCCCCGGGAGTGTTATCGGACATGGAAACTCCTATTCGTCGGCACCGTAATGCCTTTCAAATGACGGTAGCGGACTTCAGGTGGGCTCTGATGCGCAAATTTTGGCCAGTACTACTGCGGGCGGGATCATGTCAGCGTCGCCACTTCCTCCCGAGGTCGAATCCAGGTGATCGGCATCCGGCCCCGCTCGGTCACGATCTCGCGGTCGTTGAACTGCACAATGTGGCTGGAGCGGTGAGTTACCAACCACGTGCGCGCCCGACTCGGCCATTCCAGGTATGCGTCCTGGCCGAAACTGGCTCCCACTCGCTCAGCGACGGCACGCCAAGCCGGATCGGCAGGTAGCCGGATGATCGCACCACAGGCCGCAGCACGCACGATCACCTGCACCGTAACCATCGGGTCAGCGATGTGCAGCACAGAGTCGACCGTATCCAGTGGCAGGTAGACATGGGATTCGCTGTGAGCGGGGTTCTCGGCGTTGCCTGGCACGACACCTACGAGAAGTCCCGCCGAGCCGATAGGAATGTCCCAGTGGGTGTCGGTGACCGGGGTCTGTCCGCTCAGGCCCGCGATCTGGCTTCCCCGCAGACGTGTCCAGCCCACGGGATTGAGCTTCATCCGGCCGACCGTGGACAGGGCCACCACCGAACGCGGCGGCTGGCCCACCGCGAGCCGGGTCCGCGTCACCGTCCGGTCAGCACGTACCGACCACCACTGGTCGGGCCCCCCTGGGGCGGAAAACACCGTGGTGTAGTCGTCGCGGCCGTGGATGTCTGACCAGTTCTCCTTCTCGACCTTGCCGGGATCGGTGAGCTGATCGTAGATACGGAAGTCCGACGACACCCGGGCCTCGACACCGTGGCGCGACAGTTCCTCAGCGAGGCGGGTGGCGGCCGAGACCGCGGCTGCAGCCACACCGGGGATTCCGCTGCCGCGCCACTTCGCTGGCTGCAGGGCCGTCTTGGGGTCGAGTCGCACAACCAGGAATGTGCGTCGCACAGCCGGGCACGGATCGTTGGCGATCATCTGCTCGTAGAGCTGGTGGACCGTGCGGGGGGCTTTGCGGGCGACCCGCCAGCCGGCGGAGACCACGTCGACGGTGACGGGGACGTCCAGCTTGGCGATGGTGTCGGCAATGAGCTTGGTGGAGACCGTATCGTCGTGAAGCGTCCGCCCGGAGTTCAGAACGATGCTGAACGTGAACGGCCGCGGATGCAGGGCGATGAGAGCAGTGAGGGTATCGCCCTCCCACCGGACGGCGACATCTTCGCCTGGCATGGCCAGCGCGCCCCGATCAGCGCGAGAAATCACGGGCAACTGGTGGCGACGGCCCCTGATGTTGATCAACAACCTGAGCCACTCCGTGAACAGGCGGCTATCGAAGGCGAAGGTGGCCAGCATGATCACCAGCACCGCGCCGGCCAGTCGGGCCCACCACGGCCAGGGCATCAGGGCCAGGCCCACGATGAGCGTCGCCGCAACGATCACATGCGGGGTGGATTGCTTGATGGAGAAACGCCCGATCATCGTGAACCCACCGCCCGTCGGATCAGCCACACCGCGGCGGCGACGACCGCGCTGCCCGCTACGACCAGCAGGACCAACGTATTGGGCCCGCGATCAGGGACATATGGCGGCGGTGGCGGCGGGATCTGTTTGGTCGGGAACGTCGGCACCTGCGGCCCAAGCGGTACATCCCAGGTGAGTGCGGCCAGTGCGTCGACAGGACCGTATCCCACGGTGTTGTCGCGGCCCGCGCCTGGATGTCGGGCGGTGCGCAGGATGCGGTCCATCACCTGGTTGGCGGTCCAGTCGGGGTACTTCGCGCGCACGAGCGCAGCGACACCGGCGACGTAAGCACTGGAAAATGAGGTCCCGTTGATGTCGACCGGCCCTTCGTCGCCCGGTCGAGCATTGACCGGGGCGTTGTTGAACAGGGCGACTGAGCGTTCTCCCGGGGCCGCGGCCGCGACCCATGGCCCGCTCATGGAGAAGTCGGCGGGCTTGCCGCTTTCAGTGATGGCGCCCACGGACAAGACCAGGGGGCTGTACCAGGCGGGGCTGACCACGGTCTTGACGTTGCCCCAGCCGAACGGGTCGTCGGGCTTGTCTGCACTCGGCGGCGGGTTCTGGACACAGCTGCCACCCAGACCCCCTTCGTTCTGATTGCCGGCCGAGGCAACCACGACTGCGTCCTTGTCGACAACGGCATAGCGCACCGCGGCGCCGAGCGTGTTCTGGTCGATGCGCTCGGTGGCCTTGATGCATGCCGTCAGGGAGATGTTGATGACGCGAGCCCCGAGATTGGCGGCGTGCACGATCGCGCGGGCCAAGGTACGGATCGATCCAGCTGCCTCAGACTGGTTGGGGTCGTTGGGATCTCTCTGGGCGCTTGTCGGTGAGAATGCCTTGGAAGTGTGTCGGATGGAGACGATGCGGGCCTCGGGCGCGACACCGACAAACGCGTCTTCGGGCGCGGGTCGACCGGCGATCAACGATGCCACGAGACTGCCATGGGCATCACAGTCCGACAGCCCGTTGCCATCGGGGGTTATGTAGTCCCCGCCAGGTTCGGCCGGGACCCGAGGAGAGCCGTTGACGCCGGTATCGATCACGGCCACCAGGACGTCCTTGCCGGTAGACCACTTATGAGCCTCGCCGAGTTGCAGATAGCGCTGCGACCACTGTGCGTCGTTGAACACCGCGCCTTCGGTGGCGAAGGCAGCCATGCACGCCTTGCGCTGCTCCAGAGGTTGCTCCGGGCCCGTCGTATCGGGAGGCACTGCTGCCGGATCGATCACCGGCGGCGCGATCGCCGCTGCTGGCGGCGCAGTGAGCATCGTCAATGAGACCGTGGCCGCCAGGGCCAGGCCGCGAAGTGTCCAGTTAGTGCTCATAGCCTGGTCCCACCACACCTTCAGGAGTTAGTACATAGTCGGCCTGGTCCCACAAATCGGTTCCAGGAGTGAGGATTTGAGTCAGCTCCACGTCCACCATCTCTTCCATGTACTGGCCGTAGATGAGGGGTTCGAGGATCTGGAGCGCCGAGCCGATGTCACCGGATCGAACGAGACGGTCCAGCGCCTCGATATCGCGCTCGTGGACGCTGAGGATGACCTCCACCTCGCGACCGGATTCTGCTTGTAGCCCGCCGGTAAGCGTATTGAACTCGACACGAACAAGCAGGGTGACGCCCACGCCGATCGAGTAAATGATCCGCTCGATTCGATCCCGTTCGGCCCGGCTGCGCCGGCCGCGGCCAGCCAGCCACGACAACGTCTTTCGCACCGAGAGCCCGAAGGCATCGGCTGTGCGTTGAATGCCACCCAGCCGCCACACCGCAGTTGCGCGGTTGACCGCAGCTACACCCGACGGCGGGACACCGTGACGATTCCAGTCGCGCAGCGTACGCGCGGCACGGCCCGTCGCCTGGGCCACCAGGTTGCGGATCTCGTGAGCTTCCCCCCGGTCGCGAGCGGTGGACAGCAAGTGGCTGTATCCCGCGGCGCGCATCGGACGGTTGGGTCTCGGCTCGTCGTCGCCGGCGGCCGCGGCGCCCAGCGGAGTCAGGAATCCCCCATCCCCCGACGTCATTTCGGTTGTCCTGTGCGGGTGGTTCGGGTCAGCTTGCGCCAGGTCTCGACCGTGTGGGGTAGCTCCTCTTTGACTCGGTACTTGCCGTTGGCCGTCGAGGGGTCGGTGAGAAAGGAGCTGTCGGCTCGCGCGGGCAGACGGTAGATCCAGGCGTCGGCTACGCCGGCAACCGGGAGCAGCCCGTTGTAATCGCGCTGGATCTTGGCTTGGTAGCGCAAGCCTCGCGCCCGCACGTCGGCGCGAATGCAGCCCGACCAAACCAGCTGGCTGTGCACTGTTTTGGCCGAGTACTGCGAGGACACGTGGCTGTAGTAGCGCGCGTAGATCTCTTTGAACAGTCGGTCCAGAGACGGATCGCCATCGGCCTCGGCGATCGCGTCGCGGATCTTCTTGGCCCAGGCGCCCAGCTTGACGCTGGTTTGCGGCCACACGTAGGCCTCGCCGATCTCCAGATCAGAGCTGTCCATGCCGTGGCCGCCGTCAGCGGTGGGCTCAAGCATCTGCTTGATGGTGCGTGTGCAGGCCCAATCGGTGACCGGCTCATCGACACGTTGGGCCGGATGCACTTTGAACGACTCGGGAAGATTCAGATAGCTCAAGGCGGGGAACGTAACGAGGGCGACGGCCACCGGCGGATTCTTTTCAGCCCAGTCGATGTCTTCGGCGTTGGGAAAGTGTTCGGGTGCGCCCACCCCCAGCGGCGTAGTCCCCATCGCGGCCAGAACGGCCCGCCGCTGGTCGGTGACGACGAGTTTCCCTCCGCGCACGGGCTTTTCGGCTGCCCAGTTGGTAACGGGCTCCAGGCGCGTCGGCGTGAGCTGAGCCTCGGTGAGCGGCCACTGCCCCTCGGGGGGAAGAGGATTCCAGGTCTGCTCGGCGATGCGTGCGCCCAGCTGAGCCGCCGGTCCCGCGGCTTCGATACCCAGATGGTCGTTGATCCAGCGGACACGGTGGATGATCTCGCGCACCGGGTCGTCAGTGACCAGGTTGTCGATGACGCCGCGATTGCCGTCGGTGATCATGCCCAGGCGGGCGGCGATGACCTCGGCGATCACCTCGTCGCGGCGGGCCCACGAGCGGCACACGCGGAAGCGGTAGGCACGTTTTTCAACGATCGCGTTGGAGTCGAGGACTTTGTAGGCGTCCAGCACGGAGTCGTGGACCGCTTCTGCGGTCGCCTTGACATCCTCGGGGTTGTCCAGCCACCCGTACCGTTGCGCCAGTTCGGCCCCCAGCAGCCAAAAGACAGGGGCGTGCGCGCCCCGCTTGGTGAGCCATTGGGTGAGTTTGACGACGTCGGTAACAGTTTGGGGGGACTTTTCGACGATCACTTCGCCGTCGGGGCCGATAACGCAGTCGTCGAGGACGAAGACGTGGGCTTGCTTGGCCACCAATTTCCCCTACCCGTAGCTGTATGTACCCCCATATTCTATGGGGGAACGAAGGGCCCATGATGCACATTCTTCCCATACTTTTCATGGGTATGATGAGGGAGGGTTCAGCAACTGCGGAAGGGTTAGGTGATGGCGCTATCGATCGGGCTGTCGTGCGCGACTGAGCCGACGTGCCAACGGAATTCACGCCCGCGTTGACCTCGACCCCAGATCGACAGACGACCACCGCGCCCACCGAAAGCCACGGCGGCCGGCGGATGACCGGTGCGCAGCTGCGCGTCCAACGGGAGTTCCTAGGCTTCAGCAGAGCCCAGCTGTCGGAAGTCCTCGGTATCACCGCCGGAGTGATCGCTGACTGGGAAGACGGTCGCGACCCTACGCCGTACCACCTTCCTGAACGCATCGCAGCGATTGTGACCTTCACGGAGAACTACCTGAAGGAGCTCGTCGCCGAACACGTCGGCCCAGGCGTCGTGATTACCTATCGGACAGATGCGGGCTACGCCAAGCATCACCCAAACCCGGCCTACACCGCGTCGTGGCATCGCAGGGTGTGCGGACGCTTACTTGAACGAAACGCCGCCCTGGTGATTGAGTTCTACGACTCGGCAAAGTGAACCCGGTCTGGCGCCGGCGGGATCACCCCTGGATCAATTAGGCCTTCGGGGCAGAATCAGGCAGATAGTGCTTGGCCATCAAGAGCCGGACTTCATCCTTCACCTTGGCGTCGCGTAGGACGCGCTGCAGGTCCATCTCTATGACCAAGTCCTCGTCGAGATCCAACGTGATGCGTTTGGTCGGCTCGTCCCGTTCGAGCGGGTACACGCCCGGGCTTACGTCAGGTGACGTTTTGTAGTGACGCTCAAGCTCAATGCGCGCCACAGCCACGATCGGGGTTCTGGTGCGGATCGACTGGATCTTCATCGCCTTGTGCAAGTCCAAGCCCACATCGAGCGTGAATTTCACCAGCTTCTTGGCCCCGACATCGTCGGGAGCCTCCGGTTGCGCCGAATTGGGGCGCGGAGCCGGCGTCTCGCCTTTGGAGGTCATAGGCGCATTCACCTATCCCCCTTGCGACAGTTGGAAGGCCCTCGGAACCACAACAATGATGGTACCCACTTTTGACCCGTAAACCCGCGATTCCGTACACCCGTTTTACCGCAGTGCCGCAGTGCCGCAGTGCCGCAGTACCGCTGCACCGCTGCACCGCGACGCCGTACCCCCGTCATACCGCGATACCGTTGCGCTGTGGAGCCGTGATACCGCAAAACCGTAGAACCGCACTACCGAGGAACCGTAGTCCCGTCATACAGTAGTGCAGTAGGACCGTGTGCCCGTATTGCCGCAGGCCCGTACTCCCGAATAGCCGTAATCCCTTAGTGCCGTACACCCGCTGAGCCGTACTCCCGTAATACCGTACGGCTGTACTGGCCAGGGTGAATCCCGTTAGCGTATGCCGGACAAACTCCGGCTTTCGGCAGTAAACCGCTCGCTGACCCCACACGGTCGAAGCGCTGCGTCGACGCAAGACGGAGAGCCCTGTCAGAAGAACATGGCTCCCCCAGGCAAGCCCTGCCAGACCCGACTTCTACCCGCCGGCCACTCCAGGGCCAACAAGACCCATCGCGACATCGGGCCGCGGCCCAACCAGCGGCACTCAGCCCTCCGGCCTCTGCACTGGCTTCTTGCCACGCTTGGCTTTCGCCGGCAGCAAATGGTGTTCGAGCACCCGGGCAATGAACTCAGAGAACGCATCGACCTTGACGGCTGCCATCCGTCCCTCAATCCACTCGCGCTGCGGGGCACTGAAGGAGATCCGCGCCTCAGTCAGAGGCGTTGACGACTTGGCACGCGTTGTCGACGACGGCATCAACCATGGGTCCGCGCTCTCAGAGACCTTGAACAGATCCGCCAACACATCATCAGGCGACTTCTGTTGGTCGGCCGCTTCCTTCGCGATCTGGGCGAATGCGTCCTGAACAATCTGCGCGTAGTCCTTGACCTTGAGCCGCTTTGTGGTCGTGAGCTGCTTATAGGCCTCGGCAGTCAGGTACACCGACGACGCGGATGCTCCTCTGCCCGCAGTCCCGGTGCGCGGTCGCCGCGGCCGAACAACGGTCCGAGTGCTACCAGCACCACCGCCGTTGTCCGCAGCTGCAGTTTCGTCTCCCCCCGGGGAGGCGGACTCCAGGTTGTCGGCAGGCACCGCGGGAGTGCTTTCAGCAGGATCTGCCGGCGGGATCGGCTCTGAAGGGGGAGGTGTCGTCTGGGCTGGCTGCGCCGCGGCTGCGGCACGAGCAGGCGTATCGAGCAAACCCTGCAGCCTGCTCCCCCGCCCCGACGCGGGGGCCCCGCCGAACGCGCCGGCCAAGTTCTTATGGTTCGCATTCCCGTTCGAGGCCATTTCAGATCTCCTCCCCCGCTGCCGCGTCTTCGCTGATCAATTCGTTCATCCTCATGAGCACCTCTGCTGCAAGGTTCTCGTAGTCCTCGGCCAACCCCTTACTGGTCCCAGCCCCGGTGCCCACCACATCGTCACTGAGCTTCTGGCCTGATCGCAGAGCTGCAAGTTTCCTACTCTTGGCATCGGTGCTCGCCGACTCCAGCTCGTGGGCCAAAAGCCCGTGGCGGCGAGAATCCTGCATCGCCGAATCCGAGTGACGAATGATGGCGTCGAAGACGGGCGAGACACCACCAAGAATCCGCTCGACCGTGTCCCGCGCGCGGGCTGCAACCCGTGTGGCCTGACTTCCGATGCCAAACCTCACCACGCCGCCAAGGCTCAACCAGGGGTTGTCCAGCTTCGCCGGCCCGAACAGATCCGCAATTGTCGACAACCCGTCGATGCTCGCGTCGTCAGCCTTGACCGGAATGACCACCATGCCGGCCACCCGCAACACCGCTTCGAGCGCAGTGATATCAACCGGTGGGGCGTCGATCAGGATCAGGTCATAGGATCGACCCAGGCCGATGATCTCCCGCTGGATGGCATCGGCGAGGCTCTCCTTGGAGTTCGCCGCGAAGTACTTGTAGATGCGCTCCAGTCCCCCACCGCCAGCGATCAGATCAACGTTGGGCCGCACCTCGGTGTACAGCGGCGGTGGCGCACTCGGGGACTTCAACAGCAAGGCCGCTGCATGCTGTTCACCATTAGCGTCGATCACATCCTTGATCGACTCGTACTCATCGACCGGCAGGCCGTAGTCGCGAGCGCAGTTGCCCTGTGGATCCAGCTCAAGCACCAGCACCCGATAGCCGGCCTGGCCGTAGAGGCCGGCCAGGTTCGCCGTGGCGCTGGTCTTCCCGACTCCGCCCTTGCCGTTTGCGAACGCGATCACCCGGAACGGCGATGGCACCACTGAGGCCAACGCGTGGACTGGTGCAGTCAACTCCGTCATCATTCCTTACCCTCCCAAGGGTATTTACGCCCGGTAACGCGCGTCGGATGTCGCGCCATATCGCGCGTCATTCCCCGCATGTCCACGGGCGCAACGTCACGCGCGATTAGCGCTGATACTAGCGCACCACACCGAGCGTTGCATCACGCGTTGCATCACGCGTTGGTAACGCCTTGCGGCTCGCGGTATATACCGCACCACGCACCGCTCCATGAAGCGCGCACTATCGCGCCCCGCACGGTGCGCATATCAGCGCTGAATTCGGGGCGGTTGTGAGCGCGACATATACCGCGGTGCAGTCGCCCATCAGTACGCGTGGCCATCCGCCCACTAGGGCGCGTCTGATCACGCGTGCTAGTACGCCTATTGAAAGGCGGCATATGACGCGGGCGCGTACGCGTTGCGACGCGCCAATACATGGGCGTACCTGAAGGCGTGCACCAGCGCGCACTCGTACGCGTGCTACAGCGCGTATGACGGGCGCAGCAGCTAGCCCGCCAAACCGCGTGGCATTGGGCTCTGGTACTCGCGCGCTCAACCGCGCGGCATCCGCGTGGCCCAACACGTGGGAGTCCGCGCAGGCCCGTGCGCGACCCAACGCGCCCCGTCGGGCGCAGTGCAGGGCGCGAGGTATCACGCGCAAGTATGCGTTATGCAGAGCACGATTCGTAGCGCGACCATCCACCCGATACGACACGCGCAAGGAACGCGGCACCAAGCGCGCCATACCCGCGTTACCAGGCATTTTCGGGAGCAGGATGGGGTTTCTCTGGGTGTCGGATGCGACGCCGACAATAGCCTGGAGGACAGGTCGAACACTATGCGCCGGACCTGCATCTTCATGCGATGTGCTTCCTTGCATCAAATCACCTCCTGGGCTGCTCTGGCTCGGTTCATCACTAGTTGATTGCGCCCCGCACAGTACATGAGAGAGGCCCGCCAGTGCCTGGGTGCCACACCCCACGAGAGATGCCGCTATTGGCGCAGGCGGGGAGCTTAATGTGGCTCGCGATGATTCGCGAAGTGCGTAGACACGCCTCTGCATGTATCACTGGACGCGGTTAGCACCCGCATCAAATGCCTCTGCACCCGCTTCGGCGGCGTGCCTAAATGTCATCGCGGTGGAGTTCATCGCAAACGTGTCTGGTGCGCTAATAAGTGCAGCCGGCATAGCCACCGCAGAGATGCGCAGCACGATGACGATCAATAGAGACCGCTGGTGTGCGGTGACGATTGGGCTACCAAGGCCCACTCGCCACCGCTCTTGGCCCGACGTCTCGATTCCGTTTCCGCCGGACCGATCAACGGGGCCAGCCCTCAACATCGTTGGACCCACGAAGGTGCCGTCAGCGGGGGAGTGGGGCTCCATATCCGCTCGCCTTGCATTGGCGAGTACGCCATCGAGCATTCCCGGATGAGAGCGCGATACGGACTGCTTGTAACCAGAATGTGCCGAACGCGAGGCGCCGTCTTGAAGGGCGGCCCGGTCTCATGCGCGGCGGCCAGACGCCCTCGCCGGAGACCGGAAGGGAGCGTCGACCTGGGGAAACGCCAGCCCGCCGAGAAGCGACTATCAGCGTGAGTCCCAGAATGGCTCCCCAGTGCGCTTCTCTAGGCACATACGTCGTCTCAGGCACCGTCTATCCAGGCCGCTCCTGTTTGTGCGTCTGTGGCCTGACTGGGATGTATTCCCAGGTGGGAACAGCCACGGCCTCAGCGCTCGTGCGAACTCGGGGGAGTGGCAACTGGCCAATGGCACTTTGGCGGTCAGCTCTGCGTCTCTGATTGCCGACGAGGGAAGACGCTCGATACCCCTGGACGCACAACGAGGCTCAAACCCTGGTCTCGGCAACGTTCTACACTCCGAGGTCGTCGGCCGAGCGCGCCCTTACGTCAGAAGGCCCACGCGGAGCGGCTACAAGCTCGCGATGAGAGGCCAATTCGGGCCGTGGCGGGGCCGCGCGCGCCGACGTCTCAACTAGCGGGCTGTTCCGCTGGGCCACCATTGTGCGTGCCCGTTCGAACATCGGGTGGGGCGATCGTTTCCAGAAGACTCGGGAACGCAACCGCGTGAAATCGCCCACGCGACAGTGCTCGGTCGGTCAATGATGTTCAGGGAACGCCAACTGACTCTGGACAGGCTGCGATGACGAGCTCCGAGTTCATAGATGATCGGGCCGCGGTGCTTGACCGTATCGTCCGTGCGCGGTCCGGAATCGTCGTTGACCTCGGCGCCGGTCGATATCGTCAAGCGCTTGATGCCGGTTGGCAGATGCTCGAGTTTCTTGGTGATTGGCGCGACCGGCGGTCGGGATGGCCGGGTGCCGATCCGGCCGAGCCCTACAGTCCCGCCGAGATGCCGCTGGTCGTCCAAGAGATCGGGCTGCTCAGCGACTTGCTGTTCGCCGCAATGGGAGAAGGGGACAGCAACCGGGTGATCGGGCTTCTCCTCGAACGTTTGGTCGCCAGCGCAGACCATGTGAAGCGCAGCGGATGGGTCCACCAAGCGGCAGGTGCTGCGATGGGCTTCGAAATCACGGTCTGTCAGCACAATCTCCCGACAGTAGATCCGCTGGGACGCTGCTTCCGCACGCCATGCCCACCGTGATCGATGTTGGGGCGTACGAATCCACGGTGCTCAAACCCGCCGTGTTCCTGATAGCTGCACTGGCGGCGGCGGACTATGCCGATTACGTATGCCGAATCGCCTGCTCAACTCCCGGGCCCCGCATGCCTGTCAACAAGTGGCTGGAAGCGTTCCGAAAGCGGATCGGTACGACCAGCGTAGTAATCAAAGATGCCGCAGCCGGCTCTACACGCTCCGACGACGAACGGGCTGCAGATCACGCCCTGTACGTGCAGGAAAGTGACCGCCAGTTCGAGTTGATGCTGGTCTGCGGCTCGATTGGTCTAGCTGCGTGGAGCCAGCTGTTTGTCTCGTCGGAGAACACGCCGGCAAACCGCTTGTCCGGCCTCACGCTGGGGCTGTTGTTCGCTGGTTCGGCGTGCCTACTTGCTGCACCGTTGATCTGGCGTCGTAAGGGTGCATATCTGACCGCGGTGGGGAGAGGCGCGGCTCTACGCCTCGGATTCTCACTCATCGTGGTATCCCTGGCGGCCGTGGTCATCGATCTCCACATACAGTTCTTTGCGGGGATCGCGGTGCTCGTGGCGTACGGAATTGTCGCTCGTGAGATCTACAAGACCGCCACCGATATCGGCATGCAGCGCACCGCGGTTCGCAAGCTGCCGCCTTGAGGCCCCTTCATCGTTACTGGTTTGAACAGTCCGTGATGATTTTTTGAGGCGTCTGCAGCGTTTCAAGCTTTGGCTGTCGTTGCGGGCGGCAGTCGCTCTTATTCGACCGCACAGAAGCCTCACACGCCGCCAGCGGATTCATCCGTGGATCGACGTTCCTCCTGCCCCCACTTGGCGCACCATCGGTCAATTACGGCCTGGGCCTGCTCGGCGGTGATCTCTTCGTGATCGTCGTCGTTGTGTCCCAGGAAGTACCGGCGTAGGTACTCCGTGGGATGCCACTGCATGTTCCGTCCAAACGCCTCGTCGATCGGCATTGGGCTGGTGTGAATGCGCCGGACGATTCCCGCTGGATCGTCGCGAGTGCTGCCTGCCGCTAATACTGCGTAGTAGGTGGTCTCTGGCTCGATCAGGCCAAGTTCGGCGTGGTCGATGAAGACGACAGACTCGGGGTGACCAGCTGGATGTACCCGCAGTGTCAATGTCGGATTGGGTGTGTCATCAAGGATCACGACGTAGTCCGTGCCTGCCCGTAGCAGATTCACCGGGACCCCTGCGTCATTTGTCGGCAGCTCGGTCAGTAGTACAGCCATACGGCCCGTTAGGCCAGTCTGGTCGTAGCGAATCGGTGCCGGGTTGGGCATTCAGAAAGCCTCTGTTCGTACAAGCCTGTGAAAAACGGAGTCTAGCCAGGTAGTCGCTACGGGTTCGGGGTGCTCGCGTCAGAATCGTCACCGTGACGATGAGCCGATATGTGCGCGTTGTAGGCGTAGGCCACTGCGGCCGGTAGCCGACCGACGGGGGAGACGTGATAGCCGTTGGCTTTCGCCCACGTGCGTGCGGCGGCGGGGTCGCTCACTGCGGGGACGGTGGAGCTGTAGGGCCCGCGTTTCCAGGGGCCTTTGACGCGGCGGGCGCACTTGATCCATTTGGCCAAATCGTGGCGCAGCCTTTCGGCGTTGGCGTCGCAGAGATCGATTGTGTACTCGATGCCGTCGAGGACGATCTCGTGGGATTTGACTACGCCGGGGGAGGCGGGGTCGCAGTCGTCGACGAGTGTTACCGACGTCTTCTTGGCCACGGCCCAGCCTTCCTCATAGCTGTCACCGGTACGTCATTCCGCCGGCGGATCGAAACCGGCCTGTATTAGCTCCAGGCCGTCCGCTGTGCGGTAGAGCCCTTGGCCCTTGGGCCGCTTCATCACCGAGAATTCGCGGCCGCTCGGGAAGTCCACCTTGTCGCCGGAGAGCAGGATGGTGGAGGATCCCATGCCGTACGCCGAGCTGATGAGCCCGCGCGACAGGAGTCCGTTGGCGAACTTCATGTGGCAGCCGGCGATGAGGTGGAAGCCGACGTCGGTCGCCGAGCTGATGTAGGGCAGCAGTTCGGACATCGCGCTATTGGTGTGCGAATGCGCCTGGGTCATTGCGTGGAAGTCGTCGATGACCAGGACGACGTCATAGCCCTCCCACCACGAACGTTCTTTGAGTTGCTCGGCGGTCAATGAGGCCGGCGGGCGCCGGGTGTTGAGAAGTCCGGCCAGCAGGTTGCTGGGGTCGACCTGCATCGGATCATTGGCATCGAGGGGCCCTGACCGCACTTTGGAGCGCTCGACATCGTTGGGATTGCGCAGATACATGTTGGGCACCATGTAGGACTCCGGGATCAGCTCCAGAAGTTTGCCGCGGTAGTCCACGACGATGAACGCGACCTGCTTTTCGCTGTTGCGTTGCAGAATCCCGCGGACCACGGCGCGCAGCGCCGAGGTCTTACCGGAACGGGAGTCGCCGAAGACCAGCAGGTGAGGATAGTTGGCCAGGTCTGCGACCGCTGGCTGCATCGTCTGCTCAAGTAGACCGACCGGGATGGTCCAGCGGTCCTTGTAGCTGTCCTGTGGGGTGGCCAGCGGCTTCATCCGCAGCAGGTCGGCCACCGGAACTCGATCTGGGAGTGTCCGGACGGGTGGTGCGGACTGGTGCCCTTGCCACTGTTGGGTGATCACCTCGCGGGTCTGGGCGTACGTCTCGGCGATCCCGGCCATCGTGCTCGCACCATCGAGGCGGGGTGCAGCGATCATGATGTGCAGGTATTCGGTGGACATGCACCGGCCGGCACGTTTCGGCACCGATTTGAGTGCTTTGCGATTGTCATTGAGGACGGTGTCGTCGGGGCTGGCGGGGTGAAACTCCACCTTGAGTCCGAGCAGGTCTCGCACACGGGAGCGCAGATCAGACCATCGGGTCGTGGTGATCACCACATGGATCCCGAAACCGGGACCAGTAGTGGCCAGCGTGATGATCTGCTCGACGAGCTTTTCGTTGTCCGGATTGCCGTAAAAGGTGCTCCAACCATCGATCACGAGCACCGCATCGCCGAATGGGTCCTGTGAGACAGGGTGGTTGGGGTCATTGCGCATTTGGCGGTAGTGCGCCATGCCGGCGATGCGGTGCTGAGTGAAGTACGCGCGGCGCCGGTCGAGAAGGGTGATGAGTTCGGCGATGGTGCGTCGAACCTTGGCTTCCTCGAGTTCGGTGGCTACACCGCCGACGTGTGGCAGATCCTCGAGTTGCACGAGTTGGTTGCTGGAGTAGTCCAGGCAGTAGAACTGCAGGTCACGGGGGGAGTGTGTGCATGCTCCCGAGAGGATCATCGTTTGGACGAATGTGCTTTTCCCGAGGAGTGTCGCTCCACCGATCGCGGCGTTGGAGGTCGTTCCGTCGAGGGTGATGGTCCAGACCGTCTGACTGTGCCTGCGCGGGTTGTCGATGATGCCCATCGGGATGCGCATGTGCGCCGGATGATTGAGCGCGCGGTCCTGGCTGAGAAGGCGGTCCAGCGCCATTGGGGCGACCAGGGGCGGCAGCCACATCTTGTAGGCACGTGGGCCGTCCCACTTGCCCTCAGTGAGCTGCATCATGACGCGGTCACGGACGCTGAGCGCGGCTGGCGGTGTGGCCAGCGGCGCGGGCCGTGGCCGGGGAGCGGGGGAGGGTGCGGGGTGGGACATGGGCAAGGCTTCCTGTGGGTAGACGGGTTAGCCGCGGAACGCTGTGACGGGATGGACCCGGGGTGCGGCGGGGCCGCGCGGGGCCGGGTTGTCGGCGCGGGGATGGTCGGTGGCCTCGTAGGGCAGGTCGGTGCGGGCGCCGGCGAATTTCACGGGGTCTTCGCTGAGGTTGAACCGGATGTAGCCGACGCCGGGTTCGTTGTTGCTGATGTAGGCGGCTTCAGGGGTGTCGATGACTCGCTTGGATTCGTGGGTGCTGGCGGTGCGCATGGCGATTCGGTAGGTCAGGTTGGGCTCGATTTTTTGGAGGTTGACGTTCTCCAGGGCCTGGGTTGCCAGCAGCAGGTGGATTCTGAGACCGCGGCCCTTGGCCACAATCGTTTGGAAGAGGTTGTTGAACTCGGGGTGGATCTTGAGCATTTCGGCGAACTCGTCGAGCACGATGAACAGCGCTGGCATCGGAGTCAGGTCAACGCCGCTTTCACGGAGCCGTTCGTAGGTCTTGACGTCCGGCACCGCCTGGCGCAACGCCTCTGCAGTTTCTTTCAGAATCCGTTCTCGACGCTCGACCTCGCCGTAGACCACGTCCTCCATGCGCTCAACGAGGTCGGATTCCGTTTCGAGGTTGGTGATGACGGCGGTGGTGTGCGGCTCGCGTTCCATTCCCTGGAATGCTGTGCCGCCCTTGAAGTCTGCGAGCATCAGGTTGAGTTGGGCGGGGGAGTGGGTGGCGATCGCCGAGAGCAGCATGGTTTTGAGGAACTCAGATTTTCCTGAACCTGTGGTTCCGATCAGCATGCCGTGGGGTCCGTTTCCGGCGTCGGCACCTTCTTTGATGTCCAGGTAGCAGACCTCGCCGGTCTTCTGGTTGTGTCCAACGGGGAAGCGCAGCCTGTCCTGGTGGGAGTCGGGGATCGGTGTGAGCCAGCGATCGGGCGTGATTTCTTCGATGGTGTCGGCGCCGAGCATGGTGTGCCAGCGCGTGTCGCTGCGGGTGACCGTCCGGGTGGGGCCAACGACCTGGTTCACCTGCATCGTCCAGCCGGCCAGGCGGCGGGCGAAAACTCTGGCATCAGAGGAGGACAACTCGTCGGCAGTGCCGACGAGTTGCCAGCGGCGGGTAGCGCTGGTTCCGCCTGAGTTGGGTTCGCGGTTGTAGACCTCACCGTTGTCGTCGACCCGGATCTGGTAATTGGCTCTGGTTTGTCCCAAGGTGATGTAGGTGACGCCGGCGCGGCCTTCGCGGGGATAGGTCGTTTGGCCGGTCAGATTGAGGATGAGGTGGTACGGCCCTGCTGGCGTCGTGCCCGCAGCGTGAGGGGACCGTGCAGCGAGGTCGGCGATGTGCCGGTCGTCGTTGGGGAAGATCAGGCGACGGGGACCTGAGGGGCCCTGCAACGTCGGATGGTGGGTATGTGGCAGCCACTTGATCCAGGACCAGTCGGGGTCCTCCGGGTTGTCGGTAAGCACCCTTATCTGCAGGTCTTCGGGTGAATGGAACGCTGCTAGGTGGCACACCATGGCCCGCAGCAGGCCGGTGGCGCGTGCTGGGTCCCCGCCGAGGCTGACTGTGGCATGGCTCTTGAGGTTGACGGCTTTGGGGCAGTCCTGGATCAGGCCGTGGGCGCGGATGAACTTGATCAACCACATGTGTGCGACCGGCTCCAGGTATGGCTGCGGCGCGGACGAGGGCCCGACCAAGGAGTCAACCGGAGTGTTGGCGCCGTCGGTGGACAGGCTGGTCGGCTGCAGAAGTTTGTCGTCGGCGGGAACGGTGCCGGTACCGATGCGTGCCGCACAGAACAGGTCGTGTTTGGGCTGGCGTGACCATTGGCGCGTCCCACCGACGAGTCCGACCAGATCGTCGGGATTCGGCGCGTGGTACGCCCAGTAGCTGACCTGTTGGTCTGCTGATTTGGCCACTCTGGGACGAAGATCGGTGAGGTAGCGCAGGAACACCTTGCGATCGGCGTTGAGCTCGGGCGCCGATTTTGACTGCGAGCCCATGTTGGACATCATCGAGACGCCCATCATGATGAACATCATCGGCATCATCAGCATGACCGGGCTGAACTGGCGCACGCCGGTGACGATCATCAGGCCGATCATGCCGACGATGGCGACGATCATCACCGCGGGCAGATACTTCTTCCACCCCTGGGCTTCAATCTCTTCGCCGAGTTCGGGTGGGCTGGCCGGGTTGATCTCGCCGGAGACAGAGGCCGGGCCTCGCTTGAATGTCGGGGTGAACTTTCGCGCGGTCATTTCGTTCCTGGCTGTCCGTTGGAGGGGATCGCTCTGGGCATCGGATCGGGGGGCAGCGTGTCGTGTTCGAGCAGGGCCGCCTGCTTGTTCAAGTCCGGACCGGATGCAAGCAGTCGAATTGCCTCCCATGGAGCTGGCTGCGGATTCGACAAGCCCAGGTGCGAGGCCGTGTCTTTTTCGGTGAGGCCGAATCGGACCCCGGCAGGGCTGATGTAGAACTGGCTTTCACCCTTGTTGGTGGGGCTGATGGTTTGGACGAACCGGCCCCCGGTCAGGTACACGGTGACTTCGCTGGTGATCTGCTCGATACCTGAGGACCGCTGATCGGCGGGAACCGGCACCTGCTTGCCGCTGAGAATCCGGATGCTTGGCGGCGTGGCGTCGGCTGACGATTTCGTCCACGCCCAGCACAGCACCGGTGCTGCAGAGCGGTCGACGAGCGTGACCGGCGTCAGAGGCGACTTGTACTCGCGCTCGGGGATGGAGGCGATGCGGTCGGGCGTCACCGTCGGGGGGTTGACGAAGCCGTAGGCGTTGGTGTTGCGCAGCGCGGCGGCGGTGACCTGGTTGACCTTGGCCAGTCCGTCCGCCAGCACGAGGTAGGTCTGTCGATCGGCGTTGGTCGAGTCGGCGATGACGGTACCGATCCGGATGCCAGGATCCAGGTCAAATCGGTTGGGTTCACCAGCGGACTGGATGAACGGCAACGCGAAGGCGTCGGCCGCGGGCAGCGAGTTGTAGAGCGCCTCCGACAGCGGGACGGTGGTGATCGCCGAGGGGGGCAGGCCGATGGCGGCGGTGATGGCTGTATTGGTCATGTCAATGGCATGGCGGCCGGAGGAATCGACCAGATACGTGGCATCGCGGTAGGTGACCAGTGCGGAGTTGTTGTCGCCCAGGGGATGGATGGCGTCCGACAGCGCCGGCTCGTTGGCAATGACAGACACCGCGACGCTGGGGCGCGTCGTCTCAGGCTTGGAAACCGTGTCGCAGACGGTCCAGTTGCCGGTGCTGGTCTGCTCGACCGGGGTGCTCCACGGGGCACCTGGAATGCCGGCAGTCTGCCCGCGGCGGAAGCGGTTGAGCTCGGCCGCCTTTACACGGCGGGGATTGTCGGCCTTGCCGACGATCAGACGGGCCGAGGTGAGGTTGTACACCGGCCGAAGCATGTTGGTGGTGTGTTCCAAAACGAACACCTCACTGGTGGCCGAATCGGTGAGCAGCTCATTGCCTTGAACTGTGCCCTGCGGCTTGAGCCAGGCCATGATTCCCGCGCCGATGCAGATGACCAGAGACAGAGCGATTCCGCCGCCGAGCGCGCGGCTGTAGAAGCGGCCTGGGTCGTCCCACATCGCGGTGTTGCCGCGCACGATGGCGTGTTCAAGGCGACGAAGCAGGAAGCGCCAGCCCGAGACCTGCACCTTGGTGGTCAGTCTCATTGAGGGCGGGTGCTGCACGGACACCACGTTGGCGCCTCGGTCTGTGTCGGGGCTGGGGCTGGGGTGGGTCATGAGCGGCTAGTGGGTGCGCGCCGGGTTCGAGGGATCGTCGTCGAGGCCGTAGTGCTGGGCGATCTGCTCTTCGACGTCGGCTTCGGTCGGGAATTGCTGCACCTTGAAGATGTAGCGCCGGCAGTCGTCCTCGTTGTCGCCATCGGCCACGGAGTTGCGGACCATGTCCTCGGCTTTGACCGCTCGGCTGCGTTCCCGAGAGAACTTGGCCGCCGCCAGAATGGCTTCACCCAGGTCATCCTCAGTCAGGCTCATCGCGGCAGGTTCCACCGCAATGTCGACCGCCACCCCTTGATACGTGGAGGTGACCGCGATGGTGCGGGCAGGGTTCTGGAACGTAAAGAGTCGGCCGCTATTGCCGGGCGAACTGCCTTCGAGGCTGGTCATGTCCCGATCCTAACTGACCAGTTCGGCCCCTTGAGCACCAATTTTCGCCGAATTGTCAAGGATGCTGTATCCGCCATTCTGATCACGGCAAATGCAGATTTTTCGGCTATTCCTCATGCGGGATAGCTCGACATGGACAGCGCCCTTTGTGATGCGTTTTTCAGGGGTGATTCGCTGCAGGTGACCGACGAGTTCGTCCATGGTCAGGCCGTCATAGGTGGTGATGATCTGGGCGATCTGACGTTGTTTTGGCGGAAGACCAAAGAACGTTTTTTCGCGCACTCGTTCGAATATCTCTGGGGAGGTACTGAACAACTGCTTCATCGGGATTTTTCGGACACCGACGACCAGCTGACCGTCGTGGGTATAACGGGCAACGTGGCGCGTCGTCCTGGCCCACTGCCGAGGCACCGAGGAGCAAAATTGATGGGCCTGCAATTCCAGTGCCCGGCTGGTTGCCTCGGGCAATTTCGCATGGCTCACCGTGGACAAGTTCAGGATGACGAGCTGGTCGTCTTGGTGAATGCCCACTGCGACCCATGGAGTGGGGTTTACCCGCTTGGGGTTCCAACGTGCTGCCGCGGTGAGGTTCCAGTCCGGCAGAGCCCCGACGATCGTCAGCTGAGCCGACCGGGGATCCAGCAGGGCGTAGTAGCCGTCCTGGAGTTCGGCCAGCGGACTGGGTGCCCCATCGGCAAGAAAGCGCTCGTAGGGTCCGTCACCAGCGGTCATTGCTCGCTGCCGGCGTTGCCGTCGGGAGGGTCGGCAGCGCTACCGGTGCCGAGACCGCCGATGGTGGGGCGCCCTCATACCGGGCGACCATCTCCTCCACCTTTCTTTGGGCGATGTCGAGCTCGCGGGTGTGCTCGGCTTCGATGGCATCAGCAGACTCCTGAGCGAGAGCATTGGCATTGGCCAGAGCCTCAGCGAGCCGCTTGTTGAAGGCTGCCGCCCCGATTGTCCGCGTGCCCGGCGCAATCCAGACACCCGTCAACCACCGGAAGTGGTTGACGGTTACTGCGACAGTCTTGGTGCTGTCCGTGGCGGTGGTCGAGTTGGTGTTCTGCGCCTCGATCAACCGGTCGTACAGGGCCATCGCATGGTTGATCAGGTCCATCGTCTCCGTGACGCGGGGATGCTGCGGAAATTGCTGCTCGGTCACCGGGCTAATCCTCCTTGGCTTCCGGTGGTGGCTCCTGCCCGATCTTGCCGCCCAGGAAGGCAGAGGTATTCGGACGTTCCTCGACGTACACCGGTTCGTCGGGGTTGAGGTCGTTGTCTCGCTGCTTGTCCGATCCGTTCCCACGATTGCCGGCGTGCGGCATCATGCCCATCGGCATGCCAGCGCCGATAGCCGACGCCGACGGCGCGGGGCCGGTCGGCACAGCCGATGGGGCGCTGGTCAGCGGTGCGGCGGTCGACGGTAGTCCGGGGGTCGCTGCCGGCGTCGGCGCGCCGCCACCGCCCCCGCCACCAGGTGCTCCGCCGCCGGGGCCACCACCCATCGGTTCGAAGGCCGCCGGCTCTACCGGCGGATCGGTGGGTGGGGTCATCGGTGGGGTCATCGGTGGGGTTGGGGTCTGCGGCATCGAGGGCATCTGCGGCATTTGCGGCATGCCCTGCCCACCGCTGCTGGGCATCTGCGCGGCCTGTCCCAAGCCCTGGGTCAGTCCCTGCATCAGCGGCATCATCGCGGGCATTGCCTGAGGTGACCCATCCGCCAAGGGATCGCTTTGAGCGGCCGGGTCGGTGACCGCCGCCTCGTCAGGCTTCGGCGGAGGATCGGACAGGTCCGAGGCAGAGGTGTCCATCGACTTGATCGACGGCGCCGTGCGGGGATCCTTTTCTTTGTCGTGCGGCCCGGAGCCATTGGGGTCGGGGCGGGGACTGCCGGCGGTGTCGTCTCCCGGCTTCTTTGACGGGTCCTCATCGGGGCGGCGCTTGCTGTCGTCAGGCTGCGGCTTGGGCTTTTCCTGCGGCTTGGGTCCCGGGTTCGGATTGACCGGACTCGGTGCCGGCGGCACGACCGCCTCGGGCACGGTGGCATTGGTGGCGTAGGAAGTCATCACTGTGGAGGACTTCGTCTGCGCATCGCTCAGCTGCTTCTGGTAGTTGGCGGCCTCAGGCTGGTTGCCGGCGGCCACGGCGTTGGCGTAGTTGCGGCGCAGCGTCTGTATTTGAGTGGGCGTGGGGTGCTCAGCGATCACCTGCTGATGCGCCGAGACCACCTGGTCTGCGTAGGTGGCGGCGTCGCGGTGCGTCTGAGCGGCCGTCTTGAACCACGCAGCGAACGGGACCAGGCGCCCGATCGCTGCGGTAGAAGCATCGCCAGACCACTCGGCCTGAATGTTGGTGATGGCGTTATTGACCGTTGAGGCATAGCTGTCGATGGTCGTGGCCTGTGTACGCCAGGTCTGCGCCATCGTGGTGATTGATGCACCTTGATCACCGCTGTGCAGGCTAGCGGCAGCAACGTCGACCATCTCTGGCACCGCCGTCGGCGCAGGCGGGTGCGGCAACAGAACCGGCTCAGGCGGATGCGGCGGAACTGGCGGCGGTGGGACCACTGCCGCTGGCTCGGCGGGCGCTGGCACATTGTGGCCCTGCGCGGTGTAGAGGGCAGCTTTGGCCCGGGCCACCCCGTGGCTGGCCCTGGCGTCGGTCTGCTCGTAGTGCGAGGCTACGGACGTATAAGTGGCTGCGGCCCTCAGCGCGAGCAGCTGAGCGTGAGCCATCAGTTGGGACAGGTTGGCGCCCAACGCATTCAGCTGTTCACTGGCAGCCACCGAAACTGGATGAACAGAGGCCGGCGCTACAGGTGCCGACGCCGACGGCGTGATCGTTCCCAGCGTCGACCCCGTCGCGCGTAGCACAGCTGGATTGACTCGAACTTCGCTCATTGTGAGTCCTCACCCCCTCGTGGAAAAAATCATATGCCCAGAACCGTGGACCGAATTGCACGAGATTCTTCGTCGTCAGTGCGGGTGGAGCGCTCTGCGCTGGCGGTGGATGCGCGGCTGGCCAATTCGTAGCTGGCGATCAACTCCTCGGTACGTTGGCGCACCTGGGCGCCATGGCGCCGCAGCGCCTCGACCACGGGGTACGCGACCAGACCGAACCGCTTGAGCAACAGCTCATAGCGCTGCGGGTTGTCGTACTGGTCGATCCATTCCTTGAGGCGGGCGGCATGTTCAGCGTTGGCCGTCGAGTTCACAGCCAGCTGAGCGGGGTCAACGTGGAAGTCGCTCATGGTGGGTTCTCCTTGTCTGTGGTTAGGCGATGCGTCGTACTTGAGCGTCGGAAGGCATCGGGCTGACCTTGACTCTTTGGCCGAAGTCAGGGGCATGGACCACGCGACCGTCGCCGAGCGCGACACCCACGTGGGCTGGGCCGCCGCTCTTGAAATTCGAGTACACGGCGTCGCCGGCCTGGGCGGCCGATGCGGAGACAGGGTCGCCATAGCCGATCTGCTGGGTGGTGACGCGGGGCAGCAACACGCCGGCACCTTCGTAGGCGGAGTACTGCAACAGGCCTGAACAATCGAAGCCGCCGCCAGTGGGGCCGCCGATGTCCCCGCCACCCCACACATAGGGCAGACCCACCTGTTTGAGCGCGACTTCGGCGATCTTGCGACCTCGCTCAGATCCGGGCCCGACGGCGCCGCCTGGAGACCCGCCCAAAGCCCCGGATGGTGAGTTGCCGGGGGAAAGGGGGTGGGTGACCTCTTTGGGGATGGTCAGTCCGGACAGCACGCTGGACAGCGGGGAGAGTGCCTGCATGGGGGCGCCGAGCATCTGCGGCATCGCGCCCATGGGAGCGGCCATCGGTGCAGCCATCGACGGCAGCGCGGACATGAGCGGGTTTGCGCCGCCCATCGTGGGAAGTCGGCCTTGGGCGTTGCGCACGGTGTTGGCGCCGTCTTGGGTGCGCACGCGGTCGAGCTGGGCCATGCGGGCGGCGACCTCAGGATCCGACGAGGCGCTGGCCAGGCGGGATTTGTTGACCTTGTAGTCGTCCTTGATGTCGGTCATGTTTTTCTTGCCGTCTTGCACGACCTGGCCGGTGGCGTCGACACGTTGTTTGGTGTCGTCGTCGGAGTTGGCGAATGCGGTGGCCGCAGAGTTCAGCGTGTTCTGCCGGTTGTCGAGGGCTTGAGCTGCAGGAGATTGCCAGCTGGCCGGTGTCTCGATCGAGGGCATGGTGCGCACCATCGGCGCGGCCGACCCGCCCGGGCGCGGCGAGGCGCCGAACAGGTCGTCCATCGCGTTCAAAAACGGCTCGGCACTCATCAGTAGCCCTTCGGGGGGCGGGTCGGGTCGGCCTGCTGCACACGAGCGGCGAAGTTCGAGCCGTCGGCCGCTACGCCGTAGCGATCTTGCACATAGTTGATCACCGCGGCGGCCTGAGCGATCGGGTCGCGCAGGGAGGTGGAGGTGCCTGGCTCATGGTGAGCAGCGAACGTGGTGCGGATCATCTGGAACGCGCCCTCGGACGGGTTTCCATTGCGCGCGTTGATGTCCCAGTCGTTGACCGCGTTGATGTTGAACTTCGATTCGCGGTCCGCAATGGTCATCAGACCTGATGACCAGTACTGGCGGGCCCGCGGATCGGTGATGCCCTTGATGTCGAGGGCCTTCTTGATCGCGTTGCGGATACCCGCAGGCCCCGACCCAGCCGGACCCGACGGGCCGCTGTCCGCCGGCGCCCCGGATGGTGAGTTGCCGGGGGAAAGGGGGTGGGTGACCTCTTTGGGGATGGTCAGTCCGGACAGCACGCTGGACAGCGGGGAGAGTGCCTGCATGGGGGCGCCGAGCATCTGCGGCATCGCGCCCATGGGAGCGGCCATCGGTGCAGCCATCGACGGCAGCGCGGACATGAGCGGGTTTGCGCCGCCCATCGTGGGAAGTCGGCCTTGGGCGTTGCGCACGGTGTTGGCGCCGTCTTGGGTGCGCACGCGGTCGAGCTGGGCCATGCGGGCGGCGACCTCAGGATCCGACGAGGCGCTGGCCAGGCGGGATTTGTTGACCTTGTAGTCGTCCTTGATGTCGGTCATGTTTTTCTTGCCGTCTTGCACGACCTGGCCGGTGGCGTCGACACGTTGTTTGGTGTCGTCGTCGGAGTTGGCGAATGCGGTGGCCGCAGAGTTCAGCGTGTTCTGCCGGTTGTCGAGGGCTTGAGCTGCAGGAGATTGCCAGCTGGCCGGTGTCTCGATCGAGGGCATGGTGCGCACCATCGGCGCGGCCGACCCGCCCGGGCGCGGCGAGGCGCCGAACAGGTCGTCCATCGCGTTCAAAAACGGCTCCGCACTCATCAGTGGTGTGCTCTCTAGGAACTGGCCTCGACGGGGACCGGCGTCTCAGGCGCCACATGGCTGACCGGCTGCGCTGTGGTAGCGGACTGGCCCCGAGTCGGGCGGAAGAATGCGTTGAACACTCCAGAGCTGAGCATCGCGTTGAGATCGGCGAGCTTGCCGCTGCTGTCGATCACCTTGCCATTGCCCCACACAAGAAGGTCGCGGGGCGGGTCGTCCCACCGGGCGATATCGCCGGGTTTGATGTCGCTCGAAGAAACGAGTTCGCCCGGATCGGCGCCATCGGCCGGCAAGTTGATTCCGGCCGCCGCGTAGCTCGACGCGGCCTGATTGGCAGCGCCCGGATTCTGCATCGCGTGGCGCAAAGCCGCGGCCGCGGTTTCGTCAGGTGCCGTGGTCTTCTCACCGTCAGGGGACACCACTTCCTTGAGCGCGGGATTGTCCGGCTGTGGAGATAGCGGATTCTCCGGCTTGGCCGGATCCCCGGGATGTGCCGGGTCCGTGGGGGTTTGGTTGCCGGCCGGATGAGTTTCAAGCGGGTTCGACACCGGAGCAGGGCCCGGGCCAGCGCCCTCGTTGCCCGGGTTCGCCAGAGGATTGGCTGTAGCCGGAGTGGGACCGGCCGAGCCGGAGTCCATCGCCAGAGGATTGGCCGGCGCCGGTCCGGCCGGCGCGCCGCCGCCGCCGCCAAGCGCGGAAAAGGGATTCATGCCACCGCCCATCGCGGGCATGCCCGGCATACCGCCACCGAGAGCGCCTAGAGGATTCATCCCCCCCAACCCAGGCAGACCGCCGGCGAGGCCGCGATTGGCAGCGTCAGTGCCACCAATGGTGTCGCGTAGTTGCTGTAGGCCGTTGCGCACCGCGTTGTCGGTATTGGCCTGGGTTTCGGGGGTCGCACCGCCGTCGGGACTGTTGTTGCGGCCAGCGACCGTTTTCAACTCTTCGAGGATCTGGTCCAGCTTGGTGCGTCCCTCCGCTGAGTTGGCCTCGGCCTGATCCTGGGTGTTCTCACCATTTTTCGCCTGACCGTCCACCTCCTTGCCGTTCTCAGTGTTCTTCTTGTTGCGGTCCTGCTCGGCGTCGGTGCTCGACCCCGCGTTTATCGGCGGGGCAACAGGAGGCTGGGGCGGCTTGTCGGCTTTCTCACCGTCTCCGAGCATGTCGCGGCCCCAGTCGAATAGCTCGGCGATGCAGCCACCGAGACCGACACCGAGCAAGATCGGAATGAGCGGAAGTGGCATGGTATCGAGCGCCTTTCGCGGTTGGGGCGATGCGGGCCGCTCAGGGCGGCACAGCCTCGTTGCTGGTCAGCTAAGTCTAGAAATCTCAGGAGCTGCCCCGTCTGGATTCTTGGCACCATTCCGGTGTCCCCCAGCGTTTCCGGGAGCGTGCTTTTTCTGCAGGTGGTAGAGCCGACGGCGCCGCTGCAGGCCCAGCTCCCCGAGCTCCTCGGCCGACCACCCGGACGCCAGCGCGGCCTGATAGGCCGAACGCTGAGTATTGATCAGGTCAACGATCGCCTGCTCGGCGTCAACGACAAGCTTGTCCGCGTCGATCAGCGCGGTGAGCTTGGCCGCCTTGCGATCCAAGAGCCTCTTCACGTCGGCGGGACGGGTCATCCAATGTCCTTTCCAAGCTGAATTTCGGTGGGAGACACGGTGTTCAGGAAGCACCGTGGAACTGCATCGATGTGGGGTCGATGACTTTGGAGATGGTGTCGCGGCGCAGGTTTCGACGGTCGTTGTAGTCCTCTGACAGAGGATCGAGGTCGGGGCGTTCGCTGGCTGAAACCAGCGGAGCGTTGACAATCTGATCCCACCGGTCGATCTCGGCCGCGTCGGGCATGTCGAACAGCGCCCGCGAGTACAGCCTCGAGCCAGGCCGCAGCGAGTGCAGGCAGGCAAGATCGGATTCCGATGCCGCGCTGGCTGGGTCGGGGGTGTAAAACCCCTGGTACTGGATGAAGCCCTGGGGTCCCTTGATCAGCGCTCGTCCTGGCCACTGCGCGGGAATGGTCGAGCCGACATCGAAGTTGTCCCAGAAGTTCTGGCTCGTGGTGCCATCGACCGGCCCCACCTGGATCTTCAGCGGTGCGTTGTGCTTGAACTCGGCGTCGAAGTAATTGGCGGTGGCCCGCTGCAGCACGCTCAGGATGTGGATCTTGACGCTACGGGCCTCGCGGTAGAGCGCACCCATGGATGTCACCGATGGGGGCGTGGATGGAAGGTTGGCCTCAGCGTCGGCCTTGCGGAATTCCGGCCAGATTTCGTTGCGCAGCTTCTCGCTGAACACCGCGTACTCGTCGAGGATGAACAGGACCGGCACGCCGGCGTCGGGGGCGCCCTTGGCCGATTTGCCTCCCGTCTTGCGCTGGTTCATCAGCTCCTCGACGTAGGAGATCGCCCGCAGGCACGAGTAGGTGTCCTGGGCCACCAAATGCACGTTGGGCCAGTCGCGGAAGCCGTCGTATTCCTTGTCGGCCTTGAAGTCCGCGATGATCACGCAGATGCCGGCCAGGGCCGCGCCGGCGATGATGGTGTGCACGGCCGAGGACTTGCCCGCACCGGTAGATCCGACCACCACCCCGTGCGGCAAGCCCTTTCCGACCAGGCGCCAGGTGACACGGTCGCCGAACTCGTCGACGCCTAGGGGCAGGGCGATCTGCGGGTAGTGCTGAATGACCTCGGGACGGCTGAGGAAGCGCTGCGCGGTGTCAGGCTCGTTGTAGATTTTGGCCTTGAATACCGATAGGCGCACCGCGCAGATGCGTTCGACGGATTGCCAGTCGAAAACCCATGAGCCGGGCCCCGGGTCGAGCCGCTCTCGCACGACATCTTCGATGCGGCGTTTGCGTTGGCCCAGGGCCAGATCGTTGGCGGTTTCGGTGTCGTACTTGACGGTGAACGAGGTCACCGTCCCCGCGTCATTGGTGTCCCACTCGGCGATGCGCGATCGTGTGGTGAACGCCTTGGCGGTCAACAGGATGTCTTTGAGATTCTTCAGCGCCGGCGGATCAGGCTGGACGACTTGGCGGCTGGCCTCGATCGAGGTCCCCTTCGAGCTGACAGTCCACGTCCCTGAAAGGGTCTCAGACAGCACCGAACGCACCCGCGGGGCCACATCTGAGGGAATCAGCTTGGCGGGCAGGCTTGTTGAGGCACCGGTGGCGGAGTTGTCCGTGTCGAACTGCATGCTGAGCTGCCCACTCCAATCCGGTCCCAGCACGGTGCGCAGGCGTTCGCGCGTGAGGTCGGTGAGCTCACGGCGCGGATAGGTCCGGGTGAGATGTTCAAGGGCAGACCACCACACACCACCGGCAACCACCAACCAGACCACTACCCACCAGGGTCGTGCGAGCAGAAAGCACCCGGTCACAGCAGCAGTGGATGCAGCAACTGAGCCAAGAGCCAGCCCCGCGTACCGGTTGGCGTAGCGAAACTTCTCGCTGAAGGCGATGCTAAGCAACAGTGCGCTGGTCACCCCAGCAACCAACGCCGCGACCTTCGCCGCGGCGAGCAGCTGGTCAACGGTCATACCCGCACCAGCTGGCCGGCCACCTGCGTGTAGGCGTCCTGAGTGCGAAGCACGACGTCGCGGGCATCGCTGATGCTTGCGCGGATCTGCTGCGTCACCGCTGCGCGGCCCTCCGGCCCGGGAGGGGTACGTCGAATGGCCAGCTCCAGTTGTGTGGTGATGGCGTGCATGTCACCGCGCGCCTGAGCTTGGACGACATGTCCTTGGGTGACGGCCTTTTCGGTGTTCTCGTCTTTCTCGCGCACAGCGCCCTCTTTGGCTTCGGTCTTCTCGGCCGCGTCGCGGTAGGCGTCGGGACCCGCGCCCTGGGAGTTCTTGACCGGCGACTCCGCCGGAGGTGGCGGCGGTGCCGACTGGGCGGGGGCCGCAGGCGGGTGTCCCGCCTGGCCCAGCAGCGCGATCAGGCTGGACAGCAGCGGCCCGGCCAGGCCCATCGCCGTCGACGGGAGCGACATCGCCATCGACGGCAGCATCATCGCGGCGCTGATTCCGGGTTGGACCAGGGCGGCGATGAGTTCACCGATCGGGAATCCGGGCTCGGTGGTCGTGTAGGTCTCGGGGTCCTCTGTGGTGTCACCGTCGCCTTCTGCGGGGCCCGATTCTTTACCGTCGGTGGCGTTCTCACTGTCGGACGGGTTGCCCTCGGTGGACGCTTGGTCGCCACCATCAGCGGTTTTCTCGTCCCGTTCATCCTTGCTGGTTGCGCCGTCGGGCGCCGCTTCGGGCTTGGCAGCGTCCGCCTGCTGCTTGTTATCAGGGTTGGCTTGCGCAGCGGTCGCTGTGGCAGTGTTCGATTCGACCGCCGGGTTGGTCGATGCAGCGGCCGGGTTGCCGGGACGCGGCTCCGGGGTGAAAGAGGTTGTCACGCTGTGCGTTCCTTACTGTCGGCGGGACGAATGACGACGATGTTGCCGGTGGGTATCGGGCCGGGGCGCAGGGCGGGATCGCTGGGGGTGCGACCGTCGAGGTTGACGGTGGAGGCCACCGTGGCGTTGTCCAGGGCGATCGCCACCTGGTGAGGCCCAGCGGTGCCGTAGTCGAAGAACACCAGATCGCCCTGGGTTACCGCGGCCGGGGCCACCCGCCGTCCAGACCACAACAGGTCGGTCAATTCCGCTCCGGGTGTGCCCAGCGTCTCGGCCACCAGCCGCCAAACCGGTTGAGGCGGTGAGGTACCCAACGAGCGGACAGCGACCTCATGCACCAGGGTCGAGGCTTCGGTGGGCTCCACGTCCAGCGCCGGTGGCGTGAGCAGCTGGGTTCGTTGATCCGGCGGCAACGTGTCGATGACTGCTTCGCAGCGGGCCAGGTAGTCCTTGTCCATATCGGTGGCGCTAGTGGCAGTTGAGCGTGGCGGTGCCGGCGCTGTGCTGAGGGCGGCCCCTGTCGGCGCGGCAGCCGAAGGGTCGGCAAGCCAGTCGGCCACCGCCTGCCTGTCGAGGTCGCGCCAATTGTCCAGGCTGTACAGCGTGTCGAGGGTATCGGTGGCCCGCCGTCCGGTAGCTGATGCCAGAGCGGGGCGAGATGAGGTGGCGTCGACGGCCTGGGGCCCGGCGAGCTCGGCGATCGTGGATGCCGGTGTTTGAGCAACTCCCAGGGCGGTGGTGCAGCCGGTGGCGCCGGACTGGGCGACATTGGTCGAGGTGAGGCCGGCGGCGAAGGCGGCGGTGATGAACCCTGCACCAACCGGTGCCGCGATCGCGACGCAGAGCATTACTCGCGCGGCGCTCATGCTGAGCCCGTCGGAGGCCGGTGATCGCGAACCGTGGCAGCTGAACGAGCAGCAATATCGGTGGCGTCAGCCGAGATCGGCGGTGCGGGGGGACGCGGTTGGGGCGTGCGCGTCGGCGCCGCCTGCGACGTGCGGGGGGCTGCGGGGGAGGCCTTGGGGGAGCGGGCAGGTGCTGCGGGGGCCTGCTGCGGCGCCTGCGGCGAGGCGGCGGGGCGAGCGGCGCTGGCCGTGCGCGCAGCGTCGTTGTGGGTGTTGCTCACCGGCTGAGGGGCCTGCGCGTGCGTGCGCGGGGCCGGCTCCACGAGGCCGCGGCTGGCGGAGACCTTCGCCGGCGCCGGAAGCTGTTGGGGCGACGCGTGTCCGGCGGTGGAACCGGCTGGGGTTCTCCCGGTGCCCGGGGTGGGCTTGGCCACCGCGCTCGCGGCCCGTGACGCACGTGCGGTCGGGGTGCTCGGTGCGTGCGTCGACGCGGATCGCGCTGGGGACGCCGCCAGCTGAGGACTGGCCCCGTTGGTGCGGCCGGCCTTGGCGGCCGAAGACGCCGCTCGGGCACCGGCGAGCGCCAGCGGCGAGATTCCGGGGGCTACGGCGCCCAGTGCCTTGGTAGCGATGACCTGGCGAGCCAGGTTCTTGGCCGGTTGCACCGTGGAGGCCAGGGGAGCGGGCCCCTGGCTATTGGTGACGCGAGCCGCGATTTGGTGTCGGGAGTTGCGCAGGTTGGCGGCGAATCTGCGGGCGCCCAGCACGATTCCGACCATGGCCAAGGCGGTGATTACGGAGGCTTCGGCCCCGGATCCGGTCAGCAGTGCCATGCCAGCGGTGAAGGACGCCGCGACGATGAATATGAGGACGTCGAGGCCAATCGATGCCGACCCGAGTCCGATGGCTAATGCGTTGCGGACGTACAGGTTTTGCACAGCGGCGCCCGCAGGTACCAGGAAGGTCAGCGGCTTGACTGCCGAGGCGTGCATCACGGTGCTGAAGCCGGTGGTCAGCATCCGCACCATCAGGGCGATAGAGAACGCCGCAAAGACGGCGATGCAGCCGATGGCGAAGAAGCCGTCGTAGACCGGGTTGAGCGGCATCATCGCGTAGTCGTGCAGCGCTTGACCGCCCGGGCAGGCATATGCGGCGTCTTTCACCGCGTCCTGGTTGCCGCTGAGGATTTTGGAGCTCCAGGAGTCGCCACATCCGAGGGAGTCGAGGTCGTGGCCGAAGTTCCAGCGTTGGGTGGGTTCGCGGACCAGCTTGTCGGCCAGGATCGTTGACAGCGAGCTGCCACTCGGAGTGTCGGCGGCGGCTGCCCCGACCTCTGTGCCCACATCCCGACCGAGGCCCAGCGCATGGCCGGCCAGGCGCACGGGGGACACCATGGCGACAGCCACCATGAACAGGACCACGGCCAGCCCGAGGTGATAGAGGGTGCGGTGGTTGGCCTGGCGCATCCAGTTGACTCCGGCGATGGCTGCCAGGACCCCGATGGCCATCAGCAAGACGCCGGCGGCGCCGAGGCGGTTGGTGATGGTGTCGGAGACCTGCTCCAGCAGGTTGACGAACGGGCTCAGCCAGTCGAATGAGGACACCAGGTTCAGCAGCATCAGGGAGAACCAGGCGATGGCCTTGTAGAGACCGAACATGATGTCGACGAAGACCGACTGTCCCCATGGCAGGGGGTTGGTGAGGCTGCCGCGGTTGAAGGACAGGACGTAGGCCGAGATCGGCACGCCATGTGAGTCGACGGGTTGCAACGAGGAGAAGTCCATTAGCTTGCCGCCCTGAAGGTGGTGTTTGCTGCGGTCCGAATGGTCGCCGAAGTGGACTGGAACATCCGGACGTGGCTGATCTGGCCGAAGAAGTTCACGATGAAGTCCCCACTTCCGAACCGGGAGGTGAGGTCGTCGACGAAATGCGGGTTGTCATCGGGGTGCATGCCGCCCCAGGTGAGGTTGTCGATCGCCGCCTGCTCTTTGTCGATGCGTCCGACGAGGAAGATGCCGATGAGTTTGAGGGACTCCATGTCGTAGTCAGCCAGGCCCAGGTGAGAGCCAAGGAGCATCGAGACGCCGTGCTTGCGCGAATCGTGGTTGAGAAGTTCCAGCATCTCGCGGCCGACGGGTTTGGAGGTGATGTGGTAGGCCTCGTCGAAATTGATCACGCAGTGCTTGGGCGAGTTGAAGTAGTGCTCGCGCATCGCCAAACCGGTGAGCTCGTAGGCGCTTTCGATGTACAGCTCTTCTGGACGTAGCCGCTTGAACAGGTGCTCGTTGTAGATCTTCTCCGGCGTTGCGGCGGGCAGCCCGTAGGTCTGCAGGCAGATCGCCGGAGCGCTGTAATCCAAAGGGGGAAGGCTTGGATCCATCAGCGCCCGGGCGAATTCGTAGCTGCCCCAGGCCTTCAGGTGGCGGCCGACACGTCGGGCGGCTTCGTCTTCGGCACTGTTGCCCTTTACCGCGTAGAGGTAGTCGGCCAGACGCGCTTGGCTGGTGATCTCTTCGGCAGTGATGTTGTCGGGGGCCAGGGCCTCGGTCAGGGCCAGTGCTTCGTCGGAGCCGACTTCGAATTTCAGCAGGGGCACCAACGCGGACAGTGAGTGGCGCGAGGCCAGGCGTGGATTGTTGCGGAAGGTCTGCAGGGGATCGATCCCGTATCTCGGGTTGAGCAGGTCGACGATGACGTGGCCGGGGATCTGGCGCATGAAGGTGGCCCACTCGCCCTTTTCGGTGCGGTCATAGGCCCAGATCAGATCTCCCAGGGCCGCGGCGTCCTCTGAGAATGCCTTCATGAACGTCGATTTGCCGCTGCCGAGACCGCCGGCCAAGGCGACGCTGCTCGGTACGTCGTGGGCCAGCAGTAGGTGCGGGTCTAGCCGGAACAGGTCCGAGAAGCCGCTGTCTTCGCAGCGCCCTCGGATCGGTCCGGTGGGCGTCCCCACCGAGGACGTGGTGAATGGCACCAGCTCGGCGAATTCGGTGATGGTGGTCTCGTCGGCGAGTAAGCGGATCCGGTCGGTGGTGGGTGTCCCGGGCATCATGGCCGCCCACATTTCGGCCTGCAGGCCGGCGATCCGTTCGAATGTGATCTCCATGTGGGCGAACACCTCGGTCAGGAAGGTGACGCCGCGTTCGAGATCGGTGTAGCTGCGCGCACCCAGCGCGAACAGCACGACGAAACCGACGGAGTCGGAATTGGTCTCGATGACCTTCGCGGTGTACTCGGTGACAAGTCTGTCGGCGGTGTCGTTTTCGTCGTGCAGCTGAGTTTCCAGGGCCGTCTCGTAGCGGTTGGAGTCGATCTTCTTGGCGGCTTCGGTGTTCTCCGCGGCGACCTGGCGTCGCGACTTGTGCCACGTGCGAATCGCCCAGTCGACGTGCAGTCCCGTTCGAGCCAGGACCGAGAAGATCTCGGTTCCGCCGGGGAATTCCATGCGCTTGTCGGGAAAGTTGACCTTCAGCACCGCTTGGTAGGACGGCGCGCCGCCTTTGGGGGTGATCTTGATGATCGGGGGACGGTCGTGTGCGGTGAAGCCGTCGATGTCGTCCTCTTTGGCGCCGTCGTCGAAGAGCGCTGGGGCGAAGACAGCAGTGTCACCGTTGAGCTCTGGGCGGGGCATGAGCAGTACTCCGCGGTGAATCGACGAGGACCACAGCCAGCTCATGTCCTCGGGCTCTGCGGGGATCAATTCCCACGACCTTGGGATTTCTTCGAGCAGCTTGGCCCGGTTGCGGTGGGCGAGTTCACGGGTTTTGCCGACCGGCACGGAGACTCGCAGGATCTGCTCTTTGGGCCAGAAGAAGGCGTCGTCGGCGAGTTCTTGGATCCGCTGGGTGGTGATCTCGGAAAACCACTCGACATCGTCGGGGTCACGGCCGTTGAGGCTCTTGGCGGTGATTGAGCGCGCCGTCTCAGGGGTGAGCGTCCCGCAGTAGAGCGCGTTGCGCTTGCTGAGCACCTTGAATAGCTGGTCATGATCGTGTCCGACCAGCTTTTTCTCGCGCGTCGACTTCGAGCCGTACTGGCGCGGTTGGACGAGGTAGTCGGCCCAGTAGCCGCTACTCGTGTAGCGCAGGTTGCCGTCGACGATGCTGCGGGTGGCCAGGATGGCCTCTTGTTCGCTCATCGGCTCACTCCGACACTGCCGCCGGCAACGAAGGATGCCGGTGGGGTGACGTTGTGGGAGTCGACATACACCGGGCCGCGACTCCATTGGTTGCGCTTGGCGTGCATCTTCACGCCCATCGGCGGCCAGGTCGACATGCCGCGGACGTAGCCGACTGCGGTTGCGGTAGCCATCAGGATCAGGCCGGCCACGATGATCGCCAGCAGCAGCAGACGAAGGCCGGCGGCGGCGCCGGCAAGGAGCACGCTGAGGGCTGCAGATCCGCCGATCAGCATGACCGGTCCCTCACGTTTGACGTTGTAGGGCCCCATGAGGATGCGGCCGCCGCGCATGCCTCGGCCGATGACGCGCTCCACATGTCGAATGCGGGTATAGACCTGCACAGTCAGAATCCGAACTGGCTCAACGCCGCGCCGCCGAAGCGGATGATCGCGTAGATGCTGGGGGTCAGGAATACCGCTGTCAGCGCGCCGCCCATCAGGAGGGTCTTCCACGCGTCGATCGACATCGAGTCTTGCGAATTCTTGACCGCCCGCATGGTGTTGTTGGCAGTGACGCAGCCGATGCCGATGCCGACGATAAAGAAGACGAGGCCGAGGATGGCGAATCCGAGATTCTGAATGTTGGCGGGCGTGTTCATTGTGTGGAGTTCCTTTCAAGAATTAGTTATCGGTCTTGTGCGGGGGCATGAGTTTGAGGCTGTCAACGAGCCATTGGCCATTGTCGGCGGTCAATGACAACGTGTATGACAGTTGTTGCGGGTAGCGCGCTTGTGCGCTGACACTGACGGTGACGGTGAGTTTTCCTGTCGGCTTTGCCGGGACGCTGCCGTTGGTGGTTATTGAGTTTACTTTGATGCTCGTATACGGCGCGGTTAGCCACGGTTCGAATGCGTCGGGTTTTGCGAACCGTTGAGGGTCCCCGTCGCCTGAAAGCCAGGCGCGGAGAAAGCCTATTGCTGTCTTCGCAGTGTCATTGTCTTCGGGAATGTCCTGTTGCGCCTCTACCGCAATGGGGCTGCCGTAGGAATTGCCGGGAAATGGCGCGGGTGTCCCAATCGTTGAGCACTGGTACTTGTCATTGGCATCTTTGGCCAGCTGGACGAACTGCAGCCAGTTCTGGGTGTCGACAGCTGTGGTGACCGCGGTGGTGGTCAGCCACGCTCCGTCGCCTTGGTCGCCGGCAGGCGCAGGAGACGCGGCGATGATGGTGGACGCTTTTTTGGGGAACTCGATCTGGGAGACATCGAAGTAGCTGGCCGCCGGGGACGTGTCGTCAGAAGAGGAGCGCAGGAACGCGGTCACGACGTTTCGCCCGCACTGCTGGGCGGCCAGGCTTTGCGGTGAGTTCGTTTCCTGCTGGGCCGGCGTGCACGCGCTTGAGCACGCGTTGAGCATGCCAATGAGAGCTGCGGGGTAGATGACCCAGGGGACGAGCTTGCGGGCGGCGGCTTTTCGTCGATACGTACGCCAGGGATCACGGCTTGCCATGCCCAAAACGCTAATGAGCGACGGAGGGGCTTCGTCGTTGATATTGGCACCAATTGGCCGTCCCCCGGCGACGCGTGCGGACGCGCAGACGGTGCGCGAAGCACCCTCCATACGTCGACAATGCGGTGCGCGATTGTAGACGCTAGCTAACGTTTCGATTTACTTTTTCATGCCCAGTATTTTGCAGCTTTTCGTTGTGAAACATTCCTAGCATGCGCCTGCTCAAATTCGGTCTTTTCTTCACGGTGCGACGGTTACGAGGTGGTGTAATTTCGCGTTCATGCCTCCCCGTAACGCCGACTCACCGTGGTTCCGATTCCCCGCAGTGCTGCGATCCCGGCGTCCCGTCAACCCGATATCCCGCCCCCCCGGCGAACCGTCACGTTTTTGTAATAGCCGGCGACCTGGGCAGATCTGCCGACCGCACGCATTCGTGCAGCTAGCCGCACTTACAACGCACCGGGCACGCCCTTACAAAACCTCGCGCCCGACGGGAAACATCGAGGCCAGGCCCATTACAGCAGTCATTTCTGAGCGCCGAACGGTTCAGACAAGGAGTCGATGTGGATATCAGTGAGATGTACGGGATCGGAGGCGGGCGGACCGCTCCTGTCGAGCCCGACGGGGCTCCCAGTGATCCGGCGGAATCTAGTGCCGCAGAGGAGCCTGGTGCCTCTGGTGACCCTGGCGATGGGGCATCGGAAATAGATGCGGCTGATGCTAATGAGCAAACGTCGGATACGCCGGTTGTCGCTAAGCCAACCCGCGCCGCCGTCCGCGAAATTCATCGCCTATTGGCCACCGGACAACACCCCGTCGATACCGCGACTCCTTTTTCGGCCGGTGCAAGCCATGCTCTCGACGTGGAACCCGAAAGGCCCAGCGAGCGGTCCACGAAGGCGGGTCTGAGAGGACTTTTCGGGGCGCTCTTTGGCAGTGGCCGCTCGGTCGATCACGACCAGGACGTTGACGATCAACCGGGCGAGCTGGATGAGGCCGGCGCGAAGTCCAGTTCCAAGCCAGCCAAGGATGGTGCAGGGGACTCTGACTCCGGCGGAGACGCCAAGAGCGGATGGCCCTTGCCTGTGGCGCCGCGACACCTGGCGGTGGGAGGAGTTTTTGCTGTCGTGGTGTTGATCGCGGCGATGATGGTCGGGCGCGGCGGCCAACCCGAGGAATCGTTGCCGTCGGCATCCGCGCCGTCGAAGGCCGCTGTGGCAGCGCCGGGTAAGGCCCAGCATGACGCCCCGATCACGATCCGACGCGATGACGTATCGGCGGTGTGCGGTCCCGGGTCCAGTCATCCATTCGATGCATTTGGCGGAAAAGATCGCGCCTGGAAGTGCCTTGCGCCTTATAACGGCGTCGGGCAGGTATTGACAATTAAATTGTCAGATGGCCCCTTCGTCATCACGTCTATTCGTGTCGTTCCCGGCTATGACGCCGCCGATAAAGATGGATCGGATTTGTGGCTCAAGAATCGCCAGGTTGCTAAAGCAACGTGGCGGTTTGACGGTGCTTCTCCTGTTCCCCAGGTATTTGATGGCACCCATGCCCAACAGTCAGTTGCGGTGCCCAATGCTGTCGCTCGTGTGATTACGATGACAATTAACAAGACTGACGCTCCGACGGCGGCGCCGACGGGCAAAACGTCAACAGCGCAGGTGCCTGGACTGTCACCGCAACTCCCGAAATGGCTCGATCCTTCGGCAACGCCACTGTCACCAACCGGTGACAGTCCTGTCGAGAACGGTGGCGGTGAAGAGCCGACAGCGTTCGCGGTGTCGTCAATTGAAATTGTCGGACATGTGCCATGAGGCACCCGTCAGCGCCACTATCCTGATAACCAACACCACGTGTCGACACGTGCCGACACCGCAAGGAGGATCGACGAAATGACGAACCCCACGCCTGAGCCTGACCTGCCGGTCCCGGCGCCCAAGCCGTTCAATCCGAGTGACTGGGGCCCCTATCCGCCCTACATCCCGGAATCGCAGGTGGACCTGAGCCACCTGCCCGAGTCAGCACTCGACGGGATTCACGGCACCCGGCCCCAGGACGACATCGTCTTGTGGAAGCCGACGCCGGAAAACCCGCTGCCGCCGTACTGGATGAACGACTACACCGAGATGTCCCCGGGTGTGTGGCGCCGGCTGACCAAAGAGGACTACGAGAAGATGCCGCCCGGGCAGACGCGGCCAATGTCTGGATCCGGAGACGACCTCAAGGTCGACACCGCCGAGCTGCGCCAGGCCGCCGAGAAACACAACGAACGTGGCCAAGCCTGGCGCAACGTCGCGGCCAACCCTCCCAACGACCCTGACGCGCTGGCAGCCTCATGGGGTCCGATCGCCCACCCGGCGACCGAGTCACTGCGGGCATCCAACGCCCAACGAGCGCAATCGGCGTCCTCGATCGGCAACGAGCACGAGGACCTGGCCGGCAAGTTGCGGGTCGCCGCCGCGGCGTATGACCGCACCGATGAGAGCAGCGCTCAGGCGGTTACCAGCGCTGGCGACGCCACCATCCGGCCGGCCGGGGTGATCAGTAACCCCGACCCGGTCCTGCAAAAAGACCTGCCGGGCGCCGGCAGCACCAACCCCGGACCGCGGATCCCCGCATCCGTCATCAGCCCCACGCCGCGAGGTCTCTGACGACAGCAGCAGTTTGATCACTGTGGGTGGCACCGGTACCCGGTGCCACCCACAGTTCATTTAGGCGCAGCGCTTTTGCGACGAGCCTGAAATCTGGTGCACGTGCTGGCCCCCGGGGCGCGCGGGCGCGGGAGCTGATTGGGAATGTGCTCGTCGGACCGGCGGATTCAAGTCGGATCTGCGCGCATGTGGTACCCGATGAGCACGAAAGCGGCGATGCGCGTCTTATCCGGTGGCGTCGCCAATTTCGTTGAGCAGCTCTTTGCGCAGCGCATTGACTTCCATGAGCGCCTGCAGTGCTTCGCGGGTGAAACTCTGCTCGACGAGCAGAGTCAGCTTGCCTTCGGTCTCTTCCAGCATGGTGATCAACGAGGCAGCCAGTTGTGGCTGGCCCGGGAGGTCAGTGCGGACCTGCGACACCGCGTGAATGATCGACCGTGCCAGATCCACCGAGATTTCGCCGGCCGAAGGCGGATCGTCGGCGAACAGTGCGGGATCCTCACCGGACAGAATCCGCGTGATCGCACCCGGCTTCCACTTCAGGGACTCTTCTAGTCGCACGATCGACTTAGCTTGAGGCGGGCCTTGGCGGCCGTTCTCCACCAGTGATATCGAGACTGGGCTAAGTCCAGATTTAGCCGCGAGTTGTTCCTGGGTTAAGTCCAACTGGTGGCGACGCATGCGGATCGCCCGGCCCAGGCTCTTGGTGTCGACCACTGGTTCCGACGTGGGGGGCAGCTGGCGGGCATAGCTGTCCGGATCGCCGCCGGCTAGAACATGGGATATCGCACCCGAGTCCCAGACCAATGCCGATTCAAGCCGTTGACGTGTGGCTTCGCGCGGCGGGCCCTGGCTTCCAGTCTCCAGATTCGATATCGAAACGGGGTTCATCGACGCCCGTTCCGCGAGTTCGGTCTGGGTGAGGCGTAACTGCTTACGCCGGTCGCGGATGAACTGGCCCAGGCGCTTAGACGGCGACTCGGCCGGCATCGTCGGACCAGTTGTCACCCGCTGAGTATATGCAGCGCTGAACACGGTTAAGGCCTACCTAGGTTTCTTCACTTTCAACTTGTGCTTGACGCGTTACCAGACCGGGCTTAGGCTAAGGCCACAATTTAAGTCAAGTTTGTGGAGGACTTAGTTACAGTTTCGTCTTAGGTCTAAGACTTCACACCGAGCCCGAGGATGGTGGCCCTCATGCCGGAGATGATCAGCGAGTACCAGATGAGCCTGGATTTCGACCAGGACGACGACTTCGCCGAACTCGACGCGCTAGACGAAGACTTCTGCGAAGTCGAACCCCAGGTGGATCCTGATGACACTGCGTCGCACAAACGTGCCCGGGTCATTCCGATCCGCGGCAATGGGCAGTTCGACCTCAGGAGCACAGACGACAGGACTCCCTGCCAGTCCGATCCCGACGCATGGTTTCCCGATCTGCATGCAGACCGCACCGACGGGGAGTCTGATCCTGACCCCGAGCAGCTCAGCCTCGAACGGCGCCGCATCCAGCGCACCGCGGCCTTGTGCGACACCTGCTTTTTCCGGGTGAACTGCGCCATCAATGCGTTGGAGGCCGGAGACGAAAACGGGATCTTCGCCGGAGTGCTCCTTGATCACACCCCGGCGCGGCTGAAGAAGGCCCAGGCCCGGCTGGCCGAGGTCGTCGCGGCCGACATCATCGACAACGAGCGGGTACCCCAGCGCCTGGCCGACATTCTGGAAGACCGCGCCGATATCGCCAAAGTCATCACCGAGGCGGCTGAGCGGATCCGCATGGACCGGATTCGGGTGCAGTCACGCAGGGCAGCGCGCCGCACACGTCGAACAAGGTCGGCCTAATGCACGCCGGCGACGCTGGTCCGGCTCCCCTTGAGCCCCAGCACATCCCCGCCTTCAGTGACGACGATCAGCCCGACTCGACTATCCGGACTGCCTACTGGGACGGTGTCGCCCTCATCGAGGCCGGGTGGACACTTCGAGGGCTCGACTACGACCCAGCATTCGGGATCAACGTAGCCGCCGAATCTCCGAACCACCGCATGGTGATTGCCACGTGCAACACCGCCGGAGGATTCGCCGATGAGACGCAACGGTGCGGTGCCGGACAACTGCAACAGCAGTTCACCGAGAATCTCGCCGCGGCGGTCGGGTGCCATGAGCACACCGATGCGCTGACGCGGCTCGACCAGCTGCGACTCCTATTGCAGGCCTACGCAGGGCCCACGGTGCGACCCGAACTACGTGGCCACGACGTGCCCGGGATCGCGCACTGCGCGCAACCACGTCGCGCCATGCGCGCCTGCTTCTGGCTGCTGTGCACCCTGGAATGCGGATACCACTGGAAGCTGAGCAACATCGGCGAAGACGTCGCCCACGGTGGCTTCATCGCAGACATCCCCGATGAACCCCTGGCGATCTATCCCCGCGGAATGCGACCAGACGGCTCCGACGCCGGACTACTCGCGCATACCCTCGCGGCGCTGACCAGCGCTGAGATGGCCCGGATGGTGCACCTGCACGAATGGCACCGGTCTTTCAGTGGCCACGGCAGCGCACTTCAATCATGACCGTCAGCGACAACGACTCACCCACAGGACTCCCCGAGCGCCTGCTCGACGTACTTGCCAGTGGGCGGGCCATGACCACATCGGAAATCCGCGACTGCGTCCAGGGCCCATCGTCGGGCGCTCGTCCTGTGGTTCACGAAGACGTTTACGGCGCGCTGATCCGGATGGAATCGCGAGGTCTCGTACAGCGTGCCCGTGTCGCGGGACGGCGGAAAGTGTACTGGCGCAACACCGTTGGTGGAGGCCAGAAACCGTCGGTGGTTGGCGTGCTGTTGCGCGCCCAACAGTTGGCCACCGTGCAGTGGTCACCGCGTCAGTTCGACATCGAGGAGTGCCTACTCCGAGCGTGGATTGCCTGCGGAATGCCGGGTGACCTCAACACCATCGTCGCGCGCGTCGCTGCATCGCTGCCCGGCGGTGACCTCGACGCCTTCAACCGCGCACCTGAGCGCACCAGATCGGATGTGGCGGCACTGTTTGCCGCCTCAGTTCAACCCCTCATCGGAGGTGTGGCATGAGCAGCACAGCAGTCGACACCGCATCGCTTCAACTTCCCCGCGGTGTGCAAGTCCATCCGTATCGCGAAGGCCTGCGCGTGCAATGCGCCGGCTGGTACGTCGACGTCTGCGGCAGCGTGGTTGTCCCGCCGCGGTATACCGCCGTTGCCGGAATGGACATGACCGGCCTATTTGCCTGCCTCACGGTGGCAAACCGGCTTGCCACCAAAGGCCTGCGCAGCAGCGCACCGACTGAACCGGCCCGGCGGCCAACGCCGCGCGGTCGGGTGATGCCCGCTGATGACCCCAACGAAGACCTCACCACCGACACGGCCGTCGACAAGATCCTCATGCAGGCAGCCGACGTCGTCGAAACCCGGTGGCATATCTACGACTTCGACCTCTACCAATGCCTTCGATGCGCCTGGAACAGCGCAGAACAGGCAGTGCCCTGGACGTCGCTGACAGCACGAATCCGCGCCGTCGTCGACGACGGTGACATTCTGCGCTACAACGACGGACTGCTTGCCCTGGACAGCCTCACGGCCGCTCGGGCGCACGCGGCAGCCCTGGTGCGCGCTGCGGCCCACCCCACACACGTGAGCACGGCGGCATGAACCGCATGCAAGTGCCACTCAACGACGCGCGCGCAGTGCTTCGCTCTCGACGTCGACGTCGCGGTTGCCGTTACTCCGACAGAGGAGACGGCCCATGACGTTTGGCGCGTTGCATCACCCATGGGCGCTGCTGCGACCCTCACCCGCCCCTGGCCGGCTGATCATCGATCCGAGCCGCCCCGCGCTGGGGTGGGTACTGAGCAGCTCGCACTGCGCCGGATCCACCCTGCGGCGCTGCGTGACCTTCGCTCGTCGATGGGGATACGGGTCGGTCAACATCGTCGGCCTCCACAGTTCAACGCTTACCGGCGATCCCGGCAGCCGCGCAGCCAGCCTGGGCCAGGACGCCCCACTCGACGAGATGGTCGCAGCGTGCGACTTGATCGTGCTGGCCTGGGGCGCCGATGTCGACCCGTGCCGTGCACGACACGTCACCGCAACCCTGTGGAGCCAGTGCACGAGCCGTGGCGGATCGCTAGGCGTCCTGGGCTGGACCCACAACGGCCAGCCGAGCCAGCCCCAAGATGTCGCCCCGGCCACGGTCCCTGAATGCTTCACAACCCCACCGTGTCCCGAACAACACGAGTGGTGGGCCACCCACGAAGCCGACGACTCGAACTGGAGCCAGCTTCTCAGCGTCCCCTAGAGCCACGCAGCTGGTTTCGCCAGCGCGCCAACCCCATTCACACCGATGACAAGGAGATGACCACCCAGGACAACGCATCCGTGCCTGTTCCAACACCGCACGGACACAACTTCACATAGGGCAGCGCAAACGCCAACCCCCAGAGGGGGAAGGGTTTTGAAGAAGAAGCGATACGCCCGGAGCCATCACCTCCGGGCCTGAGCGAAGCATCACCATCGCTCTTACCGCTGCCCTCGATAACGGAGGGCTTTTACCGTGGAAGGTAGCTCTCAGAGTACTTCATGCTCTGAATACCAGGCAAGTAATTCACCACGAACCTGCACGACACGCCGCGCGACATGCGGACAAAACGCCGAAGATCCCCATGGCCGAGCGTCGACACTGCCGTCGCTGGCTGCCGCGCGGGCTCGGCGTGGTATTTGCCAGGATCGGCCGCGGGTGTTGAAGTCCGATGCTCGGCGGGTGGTGTCGCGGGTGCAGGCGCACGCGGCCGGTATGGGCCTGCGTGGGGCCCGCAAAGCGGTGCTGGCCGCCGTGCTGGAGCTGCTGCCGGGCCGGCACAGCCGGATCACTGATGACGCGGTGCGGCTGTATCAGTTGGCTGATCTGATCGTGGAGGCCGGCGGACGCCGGTACTGCGACAAGACGATTGGGCGTGCGCTGGCCTCTCTGGCCGCCGACGAGCTCGTCGACTACATCCCGGCCCGCGGCCGCGGAAACCGGGCTCTGGTGGCCATCCACCGCCGCTTCGTCGACGACATCGAAGTACTCCAACGCGACGAAACCGGCCGTGTCATCGTGCCCGCGAGCGCTGAATCCGTCACCTTTTCTGAAGCCCCTTCCTCTTATAGGCCAAAGGCCAATTACCCCCCTACCCCCCGCAGCACCGACACCCAGGCCACAAGCGACTCTCGACCGACGGGGGTAGAAATTCATCCCGACGAGGTCCGCGAGGTGTTCGCGGCCCTGCCCGAGGCCTACCAGGGCCTCGGGACCCGCACCCGGTGGCGTCTCGGCGGTCTGATTCGCCGCCAGCTGGGCCGCGGCTGGCGCCCCGGCCAGGTCGTCGCGATCCTGGCCGCACCCCTGCCCGGAGGGGTGAAATCGCCACTGCACCTGGCCATGTGGCGGCTGGCCAAGAACCAAATCGGCTCCGGACCACGGCTGGCGCCGCTGCAGCAGGCCTGGGACATGGCCGCCGCCGAGGCCGCTCGAACCCGCAGTGAGCTGGCCGTCGAGGAATCCCTGTCCAGCGTCACTGCGGCTACCACGCCCGACCAGCGTGACCACGCACTGCGCGCCGCCGCCGTGCAATTCGGCACCATCACCGATCCCCGAGCCGCACTGGTCGCCGCAGCCCGCGCCGCGACCCGCCGATACCCCAGCCACAGCCAGGCCACAGCTCTGCAGCACTGGGCGAACAGCATCCTCGAGGATCACCGCGCCACCGCACCCGAACCCACGATTCCAGCTGCATCGAATCTTGGTGTGGAGCTGGCCATGAGCACCGTTACCGGCCACTGCGTGAACTGCCAATGCACCCCCGGCACCATTCGCACCGAACTACCCATCCCGGTACCAGTGTGCGACACCTGCTGGGCGGCCAACGCCGAACCCGAGTTCGAGGAGGACTACGCAGCGTGACCATCACTGGATCGCCGCGGGCGGTCGAAACCACGAACAATCATGAATCGACCGTCGACTACGACAACCGGCAGCCGCCGCAGGACATGGCGGCCGAGCAGGCGGTCCTGGGCGGCATGCTGTTGAGCAAGGATGCGATCGCCGATGTCCTGGAGCGGTTGCGTCCCGGCGACTTCTACCGGCCGGCGCACCAGAACGTCTACGACGCGATCCTGGACCTCTACGGCCGGGGTGAGCCCGCCGATGCCGTCACCGTGGCAGCCGAACTCGATCGCCGCGGCCTGCTTCGTCGCATCGGCGGTGCGCCGTATCTGCACACGCTGATCTCCACCGTGCCCACCGCGGCCAATGCCGGTTTCTACGCAGGCATCGTGGCCGAGAAGGCGCTGTTGCGCCGGTTGGTGGAGGCGGGCACCCGGGTGGTCCAGTACGGCTACGCCGGAGCCGACGGCGCCGATGTCACGGACGTCGTCGATCGGGCGCAGGCCGAGATCTACGACGTGACCGAGCGACGCGCTTCCGAGGACTTCGTCGCGCTCGAAGACCTGCTGCAGCCCACCATGGACGAGCTCGACGCGATCGCGTCCGGCGGAGTGAGCAAGGGCGTACCCACCGGATTCTTCGAACTCGACGAACTCACCAACGGTCTGCACGCCGGCCAGATGATCGTCGTCGCTGCGCGACCGGGCGTCGGCAAGGCGCTCGCACTCGATACACCACTGCCCAGCCCTGCCGGCTGGACCACCATGGGCGAGGTTGTGGTGGGAGACAGTCTCATTGGCTCCGACGGGCGACCTACCCAGGTGGTCGCCGCTACTGAGGTGATGGTTGGTCGCCCCTGCTTTCAGGTGCGGTTCAACGACGGCACCGCCATCGTTGCTGACGAACTACACCAGTGGCCCACCGGCGACGGCATCAAGACGACTGCCCAGCTGCGCGCTGGGGAACGGATCGGGCAGTCGGAGAGCGATGTGGGACACCTAGTGCTCGGAGTCGACCCTGTCGACAGTGTGCCTGTGCGCTGCGTCGAGGTCAGCAGCGCTGATCATCTCTACCTGGCCGGCGCGGGCCGAGTCCTCACCCATAACTCCACACTGGGCCTCGACTTCATGAGGTCCTGCTCGATCAAACACCAAATGGCCAGCGTCATCTTCTCGCTCGAAATGAGCAAGTCCGAGATCGTCATGCGGCTGCTGTCAGCCGAGGCCAACGTCAAACTCGCCGACATGCGCGCCGGCCGGATGGGTGATGACGAATGGGCAAGGCTCGCAAGACGAATGGCCGAGATCAGCGAGGCCCCACTGTTCATCGACGACTCCCCGAACCTCACCATGATGGAGATCCGCGCAAAAGCCCGCCGACTGGCCCAGAAAGCGGATCTGCGGCTCATCGTGGTCGATTACCTGCAGCTCATGACAACGGGCAAACGCAGCGAGTCACGACAACAAGAGGTCTCCGAGATGTCACGGCAGCTCAAGTTGCTGGCCAAGGAGATCAACGTCCCCGTCGTGGCGATCAGCCAGCTGAATCGCGGACCTGAGCAACGGACGGACAAACGGCCAGCTGTATCCGATCTTCGCGAGAGCGGAGCGATTGAACAGGATTCTGACCTGGTTCTATTGCTGCATAGACCGGACGCAGTCGACCGCGACGACCCGCGATCGGGCGAAGCTGACATCATCGTAGGCAAACATAGGGCAGGCCCGACCGCCTCGATCACAGTTGCCCACCAACTTCATCTATCCCGGTTTGCCAACATGGCCCGTGGCTGACTCCACCTGTAGGTTCTCAAGTTTGACTGCACTTTCTCAAGTTCGGCTGCACTAGGACTGCACTTGTGCAGTGAACGTGAGACACACCGGGGACGGATCGGTGGATTCCGCCCGTGAGATGAGATGGTCAAGGTGTGTCCGGTGGTGGACGGACCGCCGACGTGACGGTTTCCGTCCGAAACAAGGAGACCCTGGCCGAGTATTCGACCGACTGGGGCCTCGTGACCACCGATCTGCTCAGCGCGGCGATGCCCTGGAGAACGTTTAGGTGGTATCGCGGGCAGAAGCATTACTCGGGCACCTACTGGTCGTCGACCGAACGCTCTCACGTCATCTACGAGTCTCGCCTGGAATTGGCCAGGCTGCAGTACGCGGATTTCGATGTCGCAGTACGACGTATCGTCGCGCAGCCGTTTCTCTTGAAGACGAGAGTCGATCGGCGAGTGCGTCGGCATGTGCCGGACTTCTTGCTCATCGATGAGCAAGGACCCATCGTTGTCGACGTCAAACCCCTTGCACGGCTGGGTAAACCAAAGGTCTCTTTCACGCTTGACTGGACCAGGAAGATCGTGGAGGGACATGGCTGGCGTTACGAAGTCTGGAGCGAACCGCCGGCGACGGAACACGAAAATATCCGCTTCCTCGCGGGCTTCCGTAATCCAAGGTGTTTCAACGACGGGCTAGTGGAATCGATCCGACATCACGAACTCGCCGGCCGCACTTTGGGCGAGGCTTTGAGTATCGACTTCGGCGCACCACCTGCCCTGGTGCGCTCTGCTGTCTTCCACGCGATCTGGAACCAGTACTTCACCGTCGATATGACGGAGCCACTGACGAGATCAGCGATCCTGACGAAAGGGCCGGGAGCATGAGCAATTCCGCTGTGCGAGTGGGAGTGGGCACGCGGGTGGTCTTCGACGGCGAGCTCCTGGAGGTCGCCGAACTACATGCGGGGCAGTTGGGCACCGAGACCGTGCTGCGATCGTGCCGAGGGCAGAGCGGATTCGTGCGAATAGCACTGCACGAATTGCTGACGAGCCGACGAGCGAGCCTTGTCCCGGACACGCACGGCGGATGCGGCCCGGATGATGCCGGGGAGCCGGCTGACGTTGTGCTGTCGGGAAAATCCGGATCGGAGAGAGCGATCATCGCCGAACGAGCGGCGCACGTGCGTGAGGTCTTGACCGGGTACCGGTCAGGGGCAGAGGAGCTGGCGGCGCCCGACGAACCGCGGCCGTCCTACGACGTGCGACTCGCGCTCACCGAACGATACAAGGCGAAAGCGGCTGAGCTCGAAGTGAGTCTGCGCACGATCAAGCAGTGGGTCGCAGACTTTCGTCAACACGGAGAAGCAGGTCTCGCCCGCAGTGCTGTAAGCCGCCAAAAGCCGCTGGGGCTCGTCGATGAGCGCTGGGTGGAAACCGCACTCGAGGTCATGGTCGAACACACCGAACAATCACGGCCCTCGCGACTCATGGTGATCGACCGGACCAACGCCCGGGTCGTTGCGCGCTACGGGCCGGACGCAGTCAAGCAGCCCAGCCGCGCCACTGCGTATCGAATACTCGAGCAGTTGGAGAACCGGCATCCAACCTTCCGGTTGAGTACGAAGAGGAACCGCGACATCGCTGATCGGCCGGATGGCGCGTACGGGAAGCTGCGCCCGACCCGGCCAGGCGAATACCTACTGATGGACACCACGCGGCTGGACGTGTTCGCGCTGGACCCGATCACTCTGCGGTGGGTGCAGGCCGAACTCACGATCGGGATGGATTGGTACACGCGCTGTGTAACCGGGATCCGGGTAACGCCGGTGTCTACGAAGTCGGTGGACGCTGCATCTGTGTTGTATCAGGTTTATAGGCCGCGTCCTGCGGGAAAGGACTGGCCAGCTAATGCGGTATGGCCTGAGCACGGCGTCCCGCGATCGGTCCTGATCGATGTCGATGCGGTGGAAGGACCCTTGGCCAACGCGGCCGGGCCAACGATCGTGCCAGAGACCATTGTTATCGATCACGGCAAGATCTACGTATCGGAGCACTTGACGAGTGTGTGCCAGCGGATGGGGATTTCGATACAACCAGCGAGGTTGCGGACGGGTCGGGATAAGGGGCCGGTAGAGCGGTTCTTCCGCACGATCCGCGAGGATCTCCTGCAAGTCTTGCCGGGGTACAAGGGCCCTGATGTGCACTCCCGCGGGCTGGATCCGGAATCGGAGGCATTCTTCTACCTTGACGAGTTGGAGGCGATCATCCGTGAGTGGGTGGCCGTGGTGTATCACCGCCGACCGCACGACAGCTTGATCGACGCGCATGTACCGGGGTTGCGGATGTCTCCGGCGCAGATGTTCGAGCACGGGATCGCCCGTGCCGGCTACGTCGAAGCTCCACGCGATTCTGATCTGGCCTACGAGTTCCTGAAAACAGAGTTCCGGAAGATCCAGCACTACGGGGTTGATTTCGGCGGCCGTCGCTACAACGGCCCCGCGCTGAACCCCTTCCGCAATTTGACCAGTCCGTACACGGGGAAAGCCAAGGGACGCTGGCCAATCCATTACGACCCCGACGACGTGACCCGCGTCTATTTCCGCGACCCAGATACCCGCGAGTGGCACATCCTGATGTGGGAGCATGCACCGTCGTTGGAGATGCCGCTCAGCGAGGACGCGCTGCGATTCGCGCGCAAGCTCGCCGTTTCGAAGTACACCTACCCCGATGATCGACTTGCGGTCGCGGATCTGTTGGAGCGGTGGAACCTCGGGCTGGGTTCAACATTGGCGGAACGCCGCATGGCGTTGCGGCTCTCACGAGAAGCCACCCTGATCGACGAGACCGAGACGCAGGGCGAGGTCGTCACCCTGCCGTCGGTTGCTCGCGTGCTGGCGACTGCGGATCCTCCCGTTGCCGAAGACCCAGACGAGATGACCCAGGAACCCGATCCTGAGACCGGCGATGACGACGCCGAGGACGAACTCGACGACTATGCCAACGACTTCTACGCCGACGCACTGGACGACGCGTGATGGCCAAGAAGAATTCGGCACAGGAAGTGACCGAGTCCCGGTTGGACAATCTCACGTTGGCCCGCAAGGAGGGTTGGCAGCGGTTTGTGAACACCGCCGCGCGGGGCTCACCGGAGCCGTTGACTCGTAAGGAGCTTGAGGACCTCAGCGAAGATGCCTACAACGACTACAACCGTCAACGCCGCGAATGGCACGCCAATCTCGGCCCGATCAAGACACCGCAGCTGGCCGCCTTGCACGAAGATTTGTGGGACATCGTAGACAGCAACGCCCAGGACGGCGACAAAGCCAAGGGCGCGGTGGCGATCGATGCCTTTCCCGGACTCGGGAAGACCACATCTGTACTGGATTTCGCCAAGAAGTTCCACCGTCGCGAAATCAAAGAGCAGGGAACCGAGACCATTGTGGGCCACGAGCGGTGGCCGGTGTGCCGAGTCGGGTTGACAGGCAACACCGGCATGGTCGAATTCAACCGGGCGATGTTGTCGTTCTTTGCCCATCCGGGGATGTCCCGCGGCAACGCTGCCCATTTCGCTCACCGAGCACTCGACTGTGTGCTGACGTGTGAGACGAGGCTGCTGATCGTCGATGATCTGCATTTTCTACGCTGGCGCAACACTGCCGGGGTGGAGATCAGCAACCACTTCAAGTACATCGCCAACGAGTTTCCCGTCACCCTGATCTTCGTTGGCGTGGGGTTGGCAGCGCGGGGGCTGTTCTCCGAAGGGCATTCCTACGAAGACGCGGTGATCGCTCAGACCGGCAGACGCACCACCAAACTCGACGTGCGCCCTTTCGTGATCGACACCGATGAAGGCCGGCGTGAATGGCGCCAACTGCTGCTCGCCTTGGAAAAGCGGATCGTGCTCGCGGACAAGCATCCCGGCATGTTGGCCGACGATCTCTCCGAGTATCTGTTTGCCCGCAGCACCGGGCACATCGGTTCGCTCATGACCCTGATCAATCGCGGCTGCCAACGGGCTGTGCGCACCGGTGCGGAACTCCTATCCCGTGAGCTGATGGATCTGGTCAAGAACGACGAGGCATCGGAAAAGGCACGCCGGGAACTCGAGATCGCCTTCGAGGCGCGGCGCCTGACGACAAGGATCGGCAAGGCCGGATGAACACCGTGCGCACCCTGCCGATCCGCGTCGGCCCGATCGGGGGTGAGGCGATCGACTCGTGGCTGGAAGCGGTCGCTCACCGCACCCACACCGCGTTCGGAGACCTCCTGGCCGCCGTAGGACTGAGTCCGTACAACGGGATGGGTACCACTGCCTGGATTGTGTGCCTGCATCCCGACGAAGCAGCGACGATCAGCGCGGCAACCGGAATCGCCGTTGATGCTCTGGAAACGATGACGCTACAACACTATTCGGGCAGCGCGGTGCGCATCAAATTCGATTCCAGAATGCTCAGCCGAGCATTCCCTTGGGGACGTGCACGGGGATCGCGATTCTGCCCAACATGTTTGGCCGAAACCGGTGGACGATGGCGACTGAGATGGCGCCTGGGCTGGACATTCGCCTGCACCCTCCACAACTGCATGCTCGCCGACGCCTGTCCACACTGCGGCGCGGTCCAGCGCCTCCGCACACACATCGGCGACACAATTCCCCAACCAGGCCGCTGCTCACACCCAGCCCAGGACGCAATTGGCCGTACCCCGCAAAGGTGCGGCGCCGACCTCACCAGCGCGACTGTCGCCGCATTCGACACAGATCACCCCGTGATCCACGCGCAGTGGGCCGTGAACACCGTCCTCGACAGCGAGACCTTGGCGTTCGGGGTGTATCGGACCTTGCCGCAGCCGCGGCTCAAGGTTCTCTCGGATATCCGGGCAGTCGCTGGTCGAGTGCTGGCTTACGCGACACCCCAAGACCTGGAAGCCCTTATCCCACAAGATCTCAACTGCATCTACCGGGACAGTGCCGAGCCTTTGGGCTCGCGGCCAGCCCGCACCGCTACGAAGCCTGGCATGGCGGCACCCGCACGGGCCGCGCCCGCCGCTGTCGGAGTGGTGGCCGCTTTGACAGCCCTGGATCGCCCCGACGTGGCGTCCGCCGGGGACGCGCTGCGATGGTTGGTGGCCTCATCGCGAGAGCGCGGATCGGCGGTGAGCGCAACAAACATTGGCTGGGGCAAGGGCGTCTCGCCGGTGCTCACCGCAGTTCAACTTGCCGCTCTCGGGCCGCTGCTCAATCCAAGCGATCAACTGCGTTACCGCATCGGCACACCGTTGCCAGCACGGCCGGTGCCGGATGCGGAGCGCACCGCGACCCTGGCACGCCAACTACCCGCGATGCTGTGGCCAACATGGTCACGCCATTGGCAATTCCGAACTGCCACCAAATGCAACTACGCCCAGCGCTGGCCAACATCCTTCCGTTGGTCAACAGCAGGCTCCACCTCGACGAAGCAGCAGCCATGATAGACAGCCCCATCGAGGGCCACGCAGTCTCCCGCATCCTGCAGCTCCTGGAAAAGCAGGACCAGTGGCCAAGCATTCGCGCCGCTCTCATCCGAATGGCCGACTACCTCGCAGACCATGACATCCCGATCGACTACCAACGCCGTCGCCGCGTCGACTACAGCATGCTGCTGCCGGACAAAGTGTGGGCGCAGATCTGCCGCGACACGGCCACCCCGGGACCGCGGTCGGTCCGGGTACGGATCGCCCGGTGCTTTCTGTTCGAGCGCATCAGCGGGCAGCCCGCCAACACATCGCCATGGGCCCACGACAACAGCGCCTTTCGCACAAAGACCGCTGACTTCCCTGGCCATCTGACACCTGGACTCGCCCAAGCACTCAACGAGCACGGCCTCGAGTTCCTGGCCGACCAGGGCATCTACGACGAACCAGTGACATGGCACCCGCCAAGGGGAGTGCTCGACGGGCTCGCACTTCCTGGACCCGACCCGGCTGCAGTCGACATCGCCGGCCTGCACCGCGTCATGGCGGCGGCGGACGGAGTCAGGCTCGGGATCGCTGCGCAGCGATTGAACACCAGCCTCGACACCGTGCGCTACCTGCTGGAGACTCACCCCGCGCCCCGGGCGGATAGCGATGAGGGCGCGACCCTCTCGACTCCTTACAACCGCGCGTATCTGACTGCCAAACAGACGCTTTCACGGGAGCACTTGGCCGAGCTCTACGAACGTCAGCGGATGTCGCTCAAAGATATTGCGACGACGGTTGGAGTCAGCCGCCAGATCATCGCCCGCCTCGCCCGCGATTACAGCCTCCCGTTACGGGAACCTGGTCTGCAGGCACGGACGTCGATCGACAGGGACTGGCTCTACGACCAGTACGTCAACAAACGACGCGCTCTACCCGACATCGCCAAAGAGGCCGGAATGAGCACCGCCAACATGGCGCGTTGGGCCAAAACACACGCCATCCCCATGCGGGGGCGCGGTGGTGTAAGCCACAGCTCCTCCCTCGCCGCCGAACGCGCCGCCGATGAGGCACCCGACCTCATCCGGCCCGCACTGCTCGGTATTGGTGGGTGGGAACGGCTTGAGAGATTCGCTGCGGCAACGCGTTACAGCACGCTGACTATCGCTGCCGAAAAACTCGGCGTCGGTCAGGCCGCACTGGTGTCCCAAATCAACCGCATCGAGCGCGAGGTCGGCGCCAGGCTACTCAACCGCGCAGAACGTGGACGGCCGATGGAACTAACCGATGTTGGTGTGCGGGTCGCAGCGTCGATTCGTGCGTGGCAACGTGCTGGAGGGACGTAGGTGCGGCGCACCTAGACGCGACCGTCGGGGAGCCGTTGGCGAAGGCCGGCATAGCCGGCGAGGCTGCGTTCGGGGTGTAGCGGCCGGTGGAGTGAGCGGGGCTGCTGTCGGTCTGGCGGCCTACGATCCGGCCATGCTGAAGAAGTTCGAGGGCTGGCGCACCCGGACATCCATCGTCGTCGGAGCGGTGTTGCTCACAGCTGTGATCGCGGCGTGGGTGATCACCGCAGTGAAGACGGACGCCAAGTGGACCGACGCGGTGTCGGGCCTGATCGCTTTCGGGGCACTGTGCGTTGCCGCCGCAGCGTGGCGCGAGACTCGGAGATCAGCTGAGGCTGACCACCGCAGCGTGGGCATCGCCGAAGCCCAGGAAGAGCGTCTGCGGTACGGATGGAACGTCAGTCTGCACCCGAACGGGAATCAGTACGAGCTGCGGAACACGGGTACCGCAGCTGCGCAGGCCGTCGAACTTAGCGGTGACTTCATGCGCATCGGATTTCGGTTGAGCGACGGAGACGATCCGGTGAACATCGCAGCTGGCGAGGCCCGCGCGTTCCAAGCTCTCACCAGCTTCAACGACAGCGGCGTGGAGATGATCATCGAGTGGCTGCCTGAAGGGGAGACCGAGCGGCGGACTTGGCGCGAGACGGTGCCGCCGATGCCCAGCCGCATCGAGGGTCACGTCCAGGAGCGGCGCGACGAACGGATCCGGGAGGAGCAGCAGCGGCGCGACGATTCGCGGGAGTGGCGAGATCTGATTGTGCGGCTCGGCGACGCGTACACCGACTGGAAGGTTGATCGCGACGACCCGAAGAAAAAGCTACGGGTGCAGCTCTTAACAGCCGCGTTGCCGCCCTCGATCGCACGCGAGATCGGATACGAGGTGGACGTCGCACGCGACGTGTGGGGCGAAGGTGAGTACCCGTTCGTGTTTCACGTCGCGGAGGAAGACCGGGAGCTGATTGAGCCGGTGCAGGCTGAGATCGAGCTGATGTGGAACATGCGTCAGCTCGCCGGGTACCGCGTCTATGGACCGATCGACGCCGAAGGGCCGAACACGGAGCCGCGCATCTGGTGGGCCGTCAAGGGTTACGCATCACGGGTTCGAGAGAGGGAATCCGGTGAGCGTAGGTTGCGTCGGTCCCGCGCGGATCAGGAGCACCGCGACTGGGCGATGCAGCGGCTCCAACGGTTCGGACAGGAAAACCCGACGCCTGGAGGGGATCCGGGGTAGAGGTCCGACCTGCCGTGGTTACGCCGCGGTGACCGCGGCCGCGTTGACAGACCCCGGCTGTATGGTCAGCACCATCGTGAGCGGTGGCGCGTCGAGTCCAGGAGGAGGTGTGACGTGAGCTTCCCCGAGGACCTGACTATGGTGCTTACCGGCGTCACCGCGCACCAGCTGCGCAGCTGGCGGTCGACCGGCCTGCTGGTGCCTGAGATCAGCCCGAAAAGACCGCCGCTGTACTCGTTCCGCGACTTGGTGGCTCTACGGACGGTGGCACATCTGCGTGCGAGTACCTCGCTGCAGAAAGTGCGCAAGGCTTTCTCGAACTTGGAGGAGTTCGACCTCACGGACCACCCGTCCAAGTACAAATTCGCCGTCGCCGACGCCAGCATCGCAGTGTGGACCGACGACGGGTTTATGGATCTGGTGAAGAACCCCGGTCAGTACCACATCGTCTCGCTCGCGGACATCTACCGGCCGTTCCGCAACCACCGCAACGACGAGGTGGTGGTGGATTTCGAGCACCCGCGTGAAAAGCTGCGCGTCGATGCCCGGCGCCTCGGAGGGTGGCCGACGATTGACGGGACTCGGGTGCCGTTCGACACGGTCGCCGACGCGATGAGCGGTGACAGCCCGATCAACCCCGAAGACCTCCGCCACTTCTACCCGGGTGTCACGGCGGCAGCCGCCGCCGATGCACTGGACTTCGCAGAGGACGTCGCCAGCCGAAGCCGGCGATCGGCATGAAGTTCTTCCTCGACGAGAACATCAACTATGGGTGTCTGGCGCCGCTGCGCGCCGTGTACCGCGAGCACGAATTCCGCCATGCCCACGACGAGGGGTTGGCGGGGGAGCAGGACGTTCCGCTGTTCGGCAAGCTGCAGGAGCAAAAGTACGACGCCATCCTCACCAAGGACCGCAATCAGCTGACGAACCCCGAGGAACGGCGCGCGCTGTTTGACTCTGGCCTTCACTGGATCGGCCACGTCGCCAAGGGGTTTAAGGGTCTGATGAACCTGACGATGGAGACCGCTACGGTCACCGCGGGCCTGATCTACGTGCTGAACGACTGGAAGCCTGAGCCGCATAGCTACCAACTGCGGGGGATTCCTAACGAGCCCGGGCAGCGGGTGAAGGTGCGGGCCGTTGCGCTCGATGAATGGCAGGGCGACCTTAGCGGCCGCGGCGTCGCCTAGCTGGTGAGTCTCGTCGCGCTGGCCCCGGGTAGGCGATCGCCGTAGTCGGGCAGTGGTCCTCGCCTGGAACACGTTCGGCACGCATTCAAGAAGCCCGCACCCGGCGACAATCACCAGCAAGAACGGTAGAGCGAGCAAGACTTCGACACCCAATCAATAATTCACACAATATGTGAATCGCATAGATACTTGACTGATGCGGCAACTGCGTGCCATCCTCAGTACATGCCATTCACGGAAACGCCTAAGGACGCCGAGGGCCGCAAGATCGCTAGGCGCCGGATCGTCCTGGTCGATATCGAAAATGTTGTCGGTGGTCTAGCCGCTGTCCGCGATTACGTCTCATGGGCCAAGGCGGTCGTAGGCGAGTTTGTCCCGGCACAGCCTGGTGACCAGGTTGTGATCGGCGTTGGTCCAGCTGGATTGCTAGACCTCGCCTGCGTATGGAAGAGCGTCAGGTACGTCATGTGTCCAGGCCAGAACGGCGCAGATTTGGCTCTGCTTGAAGTGCTTGGTGAAAACATCGCCGACCGCTTCACCGAAGTCGTACTGGTGTCAGGCGACGGGATTTTCACCCACGCGATTGCTGCACTCGCTTCGCGGGGAGTGAAGACAACGGTGGTTGCACACGCCAGCGGTTTGTCGCGACGGCTGGAGCTCGCTGCCGCGGAGGTCAGGCTACTTCCCGAGCTGCCGTCGCCGCGATCTGTCGCCGCCGTGTCGAACATGGATGTGGCCTGATGGGTGAATCGGCAGGGGTGCTGCTCACTCCGAGCGAGATCGCAGACCTGGCGGGCGTAACGCGAGGAGCAGTCACCAATTGGAGGAAGCGGCCGAGCGATCCGCCATTTCCAGATCCGGCACCGGAGTCAGCGACTAAGCCGCTGTACGACCTGGATAAAGTCATCGCTTGGCTTGCTGAAACGAAGCCGGAGATCCAGATTCAACGCGACAGCGGCCTGGCGGCGCTTTCGCATTCGTTGAACGCGCTGCGGGGACGCGTATCGGGTTCGGTAGCGGGTGAGCTCGCTCTAGCCCTGTGTTGTGCAAAGAAGCTGTCGCTAGAAGCCGCCGACGCGAATTGGGGGCTGATAGCGGCAGCCAGTCCGTCTCAAACAGCGGATGTACTGCGGCGGACTGCGACCGACGCGCGGTGGGACGACATTCTTTCAACCCTCGATGATGTTGAGCGGGAGACAAACGGGCGGCTCGACACGCTCCCGATCGCGGCCGTGGTGAGCGCCGTTGACGGGATCGAACCTGACCGCTTGGCGATCGCGGCAGACGAGGTGCTCCGACGCGGAAGCGGTGAACGCGGTCGCGCCGCTGGGTACGGAGTCGGCGAACACGGGATTGTGAACTCGCGCGTATCAGAACTCCTTTCGAACCTCGCGTCGTCGACCAAGGGCCTCGTCTATGACCCCGCATGCGGGATTGCTGAGGCACTCATTCGGACTCGGACGAAACGCGCTGGAGGTGTTCGCTTGGTCGGCCACGACGTCAACGTGCGCGCCATTCGGCTTGCTCGCATGCGCAGCTTCCTGCACGAGCTGGACGCCGAGTTCGAGTGTGCCGACGTGCTGCTCGAAGACCCTGCCCCAGATCTTCGAGCCGACACCGTCGTCGCTGAACCTCCGTTTGGCATGGACTGGTCGCGCTCCCAGAACATCGCGGATCCGCGTTGGGCCTTCGGCATACCGCCGGCGAACAACTCCGAGTTGGCCTGGCTTCAGCACGCCATTGCTCACCTGAAGAAGGATGGGAGTGCATACGTCGTCACATCTATAGCACCGTTGACGGCGCGTGGCAGCAGCGCCGCGATCCGCGCCGAACTGCTCCGATCAGGCTGGATCGAAGCCGTCATTCTGCTACCGCCAAAGATGCTGCCGCACACTACTATTCCGGTAGCGCTGTGGGTTTTGCGGCAGGCGGAGCATCCGTCCAACACGGTTGACGTCCTACTGATCGACGCTTCAGCAGCGGAGAGTCCTGAGACACACGTACTTGCGTGGCTAGACGACTGCCTAAATGGATCGGCGGTCGACGCGCCGCCGTATGCACTGGTCACAACGTTGGACTTACTCGCTGATGACGCACAGCTCGATCCTCGGCGCTGGGTACAAACACCTGGCTCAGATCCGAAGGACGTGGCGGCTCGTCTCTCCGACTCGCAACGTGTTCTCGAGAGCGCACTCGCCGCGTTATTGGATCGCGCGGTAGTGCCGGTACCGCAGGGACCGTCGGCAGCACCGCGGCTCCTGACCGTGAAGGAACTAGTGCAACTAGGTGTGGCCTCGATTCAGAACGGACGCATCAAGCGGGACGACCTTGACGAGGCAGATGCCGTTGTGCTGATTACGCCGAGCGAGGTGCGCGACGGGCTACCGGTGCTCGACGAGTTGCCGACCGATGGACAGCCAAGCCTGGCAGGCGGACGCGACGAACGAACGCGAGCCGGCGACGTGCTGGTGACGACCTGGAATGCCGTCCGGGCGGCGGTCGATGAGCAGGGCGGCCGAATCATCGGCAGCGGCGTATATCGGCTGCGGGTCGATGACAAGCAATGTGAACCGCACTACGTAGCACGGTGCCTGTGCGGCAGCTGGAACGAGCGATTCAAGAAGGGTGCGTCAATTCAACGCGTTGACCTGCGGGACCTTGAGATTCCGCTGGTCCCGCTACCGGATCAGGAACGCCTAGTCGAAGCTTTACGTGAGATCGAGCAACTTGCTCGACATGCCGCGGAGCTGGCCGAGGCCGCTGCAGCTTCCGCCACCGCGATCCTCGACGCAGTGCGGTACGACGCGCCGATGGGCGACAACGAGTGAACCCGCGGTCCGTCAGAACTGGGGTGTCACACTCGTGCGGCACCCACGATAAGGGCAGTTTCAGAAGGAGAGTCAATTGAGCAAGCTGGGCAACTTCGTGTGGGGCATCGCCGACCAGCTCCGTGGTGTGTACAAGCCACACCAATACGGCGGGGTGATCCTGCCCTTCACAATCCTGAGGCGTCTGGACTGCATCCTCGAACCCACTCGTGACGAGGTGCGTGAGTTAGCCGAGAAATACTCCGGAGGCGCGTTGGATGTGCAGGTGAAGCGGAAAACCGGCCTCGCCTTCTACAACACGAGCCCGTTCGATTTCAAACTCCTCCTGAAGGATCCGGAGGGTCTGCGCGCCAACCTGATGGATTACATCACCGGGTTCTCGGCCAACATTGATGTGTTCGAGCGGTTCAAGTTCGAGAACGAACTTGCCACACTCGACGAAAAGAATCGGCTGTACCTCGTGACGTCACAGTTCGCGGAGGTGGACCTGCACCCAAACTCTGTGTCCAACGCCGAAATGGGAGATCTGTTCGAGCATTTGATCTTTAAGTTCGCGGAAGCCTCCAACGAGGAGGCCGGTGAGCACTACACCCCGCGTGACGCGATCCGGTTGATGGTCGATCTGTTGTTTGCCGAGGACAACGTTGCTCTGCTCGAACCTGGAACCGTGCGGACTATCTACGACCCCACCGCGGGCACCGGCGGCATGCTCTCCGTCGCCGAGGAGCGACTTCTCGAACGTAACCCCGGTGCGCGGCTGCGGCTGTACGGGCAGGAGATCAACGACCAGTCTTACGCGATCTGCAAGTCCGACATGATCGCGAAAGGCCAGGACGTCGGGAACATCAAGCTCGGCGACACACTGGACGACGATCTCTTCTTCGATCGCACCTTCGACTTCTGCATGTCCAATCCGCCGTACGGGGTGGATTGGAAGGCGTCGCAGGAGTCTGTGAAAAAGGAGGCGTTAGCTCAGAATTCGCGCTTCTCCCACGGTTTACCGTCAATTGGGGACGGACAGATGCTGTTCCTGTCGCATCTGGCATCGAAGATGCGGCCAGCGCACGACGGAGGTGGCCGCGCCGGCATCGTTCTCAACGGATCGCCCTTGTTCAACGGAGCAGCAGAGTCGGGTCCCTCCTTGATCAGACAGTGGCTGCTCGAATCCGACCTGGTGGAGGCGATCGTTGCGCTACCGACGAATATGTTCTTCAACACCGGCATCGCCACGTATATCTGGATTCTGGACAACGCCAAGCGTCCTGAGCGTGCTGGCAAGATCCAGTTGATCGACGCGACATCGTTCTGGACCAAGATGCGCAAGAGTCTGGGCTCCAAGAACCGCGAGCTTGATGCCGACGCCCGCGACCGGATTCTGGCGCTCTACGACGCGTTCGACGAGGCCGACCCCGACTATTCGAAGGTATTCACCGCCAACGATTTCGGGTACTGGGCGGTCACGGTGGAGCGGCCGCTGCTGACCGAGACGGGCAAGGTGTCGACGGACCGGAAGGGCAACCCGAAGCCCGACGCCAAGCTGCGGGACACGGAGAACATCCCGTTCAACTACGGTGGGAACACGTCGGGCGACGCCGCTCGCGCGGAGACTATCAAGGCGTACTTCGAGATCGAGGTTCTGCCGCACGTTCCCGACGCCTGGGTCGACGCGGCGAAAACCAAGGTAGGTTACGAGATCCCCTTCACCCGGCACTTCTATAAGTATGTCCCGCCCCGACTGTTAGCCGAGATCGACGCTGACCTAGACAAACAGGTCGCGAAAATCATGGAGTTGCTTCGGGAGGTGGAGGGATGAGCCGGTTTGGCTCGGCAATGGAGCGAATCGATGAGCGCATTCCAGGCATCGATCTCCCCTTGTTGTCAGTATCGCAGACACGAGGCGTCTTGAGGCGTTCCGAACTTACCGACCGTCCACAGCGTGCGGATTCGTTGGACGCGTACAAAGTCTGTCGCGCAAACGACATCGTTTTCAACAAAATGAGCATCCGAGCAGGAGCGATGGGCGTGGCCCAGGAAGATGGGCTCGTCACGTACCACTACGAAGTCATGCGGGCGATCAACGGATCTGACCCGAGATACGTGGTGTACGTGATGAAGTCAGCCTGGTTCACCGAAGAACTCATAAAGCGGGAGCGGGGGATCGGTGCGGGTGATCAGGCGAATGTTCGAACTACTGAGGTCCCGTTCTCGGTCTTGAAAACGATCGATTGTCACCTGCCAGAGCCATCTGAACAGTGCGCCATCGCCGACTTCCTGGACCGAGAGACGGCCCAGATTGATGCGCTCATCGATGAGCAGCAGCGGCTCATCGACCTGCTTCGGGCCAGACGAGTAGCCGTTGTGGATTCGCTCCTAACGGCGGGAGCGAAATCGAGTAAGGCGCAGATTGCGACCGGCAATTCTTGGATCCCATCGCTGCCCGATGGTTGGCAAGCGATTCGTGCGAAGCACGTTCTCTCATTCGGGCCGTCAAACGGAGTTTCACCAGAGGCAGGCCCCGCGGAGGGCGTGAAGTCGCTCTCGCTCGGCGCGATCAGAGATGGCCGGGTGAACATCGGTCCGGAAGTGACAAAAGTCGTCGATCGGGCCGGTATCAATGTCGACGACTATCGGCTCTACCCGAACGACATCCTGCTTGTTCGCGGCAACGGGAATGTTGACCTTGTAGCGAGAGCTGGGCTGGTCGGAGCTGACTTCGCGACGGATGAGTACATCTATCCAGATTTACTGATCCGCGTTCGGGTGAACTCTTCTATGTTGCCTGAGTTCTTCGTTTGGGCGTGCAATGCGACGGCTACGAGGGCGCAGGTCAGGGCTCAGGCCCGGACGGCAGTAGGGACGTTCAAGGTCGCTGGCGGGATGGTTCGGTCGTTGGTGCTGCCCCTCCCACCTCTCGACGAACAAGACCGAATCATTGATGCCCTCGATGCGCAAACGTCGAAGATCGACATACTGATCGCCGAGTCGGAGCGTTTCGTTGAACTTGCCCGTGAGCGCCGTTCGGCGCTGATCACCGCGGCGGTGACCGGGCAGATCGAAGTGCGGAACGAGGTGGCGTGATGGCGCAGCACAACGAGATCGAGTTTGAGAAAGAGCTCGCTGAGTATCTTGGCGCCCACGGTTGGGAGTACTCGTCGAACGACACTGGGTACGACAAGGAACGCGCTTTGTTCCCCGAGGATGTCCTCGGCTGGTTGGCGGACACCCAGCCCGACCAGCTGGAGAAAGTCGTCAAGCCCGGCTCGAAGGATGTTGCCAAGCAGCAGGCGCAGGTGCTCGACCGGATTGTGAAAGTGCTCGACCTGCCGTTGGAGAACGGTGGCGGCACCCTCAACCTTTTGCGTAAAGGGTTCTCGCATCTGGCTGCGAAGTTCCAGATGTGCATTTTCAAACCCGAGTCCACGCTGAATGCCAAGCGCAACGCCGACTACGCAGCGGTGCGGGTGCGGGTGATGCGCCAGGTGCACTTCTCGACCGCCGGCAATCAATCGGTAGATCTGGTGTTCTTCGTCAACGGATTGCCTGCGGCCACTGCAGAGCTGAAGACGGATTTCACACAGACGGTCGCCGATGCCATCACCCAGTACCGGACATCGCGACTGCCAAAGGACCCGGTGTCCGGGAAACTGCAGCCGTTGTTCATGGCTGGCGCGCGGGCCTTGGTGCACTTCGCGGTATCGAACGACGAGGTGTGGATGACCACTCGGTTGGCCGGTGAGAAAACGCACTTCTTGCCGTTCAACCGCGGATCCGAAACGGGCGGCGCCGGGAATCCCCTGAATCCCAACGGGTCACGCACGTCCTACCTCTGGGAGCGGGTGCTGCAGCGCGACGCGTGGCTGAACATCTTGGGCCGGCTTATGTACATCAAGCACGAATCCTCGACCGACCCGATCAGCGGGAAGACCAGCAAGTCGGCAGCGCTGCGGTTTCCCCGCTTCCATCAGTGGGAAGCCGTCACCGAACTCACTGCGGCGGTCACCACCGAGGGCGTTGGCAAGCGCTACTTGATCCAGCATTCTGCGGGATCCGGAAAGACCGACTCGATCGCATGGACAGCGCACCGGATGGCCCGGTTGCAGGTCGACGATCAGAAGGTCTTCGACTCCGTCATCGTGGTCACTGATCGCAACGTCCTCGACGCTCAACTGCAGGACGCAATCAAGCAGATCGACAACGACCAGGGCATCGTCGTGGCAATCGACCGTGACGAGGCAGCGAAGGCTGGCGCCTCGAAGTCAGGGCTTCTGGCAAAGGCGCTCACCGACGGGAAACTGATCATCGTCGTCACCATCCAGACGTTCCCGTTCGCGATGCAGGCGATTCGAGAAAACAAGGGGCTCAAGGGGAAGAAGTTCGCCGTCGTCGCGGACGAAGCGCACTCGTCACAGTCTGGTCAGGTCGCCGGCAAATTGAAGGCGGTGTTGACCGCCGAGGAGCTCAAGGAGGTCGAGGAAGGCAAAGAGATCGACGTCGAGGCCGTCTTGGCCGCCGAAGCCACTGAACGAGCGGCATCGGAGAACATCTCCTACTTTGCCTTCACCGCCACCCCAAAAGCCAAGACCCTCGAACTGTTTGGCCGCGAGCCGGCGCCGGGCGAGAACCCGGTGCCGTTCCACGTCTACACGATGAAACAGGCCATCGAAGAGGGTTACATCCTCGACGTACTGACCGGCTATCACTCGTTCAAGCTCGCCTTCCAGATTGGGCAGAACGCGGGTGGCGGTGACGAGGTGGACCAGAACGAAGCCACCAAAGCAGTGATGCGTTGGGTCAAGCTCAACCCGCAGACAATCTCGCAGAAGGCCGCGATAACCGTCGAGCACTTCCGCGAGAACGTTGCCGGACTACTTGACGGGCACGCCAAGGCCATGGTCGTCACCGACTCCCGTAAGGCCGCCGTCCGTTACAAGCTCGCGATCGACGACTACATCGCCAAGAAAGGCTACGGCTACGGCACCCTAGTCGCGTTCTCCGGTGCGGTGCAGGATCCCGAATCTGGCCCGAATGACTTCACCGAAGCGACCATGAACCCAGGCGTGCACGATCTGCGCACCGCGTTCCGCGGCGACGACTACAAAATCATGATTGTCGCAAATAAGTTCCAGACCGGGTTCGATCAGCCGTTGCTCTGCGCGATGTACGTCGACCGGATCTTGTCCGGGGTGACGGCCGTGCAGACTCTGTCTCGACTGAACCGCACCTACCGCACCCCGTCGGGCATCGTGAAGACCGCGGCCATGACCCAGGTCGTGGACTTCGTCAACGAGCCCGCTGCGATCAAGGAAGCGTTCGAGCCGTACTTCACCGATGCGTTCCTGGAGACTGCGACCGATCCGAACTTGGTGCACGACCTCGCCGCAAAGCTCGATAGCGCCGCAATCTACACCCAGGCCGAGATCGACCAGTGCGCTGAAGCTTTCGTGAAGAGCAAGGGCAACAGCGCCCTTGCCGGCGCGGTCGGCCCGGGCCAGAAGCGCTTCGCTGACCGGTATACCGCGGCCTTGATCCACAACGGCGGCGAGGGAGACAAGGCCGCGCTCGCCGAGCTGGACATGTTCCGCAAGGACGTCGGGTCTTTCGTCCGCCTCTACGACTTCATGTCGCAGATCATCGACTACGGCGATCCCGAGTTGGAGAAGAAGCAGATCTACCTGCGACTTCTCGACAGATTCATCCAGTCGGAAAACTACACAGCGCCCATCGATCTGTCTGATGTAGTGCTCAAGCACGTCAAGCAGGTTGACCGCGGTCGCATCGACATCGGCCTCGGTGTACGTGTCGGCTTGTCCGGCGTCACTGCGGCCGGATCGGGTGAGAAGCGGGACCCGAAAATGGTTGCTTTCCAACAGGTTCTCGATCGCCTCAACGACCTCTTCGGGTCCGAGGATTTCACTCAGTCGCAGAAGGTGTCGTTCCTCGAAGCGCTCCTACGAACGCTGCTCGACGACCATGCGCTGGTGCAGCAGGCCAAGGTCAACTCCGCCAAGCAGTTCGTAGAGTCGCCCGACTTCGATGATGCGGTTACGGGTGCGGTCGCCGACAACCAAGGTGCGCACGAAAAGATGAGTGACTACTTCTTCACCAATGCGCCGGGCAGGTCGCATCTCATGTCCGATATTGCCAAGTGGTTCTACCAGGTTGTCTCTGCAGAAGATGAGCAGGCCCATACGGCGGCCACCGGGGCTGGGCAGATTGTCGGGGATACGAAGTAGCTTCGGGTGTGTAGCGTCCGCCGCAAGATTGGCGGGCTCATGAGATGGGTGAGGTGAAGCTCTAAAAGTGGCTGGCAAGGCGCGGGTCCACGAGTTGGCCAAGCAGCTCGGCGTCACGAGCAAGGAGGTCCTGGCTCGGCTTAATGAGGAGGGCGAGCGCGTAAAGTCCGCATCCTCGACGGTCGAGGCACCTGTTGCCAGACGGTTGCGGGAAGCGTATGGAGTCCCGCATCCGGCTCCGAGAGCAGCTGGCGCCAAGGATCAACGACGAGCAGCAAGCACGATCCCCACCCCGCTGGATGTGGCCGGCCGCAAGGTCCAGCGACCACGAATAGAGAGCGCCGCCTCCGCCCAGCCAAAAATAGCTGGTGACAAGCGTCAATCCTCGCGGCTCACCTCCGCCGATGCCCTCGACATCTACAGGAGCTATCGGCTCGCTGCTGCTTCGGAGAATCCGAGCCAGGCCGCCGACGATCTGCTTCGGGAATATGAAGCCAGGTACAGGATTTCGAGGTCGGCGCTGCGCCAGTTGGTTGCCAGTGACAAGTTGCGCAGGCTGGCTGCTGGCGAAGCGGGTGGTGCAGCAGCTACGGATGCTGCTGAGAGAGCCCTTCGGGGTGCCGAACCAGTTGTAGCAGCGGAAGCACGACTGCCGAAGCCACAGCCCACCGTTGCTGCGGAACACAGTTCCGGCAACGCCGGGGTGAAGTCTCGACCAGCTCCGATCAGGCCCCAGGATGCTCTCGACATCGCCAGGCGGTATCTACTTGCAGAGACATCGGAGAACCCCAGCAAGGCAATTGAAGAGCTATTGGGGGAATGGAAGGCCAAGTACGGGCTTTCGGAGGCACGGCTACGACGAATAGTCGCGAGACACAAGGGACGTCTACCGGCTCAACGGAATCGCGACGACGCCAAATCGAGCGCCCAGAACAAGGCAAAGTTGGAGGGGACGCAGGGCGTTGGAGGTGTGGGCGCTACCAGGTCCTCCCTCAATTGCGAAGCGGCTGCGATCAATCGCCCCCGTGACCGAGTCCCCGGCTTGCCACGGTTAGCAGTCACGATAGATTTGGAGGCTGTCGCAGACATCGTCGCCGGAAAGTCGGAGCGGCGAGCCGACCGAGAAGCGTTCCTTACCTGCCTGCAACAGTTCGCCCCGAGCGGGTCGAACGAATATACCTATCTGACATGGCGCTACGCCGCAATCCGTCCTACGCACAGCGATCCGAGACTTACAACTGCGCATCAGGACCTCATAGCCCTTGCAGTCGTCATCGACCAGGAAAGGCAGCTTTGGTGCGCGACCACGGCTCGATTCTCACGAAACCAGATCTTGCGGAACACGGATTGGAGAGAGAGTTCCGCAGGGTCGTCGGCATAACCCAAGGGACCCGTTCCCTAGACGCCGAATTGCGCCGCACTAGGGCCGCTATCGACTTTCTCCGCCGTGCCGTGATTCTCACCATCGCCAGTGCAGGCAATGGGCAACGCCTGTGGGACATGCTAGGCCAGCTTCAACCATCGGCCAGGGAACATATCGAGACCAGTCTGCGGCTGGAAGGGGCAACACAACGGCTCACCGATCAAATCGGCACCGTCGAAAGGCTCTTGAGTACAGATGGCGCGAACCTGGCAAAGTTCATTTTCAACTCGCGCGCGAGCCTCGCCGCACTGCAACTGAAGCGGTACGACTTCCTGCGACCATTTCGCGATAGCGCCGCCGGTTTACGGGCTCTGGCACATCAAGCGACACCAGATCTCGCATTCCAGGTACTCCCGCAGGGGGAACAGCTTCGGAAGTTCCTCGGTGAGGTGCGTGCCTCCAAGCGGTACAGCGGCTATCGCATTGACGAACATCGCCTAACCGTCCTGGAAGATCTGCAGAAGCATTTCGGAGCACTCCGATGTGTCTGGCACAGAGGCTCGGACTCCTCCGACGGTATCGGAATCCGCTATCTGGTCCTAGCTATCGAGTCCGACAACGGGTCTGGGGAGGACGCCGTTGCGATCAGCCCCCTAGCAGGACGACACGCCACCTATGTTGTGCGTCGAGACTGTGCCGAAGCTGACTGGAAAACACTCTTCGCGCATCCGAAGTTCGAAGCGCGCCTACTCGGAGCACGAAGACTGCTCTTCACTGAACGTCGCAGTCACACCGATCAATACAGTGCGATGCGCGACAAGATCATCAAGCTCTTGGAGTGTCATCCTCGTGATTTCCGGTAGGAGCTTGGTCGCGAATAGCGGTCGCGTACAGGCCGGAAATGATCCAGATGTACTCCTAGTCAACAGATATCAGCTTAAGCTTCAGTCTCGGTTGGCCGCATGTTGGGCGTGTCTGTCTCCTTGTCTTGGTTCGACGGATGCCGCAGGTGGCGTCGAGGCGATGTCCTTGATGTGTATGCATCCGGTATCGGCCCAAGACCCAGGTTTGAAGTGGTTCGTTGCGAAAGCACGTGGTGCTTGGTCCGCTCGACTGCGAGTTCCCAAAACTGTGGATCCACTCCGTCGGGTGACGCAAACTGCTGTGCAGGTATTCTTGCAGCTCTGATCTCTCGCGGTGTCATCATCGGCACGGGGAACTTGATGCTCCCCTGGTCGATAACGAGGCCGTGATCGGTGCTGAACAGCCCCTTATCGGTAACTAGCCATCCCTCCGCCAACCATTCGTACGTCGCACCGGTAAACCCCGATCCGGACGAGTCTGTGCGGATCCGTGTTGCCTCGGACAGTGCGCGGGCGAGGTTCGCGAAGAGTGCCTCAGGCGAAAATGCTTGCGCTAGGCGAGCGTTTCCAGAGCGGTTCAGTTCATCAAGAAGCTCTTCGAGGACTTCGATTGCGGCCTTGTCGTCAGGCCACTCAACGGCAACGTGTGTCCGGTCAGCTCCGTCAACGCTGAGGAACAGCAGCGGCTCACTCTGGTCGCTGCTTCTGCGATCGTCGCTTTCGGCTCGGGGTGCCCAGCACATGAAGACGCGGGGTGCGTCTAAATCAGTTCCCGATGGAACTTCAACCGAGCCAGTCGCGAGAGCCCCGACGTCGTTGGCAGCCTCGAGTGCTGAAGTGACAGTGTCGAACGAAGCTTCCCGAGCAACGTTCGCGAACCTGTCAGCACGGTCAGCATCCTTCTCGGCCAGCCGACCGTCGAGCGCCTCTTGGAGTGCTGCGACGCGCGTCGCTAGATCCTCAGTCTGAGATCGAAGTTCGCGCGTTCGGTCATCGACAATCTCGGTAGCCCGGTGTTCCGCTGCTTGTTCAACGTGCACCAGCCATTTGTCGACCACGATCAGGGCCGCAGCAAGCATGAGCGTAGTCCCGATATTGATCAGAACTGTTGCCAACAGCGAGTGAAAGTTGCCGTATGCCGCACCGAATATGGCCGGGAAAAAGCAAGCAGCGACCGCAAGCAGTAGGCCTACCGCGGTGATCGTGATGGCCACACCGGGTCTTATCCGACGAGGTAGATCGTGTTCCACCGTGTGATTGGACCTTTCGTTCGAACTACTCGGGATTCAGATACGCCTCACGATAGGGCGTTCTGTCAGTCTGCTGCTCTAAGGAGTTAGATGGCGGTCGGCGTCGCGGGCCGCCATTCGCACGGCGGCGGCGTGCGCTTTCCGCGGTGGCGCGAGACCGCCTGCCTCAAGGTTGCCTGAGTCTCACATCCGCCGGTGTACGACCGGAGAAGGTTTCGCTACTT